>PNNC01000192.1 GCA_013824015.1 Polaromonas sp.
TGAAGTGGCCGGACGGCACACACTGGGGCATTTCGACCTTCCCTTGCGCGGCTGCACCGTGACGCTGGACGGCCTGAAGGTGGTGGACGCCGGGCAACTGTGCGGCGAGCTGGGCTGAGCCATGGTGCTGCCGGCGTTTATCGAGCAGGGCGAGGGCGATACCGCTGTTTTTCTGCTGCACGGCGTGGGTGGCGGCAAGGAAGCCTGGGCGCGCAACCAGCCGGTCGTGGCGGCAGCAGGTTACAGGACGATCGCCTGGGACATGCCAGGGTATGGCGACTCCGAAGTCATTTCCCCGTGCACCAACCTGCTGCTGGCCGATGCGCTGAAGCACCTGATCGTGCACATCGGCGCACATCGCAATGTGTTGCTGGGGCACAGCATGGGCGGCATGATCGCGCAGGAACTGGCGGCGCGGCATCCCGCGCTGCTGCACGGCCTGGTGCTGTACAGCACGTCGCCGGCTTTCGGCAAGGCTGACGGCAGCTGGCAACAGCAGTTCCTGCAAAGCCGTTTCGCACCGCTGGACCAGGGGCTGGGCATGGCCGGACTGGCCGGAAAAATAGTCCCGGGCATGTTTGCGCCCGACGCCGATCCGGCGCGGCTGGCTGAAGCCGCTGCGCTGATGTCCCGCGTGCCCGCGCAAAGTTACCGCGCCGCGCTGTCTGCCATCGTGTCCTTCAACCGGCTGGCCGAGTTGGGCGACCTGGCCGTCCCGACCTTGTGCCTGGCCGGAGAACTGGACCTCAACGCGCCACCCGCGGTGGCCGAAAAAATGGCCAGCCGCATCGCCGGCGCACGCTACCAATGCCTTCCCGGTGTGGGCCACATTGCCAACATCGAGCGGCCCGCGCTGTTCAACAGCGCGGTGCTGGCCTTTTTGAACCACCACTTTCCGACCTGAACCGAGGACCTGCCATGTCTGCCTTACCTGTTGCTTCATCACCGGCCGGCCGCTACACGCCGCCCTCGATCGCCGGCGATTACAGCGCGCTGACGTCCAAACAAAGCGAGCTGCTGGCGATTGCCTCGCGGCTGGGGCGCGAGAAGTTTGCGCCGCGCGCGCAGCAGATCGACCGCGATGCGGTGTTTCCCTTCGAGAACTATGCCGACCTGCGTGCGGCCGGCCTGCTCGGTATCTGCGTGCCCGAAGAACACGGCGGCTGGGGCGCCGACTTTGCCACCTATGTGATGACCGCCGCCGAAATCGGCCGGCACTGCGGCGCCACTGCGCTGACGCTGAACATGCATGTGAGCTCGACCATGTGGACCGGCTTCATCGCCGACGACCTCGACATGACGCCGGCGCAGCGCGCCAGCCACGAGGCGCACCGCAAGATGCATTACCGGCGCGTGGTGGAGGAGGGCAAGGTTTATTCGCAGCCTTTCTCTGAAGGCGGCGCCGCGGCAGCTGGCAAGGCGCCCTTTGGCACCCTGGCCAAAAAGGTGGAAGGCGGTTACCTCGTCAATGGCAAGAAGATTTTTGCCTCGCTGGCCGGTGCCGCCGACTACTACGGCATCTTGTGCACGCTGGACAAGCCGGGCGCCACGCAGCGCGATTCGCTCTACCTCGCGGTGGACAAAAACCTCGAAGGCGTCAGCGTCACCGGCGACTGGGATCCGCTGGGCATGCGCGGCACGGTCTCGCGCACGCTGATTTTCAAGGACGTGTTTGTGCCCGAAATCGAGCGCCTGATTCCCGAGGGTGTGTATGCCCAGGCTGCGCTGCGCTGGCCGCACATGTTTGCCACGCTGTCGCCGACCTACATGGGCATTGCGCAGGCAGCCTACGACTTCACGGTGCAGTACCTGCGCGGCGAGGTGCCGGGTACACCGCCGGTCAAGCGCCGCATGTACCCGACCAAACAGATCGCGGTGGCCGAAATGAAGGTCCGGCTCGAGCAGACCCGCGCGATTTTTCTGCAGAATGCCCGCGCCGCCCGCGTTGATCCTTCGAAGGAAATCCGCCTCGGGCTGTATGCGGCGCATTACACCATCATGGAAAACGCCAACGAAATCTGCCGCCTCGCGGTGCGCACCTGCGGCGGGCAGTCGATGCTCAAGAGCCTGCCGCTGGAGCGCATGTACCGCGATTCGCGCTGCGGCTCACTGATGCTGCCGTGGACCGCCGAACTCTGCATCGACCGGCTGGGCCGCGAATGCCTGTACGAGCCGGGCGAGCAGGACGAGCCGGCCGTGCTCTAGCTGGATCAGCGATGGATCTGGCTTCGGTCATCCACCGGCACGCGCGGCGTTCACCGGACCAGCTGGCGCTGCACCATGAAGGCCGCGACATCTCTTATGCGCAGCTCTGGCAGCGTATCGAGGCGGCGACCGCCGCGCTGGACGCGGCCGGCGTGCGACCTGGCGACCGCGTCGCCTGGCTGGGTCTGAACCACCCCGATCTGCTGGTGCTACTGTTTGCGCTGGCGCGCCTGGGGGCGATCCTGCTGCCGCTGAACTACCGCCTGGCGGCACCGGAACATGTGGCCATCCTCGCGCATGCGGGCGTGCGCCTGCTGGTGGCCGACCCGGCGCACGCGGACGCCGCCTCGACCCTGGTGGTGCAGGCCGGCTGCAACTTTCTGCCGGCAGCTGAACTGGCAGGCACCGCCTCGGGCGGCGGCGCTCCTGCGCTGCACGGCAGCGCAGCGTCACCGGTGTTGCTGGTCTATACCTCGGGAACCAGCGGCCAGCCCAAGGGCGTGTTGCACAGCCAGTCCGGGCTGGTCTGGAACTGCCTGATCTCCACCCATGCGCATGAGCTGACAGCGGATGACCATGTGCTCAGCACGCTGCCGATGTTCCATGTGGGCGGGCTCTGCATCCAGACCCTGCCGGCCCTGCATGCTGGCGCGTCGGTCACCTTGCACAGCCGTTTCGATGCCGGCGCCTGGCTGGCCGACGTGGGTCGCCGGCGACCCAGCCTGTCGCTGCTGGTGCCGGCCACGCTGCGCGCGGTGATCGACCACCCTGCGTTTGCCGCGACCGACCTGTCGCCGCTCAGGATGTTGTCCACGGGTTCCTCGACGATTCCTGTTTCCATGATGGCGGCCTTCCATGCGCGCGGCGTGCCGGTGGGACAGGTTTATGGCGCCACCGAGACCGGACCGGTGTCGATCTACCTGCGCCGCGACGAGGCCATGCAACGGCTCGGTTCCGCCGGCCGCGCCGGGCTTCACATCGAGATCCGCCTGATGGACGAGTCGGGCCGTCCGGTGGCGACGGGCCAGGTTGGCGAAGTGTGGGTGCGCGGCCCGAACCTGCTGTGCGGCTACTGGAAAGACCCCGCCAATCCGGCATTTGCCGACGGCTGGTTTCACACGGGCGACCTGGCGCGTTGTGATGACGCGGGTTTTTACGAGATCGTCGGGCGCTCCAAGGACATGATCATCTCGGGCGGCGAAAACGTCTACCCGGCAGAGATCGAAAACCTGCTGGCCGACTGCCCGATGATTCGGGAAGCTGCCGTGGTGGGCCAGCCCGATGCGCGCTGGGGCGAGGTGGTGGTGGCCGTGGTGGTCCGGGCATCCGGCGCCGCGCTGGACGCCGACGGCGTGATGCGGCTTTTCGAGGGCAAGCTGGCCCGCTTCAAGCACCCCAAGCGCATTGTTTTTTGTGATGCCTTGCCCAAAACCGCCCTGGGCAAGGTGCAAAAGGCCGGCCTGCTGGCCAGCCTCGCTGCTCAGTAGACTGGCTGGTACTTGCTGATCGTGGCCTTGACCTGATCGCTGAGCACAAAACCCGGACCGTACTTCGCTGCCAGCTCGCCAGCCCGCTGCTCAAAAGCGTCCATGCCCATGCCATAGATGAACTGCATCGCCCCGCCGGTCCAGGCCGGAAAGCCAATGCCGAAGATCGAGCCGATGTTGGCATCGTGGACGCTGGTCAGCACGTTTTCACTGAGACAGCGCGCGGTTTCGACGGCTTGCCGGTACAGCAGGCGGTCCTTGATGTCCGTGATGTCCCAGGCCACGCCGGCTTGTTCGAACAGCGGCTTGAGTTCAGGCCACAGGGATTTCTTCGCGCCCTTTTCCTCGGGATAGTCGTAGAAGCCGGCACCGGCGACCCGGCCGTTGCGGTCGAACTCCTTGACCATGCGTTCGACAATCAACTCACCAGGCGTCGCGATATAGGTTTTGCCTTCAGCCACGTAGTCGGCGCGGGTCTGGTCCAGCACATGCACGCTCAATGACAGTGCGGTTTCGTCCAGCACGGCCAGCGGGCCGACCGGCATGCCGCACTGGATGCCGGCGTTTTCAATCACTGCCGCTGGAATGCCTTCGCCCAGCATGGCCGCGCCTTCCATCACAAAGGTACCAAAGGTGCGGCTGGTGTAGAAGCCGCGCGAATCGTTGACCACAATCGGAATCTTGCCCAGCGCCTGCACGTAGTCGAAGGCGCGCGCCACGGTTTCATCGTCGGTCTGTTTGCCGCGGATGATCTCGACCAGCTTCATCTTGTCCACCGGGCTGAAGAAGTGGATGCCGATGAACTTGTCCGGGTGCGCGCTCGCCGTGGCCAGGCCGCTGATCGGCAGGGTCGAGGTGTTGGACGCAAAAAATCCGCCGGGCGCCAGCAAGGGTTCGGCCTGCTGCGTGACCTTGGCCTTGAGATCGCGGCGCTCGAACACCGCCTCGATGATCAGGTCACAGCCCGCCAGGTCCGCCACCTGGTCGGTGGCCTGGATGCGTGAAAGCAGGGCGCCCTGCTCAGCCGGGGCCATGCGACCCTTGTCCACCCGCGCCTGTGCGAGTCGGGCGCTGTAGGCCTTGCCGGCATCGGCCTTGTCCTGGCTCACGTCCTTGAGCACGGTGCGGATGCCACGGGCAGCCTGCGCCCAGGCAATGCCCGCACCCATCATGCCGGCGCCCAGCAGGCCGACTTTCTGCGGTTTGTAGCGCGGGACATCTTTCGGACGTGAGCGGCCCGACTTGATCGCGTTCATGTTGAAGAAAAAGGTGTTGATCATGTTCTTGGCCACCGGGCTCACGATCAGCCTGGCCAGGTAACGCGACTCGATGCGCAGCGCCGTGTCGAAATCGACCTGCGCACCCTCGACCATGGCGGCCAGCGCGTATTCCGGGGCTGGGTACAGGCCACGGGTTTTCTGCTTGAGCACGGCCGGCGCCACGGCCAGCATGCCGGCGATCTTCGGGTTGGCCGGTGTGCCGCCGGGCATCTTGTAGTTCTTGTCGTCCCACGGGTGGTGTGCCGGTGCGGCGGCGCCGTCATGCCGCGTTATCCAGGCCAGTGCCGCCGGGCGCAGGGCAGCGGCATCGGGGACCAGTTCGTGCACCAGGCCGAGCTCCAGCGCCTCACGCGGGTTGAACAGCTTGCTCTCCAGGATAAAAGGCTGGGCGCCCATCAGGCCGAGCAGCCGTGTCATCTTGGTGATGCCGCTGGCGCCGGGAATCAGGCCCAGCGTGATTTCAGGCAGGCCGAACTGGATCTTGTTGTCGTCCACCGCCACGCGGTAGTGGCCGACCAGCGCCACCTCCCAGCCGCCGCCCAGCGCCGTGCCGTTGAGGCAGCTGACCACCGGTTTGCCCAGCGTCTCCAGCGTGCGGAAGTTTTTCTTGGTTTGTTCGATTTCCTGGAACACCTGCGCAGCGTCCGAGGTTTGCAGCCGCATCGTGGCCTTGAGGTCGGCGCCGGCGAAAAAAGTCGTTTTGTTCGATGCCAGCACAATGCCGCGTATCGCCTCCCTGTCTTTCAGCACCTGCGCGGTGGCTTCGGTCAGGTCCTTCTGCCACTGGTCACACATGGTGTTGACCGGTGAGCCTTCCTCGTCGAAGGTGAGGGTCGCGATGCCGTCGCTCAGTTCGTACTTGATGGTTTTCATTTCTTCTCCGTTCGCCCTGAGCTTGTCGAGGGGCATCAAATTCTTTCGATGATGGTGGCTATGCCCATGCCGCCGCCCACACACAGCGTGGCCAGGCCGTAACGCAGCTTGCGCCGGTGCAGCTCGTCGATCAGGGTGCCGAGGATCATCGCGCCGGTCGCGCCCAGCGGATGGCCCATCGCAATCGCGCCGCCGTTGACGTTGACCTTGTCGTGCGGCACCTTCATTTCCTTCATGAAACGCATCACGACCGCCGCAAAAGCCTCGTTGACCTCGAACAGGTCGATCTGGTCTATCGTCAGCCCGGCCTTGGCCAGCGCCTTGCGCGCCGCCGGCATCGGGCCGGTCAGCATGATGGTCGGGTCGGCGCCACTGAGGGCAGCCGCCACGATGCGGGCGCGCGGCGTCAGCCCATGGATTTTCCCGGCGGCTTCGGAGCCGACCAGCACCGCGGCTGCGCCATCGACGATGCCCGAGGAATTGCCGGCATGGTGGACATGGTGGATGCGTTCGACCTGCGGGTAACGCGTGAGCGCCACCTGGTCGAAACCCATGCCGCCCATCTGTTCAAACGCCGGCCTGAGCGCGGCCAGCCCTTCGAGCGTGGTGTGCGGTTTGATGAATTCGTCCTGCGCGAGGATGGTCTGGTCGAGGAAGTCTTTCACCGGCACCACCGAGCGGTCGAAATAACCGGCCTCGCGCGCCCTGGCGGCGCGCTTCTGGCTCTCCATCGCAAAAGCATCGACGTCGGCGCGGCTGAAACCCTCGATGGTGGCAATCAGGTCGGCGCCTATGCCTTGCGGCACAAAAGCGGTGGCGCTGTTGGTTTCCGGGTCTTGCGCCCAGGCGCCGCCGTCCGAGCCGATGGGCACGCGGCTCATGCTCTCGACGCCGCCGGCCACCACCAGGTCTTCCCAGCCGGAGCGTACCTTCTGGGCCGCCATGTTGACCGCCTCCAGGCCGGAGGCGCAAAAGCGGTTGACCTGCACGCCCGAGGCGCGGAAGTCCCATCCGGCCTTGAGCGCGGCGACCTTCGCGATGACAGAGCCCTGCTCGCCGATGGGCGACACCACCCCCATGACCACGTCGTCCACCTGCGCGGTGTCGAAGCCGTTGCGCCGCTGCAGTTCGGTCAGCACACCGGCCAGCAGGTTGACCGGTTTGACCTCATGCAGGCTGCCGTCCTTTTTGCCTTTGCCGCGCGGCGTGCGGATGGCGTCGTAGATCAATGCTTCGGTCATGGCAGGCTCCTGCGGAATACGGTGGTCGCAACGGGTTCAGGAACGAGTATATTCATTTCACCAAGCAAACGCTTTTCATAAATAGGGCTACGGCCTTCAATCCGACAGGTGAACCCATGATCGACCGCAGTCTTTTTACCAGCGACCATGAAGCCTTCCGTGACGCCTTCCGCAAGTTCTGCGACAAGGAGATCGCGCCTTTCCACGAGGCGTGGGAGGAGCAGGGTTACGTGGACCGCGCAGTATGGAACAAGGCCGGTGACAACGGTTTTTTGTGCATGACCATGCCGGAAGCTTATGGCGGATCGGGGGCCGACAAGCTGTATTCGGTGGTGCAGATGGAAGAACTCGCGCGCGGCGGCTACAGCGGCATCGGCTACAGCCTGCACAGCGAAATTGTGGCGCCCTACCTGCTGCATTACGGCACCGAAGCGCAAAAGCGCAAGTACCTGCCCCAACTGGCCAGTGGCGAGATGGTGGGGGCGATTGCGATGAGCGAACCGGCTGCCGGCTCGGATTTGCAGGGCGTGAAGACCACCGCCATCAAACAGCCTGACGGCAGCTACCTGCTCAATGGCAGCAAGACCTTCATCACCAATGGCTGGCACGCGGACCTGGTGGTGGTGGTGGCCAAGACCAACCCGGCGGCAGGCGCCAAGGGCACCAGCCTGCTGCTGGTTGAACGTGGCATGCCGGGCTTTTCGGTCGGGAAGCGGCTGAAAAAACTGGGGCTCAAGGCGCAGGACACCTCAGAGCTGTTTTTCTCGGATGTGACGGTTCCGGCCGACATGCTGCTGGGCGGCGAGGCGCATGAAAACCGCGGCTTCATTTGCCTGATGGAGCAACTGCCCTGGGAGCGGCTGCAGATCGCGATCACGGCGGTGGCCTCGGCGCAGGCGGCCATTGACTGGACGGTGGACTATGTGAAGGAGCGCAAGGTGTTCGGCCAGCCGGTGGCCAGCTACCAGAACACGCGTTACACCCTGGCCGAGCTGCAGACGCAGGTGCAGGTGGCGCGTGTCTTTATCGACAAGTGCACCGAGCTGCTGGCCGGCGACCGGCTGGACACAGCCACAGCCAGCATGGCCAAGTACTGGACCACCGACCTGCAGTGCAAGGTGATGGATGAATGCGTGCAGCTGTTCGGCGGTTACGGCTACATGTGGGAGTACCCGATCACGCGCGCCTACGCCGATGCGCGTGTGCAGCGGATTTATGGCGGCACCAACGAGATCATGAAGGAAGTGATCTCGCGGGCGATGGGACTGGGCAGCAAATAGGTCACGCCAAAAAAAAGCCCCGTTGCCTCAAGGCAGCGGGGCGGGGGGCCGGCGCAGGCCTGCGTGATGCAGGCTGGATCTTTGCCGGTCAGGACGGGTCTTTGCTGCGTGTGCGGCTGACCGCGCTGAAGATGCCGATGCCCAGAAAAATCAGTGCACCGATGCCGATGTACAGATGCGGAACACCCGCGACCACAGCGGCCCAGATGACGCCGCCCAGAAAAATCACAAACCCGATCATGTAAAGCGCGAAAGACATGGCTTCCTCCAGAAGTTGATGTCGCAAGTGTGACCATCTCCCGGGATGGCGCCTATCGGTTGCCGGCTTTTAACGCTGTGGGAGCCGGCCTACTGGACTGGTTGCAGGATGAGTGTCTGGCGAAAGTTCTAAAACGAAGAATTTCCTGTGGTCTAAAGATTTATGAGGCTTCTTCACGGGAGAAATTCATCACAACACCACGGTTCAAAATGCCTGTATCAGAACGTGACAGCCTGTAATGAAAAGAATACGATTGGATCCAAAGGGGGAGATGCCCTGAACCCCCGGATAACTCGAATGACGTTTTGCAAGTAGGTCGGACGACCTCATACAAACCCACACCGGACACCGCCATGTCATTCTTTCAAAGCCTTTTTTCCTCATCGCAGGCAGGCGCCCGCGAAAGCGTCGGTGGACCCGAGACCGGGCCCGTCAAGATGAATCTCGACGAACGCATGGCGTTCCGGCGGGAAATGCTTTTTGACTCGGTCAAAAGCACCATGGAGAGCCGCGGCATTCTGAGTGCCAGTTATCGCTTCAAGGTGGTGCGCGCCGACAAGCGTGGCCACAGCTTTGTGGTCATGGTCGATCTGTCGACCGACTTCATGGATGGTGAGCAGGGCCAGCAGCGTCCGCTGATGGCGCTGGGGGACGCAATCCGGAAAAATGCGCTGTCACGTTACGGCATCGGTGTGCCGGCGGTTTACTGGCGCGTCAATGAAGAGATCAAGGGTTTCGATCCGCAGCGTGCTGAGGATGCCCCTTCCAGCGCCGCCACGCCGGAGGCCATCCGTTCGTCCAACATGCGCAAATACGAACGAGCCACGGCCCAGGAACTGGCGGCATTCGAGGCTGCCTGGCAAAAAAGCAGCGAGCTGTCCATCGGCGACCGCACTTACTCGTCCGATCTGGCGCCTTTGGGCACGGACGGCAAGGACAGTGTCCGGGACAGCGGCGCCGACAGCGCTCGCGACAGCCGCTAGTCCACACCACCGCTATCGCGCCCTGATCCGGCGCAGCCCGGTTCGCGTCCGATAATGGCGCTCTGTTCACCGACCGGGTTTCCCTCATGTTGTTTTCCGTCTCCCGCCTGCGCCTGCCAGCTGTCTCCGGTGCCTCCCCGAAAGTTGTCGCGTGAGCGGGCCCGCCCGCATTGTCTGGAGCGAAGCCGGAGAGCAGCGCTCTGCGCACTGGCGGTCGGAAAGCGGAGCGCCGCCGCCCAAACGGGTGCTTGTTGCCGATGACACGCTGAGCGCCGATGCGGCTTTTCGCCTGGCGAGCGAAGGCACGGGCATGTTGTGGCGCGGTGATTTCCAGAATGCCCGGCTGCTGCTGCAGGCGCTGGCGCGTCGCATCGACAAGCCCCGCAAGGTCAAAAAGGCCAAAGCTGATGCGCCGTCGCCATCCCCGCGCGATGCCTTCAACCTCTACCGCCAGGCGCAGTCACAACGCGCACGCACCCTGGCGATGCTGCTGATCGAATTTGACGGGGCGCACCGCATTGGACTGAGGCGGGCGCCCGATGTGGTCCAGGCCTGCAGCGAGGTGTATGGCGCCGGTGATGCTGCACAGGGCAATTACGTGGCGCCGCTGCGCGAATTGCAGGGCCTGATCGGCGCCCACGAGTGGCGAAAAAACGGCCTGGCCATTGCCGCCCTGGGCGGGCAGCGCGTCCATCCGCACTACGGGGTGTTTGCGCCGGTGCGCGGGGACTACATGGAGCTGCTGGCGCAGGCGCCGCTGCCGCCCGCGCTGTTGTCGGGCGGTGCGGCCTTCGACATCGGCACCGGCACCGGCGTGCTGGCCGCGCTGCTGGTGCGCCGCGGCGCCCGCCGCGTGGTCGCAACCGATACCGACCCGCGCGCGCTCGCCTGTGCGCGCGAGAACCTCGCCAGGCTGGCGCCGGACGGGCAGGTAGAGTTGCTGCAGGCCGACCTGTATCCCGACGGGGCGGCAGCGCTGGTCATCTGCAACCCGCCCTGGGTGCCGGCGCGACCGAGTTCGCCGATCGAGCATGCGGTGTACGACCCCGACAGCCGCATGTTGCGCGGTTTTCTGGACGGCCTGGCGGCGCACCTGGCGCCGGGCGGCGAGGGCTGGCTGATCCTGTCGGACCTGGCGGAACATCTGGGTCTGCGTTCACGCGCCGAGCTGCTGGGCTGGATAGACGCGGCCGGACTGCAGGCGCTGCACCGGCTCGATGTGCAGCCCATCCACCCCAAGGCCGAGGACGCCAGCGACCCGCTGCATGCCGCGCGCGCCGCCGAAATCACCTCGCTGTGGCGCCTGGTGGTGAAGCCGGCGGATGCAGGTGTGCTATAAAAGTAATAGCTGGTGCCCCTTTCCCGGTATGGGCTGAGGGGCTTTTTTGTTGGAAACATAAAGATCGGGGCGGGGCCGCGGCACGGCGGGCCTGATGTTCCGGAAAGGACGCCGTCATGGCCTATGAGCTGCATTACTGGCCAACCATACAGGGCCGTGGCGAGTTTGTCCGGCTGGCGCTGGAGGCGGCGGGCGCTGACTATGTCGATGTGGCGCGCGGCAGGGGCAAAGGGCAGGGCGTGGCCGCCAGCTTGCGGCGCATGACCGCGAAGCGCCTGGTGCAGCCGCCGTTTGCGCCGCCTTTCCTGGTCCATGGCAAGCACACCATCGGCCAGACCGCTGCGATCCTGCTCTACCTCGGTCCGCGCCTGGGCCTGGTCGGCAAAAGTGAAGCCGCGCGCATCTGGACCCACCAGCTTCAGTTGACAGTGGCTGACGTGGTGGCCGAAGTGCATGAAACGCATCACCCGATTGCCACCAGCCTGTATTACGAAGAGCAGAAAAAGGAAGCGGCCAAACGCGCGAAGGCCTTTCGCGAGCAGCGTATTCCCAAATTCCTGGACTGGTTCAACACCGTGCTGGCGCGCAACCCTGCCGGCAGCACCTGGCTGGTGGGGGCCCGTCTCAGTTACGCCGACCTGTCGCTGTTCCAGCTGGTGGACGGCCTGCTGTATGCGTTCCCGAAAGCCACGCAACGCGCGCTGGCGACAACCCCCCATGTGGTGGCCTTGCACTTGCGTGTTGGCAGCCACAAACGGGTCGCGGCCTACCTCGGCAGTACCCGCCGCATTGCGTTCAACGAGGACGGCATTTTCCGCCGTTACCCCGAGCTCGACGCTTAGGCCGACCCGGTCCGGACGCTGTTTGGCCTGCCTCCGGCATACGGCGCGTTCTCCTACAGCTGCCCCTGTCCCTGCCTGACCACCGGCTGCCGGATGACGATTGAGGATGAATTTCTGGCTGCGAAAAAAAGCGTTTCTGGACGCTGTACTGAAGCAGTTTTTTATTCCCACCCTCATCCAAGGAGCATCAGCATGGCACTCGATTACAAAGACAAGGACAACCTCAACCTCGACCCGATCACGGACGCGCCTGGCGCGCATCCGGTCGGCACCGGCCTCGGTGCAGTCGCCGGTGGCGCAGCCGCAGGGGCGGCCGCTGGCGCGCTCGGCGGACCGGTCGGCGCGGTGGCCGGTGCCGTGGTTGGCGCTGTCGCCGGCGGCCTGGGCGGCAAGGCGGTGGCCGAGGCCATCAACCCGACCGCTGAGGAAGCCTATTGGCGTGACAACTACAGCCGTGAGCCGTATTACCAGAGCAGCCGCAGCTACGAAGACTATGCGCCGGCTTACCGCCTGGGCGTGTATGGTCGCAGCAACTACACCGGCACGTTTGAAGAAGCGCAAAGCGACATGTCGGTCTACTGGGACAGCCGCAAGGAAAACTCCCGCCTGTCCTGGCCGGAGGCAGAAGCCGCCAGCCGCGCTGCCTGGACGCGTGTCGACCAGCAACTGGCGGGAAGCCGCTCCGGTGAGGTCGCGGATAACGACGACGTCATCGATACCCTCAATGACTTGCTGGAATCCAGCCGCGATGGCGAGTACGGCTTCACCGAATGCGCCGAACACGTCAAGGCGCAGGACATCAAGACGCTGCTGCTGCGCCATGCCGACGAGTGCCGGGGTGCGGCCGCTGAACTGGCCAGCCAGATCCGCCAGCTCGGTGGTGAGCCGGACGAGGGTGGAACCACCAGCGGCGCATTGCATCGCGGCTGGGTCTCGGTGCGCGGCGCGCTCAGCGGCTACACCGACCTGGCGATGCTGGAAGAGTGCGAACGCGGCGAAGACGCAGCGCTGGCCCGTTACCGCAAGGCGCTCAAGGACGATGGCCTGCCATCCGGCATCCGCGCGCTGATCGAGCGCCAGGCGCAGGGCGCGCAGCGCAACCATGACCAGATCAAGGCCATGCGCGACGCGCTCAGGGCGGCGTCGTGATCGCCTCATGAGGGCAACAAAAAAGCTGGCTTCGGCCAGCTTTTTTTTTACGCGCCAGCTGCGGCGGCTTCAGTGCCGGGAACCGTGACCGTGGCCGTTTCCCTTGCCCGGATGGTTGTCATCGTGTTTGTCTTTTTTGTGCTTTTTCGGCTTTTTCTCTTTCACCATGTAGCTGGTGTCGCGCACCCAGTAACCCGGCTGGCGGCTGTAACCATTGCCGGTCTGCACCCAGCTGTCGGGCGCCCAGCGGTAACCGTCGCGTTTGTTCATGGCACGGCCACGCACCCAGACATGGCGGTCGCCGTTCCAGGCCCAGTAGCCCGGGGCCCAGGTCTGGGTAGGAGGCAGAACCGGAATCATTTCCTGCTGAAGAGGAGGTGGTGAGACACCGATGTTGATGGTGACCTGGGCCATGGCCGGGACGGTGGCAGCAGCGAGCACTGTGGCCAGAAACAGTGTTTTCAGCGGGGTTTTGATGATCATGGGGTTGTCCTCGGGTTGTTGTTCAATGGCTGTTCTCGGGATCCAGTGTGGGGGCTCTTCCGAGGCGGCATACGTGTCGGCCGGCAAAGTGATGTGGCTGTCGGCCGGCATTTGGTAAAGCTTTGGATGTTATGGATTTGGTAGCTGTTGAAGCTTGTCTGACATGGGCTGGCGCCTGTTTTTGCTAGTTTTTCAGGCGGCCGCCACAATCCACCTGCGCGCTCAGCACCGCGCCCTGCTGGCTGAAGCTGCTGTCGCTGACCTTGCAGCCCGAAACTTTCTCGATGGCCTGCACCAGGCTGGCGGCCTGGGGTTTCGGGTCCGTCGGTCCTGCCAGGGGTGTGGCGGTCCAGGTGCTGGCGGTGATCTGTTCAACCCGGTAGTTCTGGCCATCAAGACTCAGCTGTTGCGAGGCGCCGCTGTGCGGGGTGACCAGCCCGCTGCAAGCGCCCAGGCCCAGCGCCAGCGCCAGCGCCAGCGCCAGCAGGCCCGACGATGCGAGCGAGCGGATCAGCAAACCGTTCAATGCAAGCCCGCCAGGCTCAGCGCGGCTTTGGGTTGCGGCACCAGCGGTGGCGTGTCCGGCGTTTTGGATTGGGGGCACGCCGTCAGGAAAACCACGGCAAGCAGCGCGGTCAGGACAGGGAAAACAGGTTTCATGACAGACTCCCGGCGGAATGAGCAAGGTTGTGGGTGAGGCAGGGGCTGCAACAAGCGGCAGTCCATGGGCAGACGATACGCAGGCGTCGCCGCCAGTTCAAGAGCGGACGGGCTGCGCCGGTGTCGGCGGATCACGCATTCGCCTGTGATGGCCCGCCTACACGCGGGCGCTCAGGGCTTTCGCGAACCCGCCCTGGCAGGCCGGGCTGCCACCGGCTTGAAGGCCATCGCCTTCATGGCGGCCGTCACACTCACACGCGATGATTCGTAGTCCTGCCAGGGCGTATTGCCGGTGGCCAGGCGCTCGCCGATGTTGCGCGCGTTCCAGTGCGCCGCGCTGGTCAGGCCCGCGAGTTCTTCCCAGGCGATGGGCACCGACACCCCCATGCCCGGACGCGCCCGCACCGACCAGGCGCACACCGTGGTGGCGCCAAAGCCGTTGCGCAGATAGTCCGGGAAAATTTTGCCGACCCGGTTGCGTGGCCCGCTTTTGGCGACAAAACGCTCCGGGATCACGCTGGACAGGTGTTGCACGATGGCCTGTGAAAATTCCTTCACCGTGTCCCAGCCATGCGAGGGCTTGATCGGCACCACCAGATGCAGGCCCTTGCCGCCGCTGGTTTTGATGAAGCAGGGCAGGCCCAGCTGCTCGAGGAAAGCGCGCACCAGTTGCGCCGCCTCCTGCACCTGCGTCCAGGTCACGCCTTCACCCGGGTCCAGGTCAAAGGTCATGCGGTCCGGTTTGCCGATGGCCTTTGTCGTGGCATTCCAGGTGTGGAACTCCATGACATTGAGTTGGGCGGCGGCCAGCAGGGTTGGCGCGGACGCGATCTCCAGCAGCGGCGCGTGGCCCGGGTCCAGCTTCGGGTCGAGCAGCCTGATGCCGGGAATGCTGGTGGCCTCGGCATGTTTCTGGAAGAACAGCTCGCCGGTGATGCCGTCGGGTGCGCGCACCAGCGCCACGGGCCGGGCTTTGAGGTGCGGCAGGATCAGCGGCGCCACGCGTGCGTAGTGTTCGATCAGTTCCAGCTTGGTGAAGCCGGTGCCGGGGTCGATCACACGTTCCGGGTGGGTGATGCGCAACTTGCCGGTGCTGACAGGGGGCAGGGCGGCTGCCGGCTTTGTGGCCGCAGGTTTTTTTGCTGCAGCTTTCTTCGCAGTGGCGTTTTTTTTTGCAGGCATGATGTTCTCCACGGGTAAGGCAGTTTCACGCACGACCTTGCGTGCGGGCTTGTCATTGCGCAAGCCCTGGAACACCGCATGGCGGATGTTGCCGGCGTGCGTCCACTGGGCAAAAACCACCTCGGCCACCAGTGTGGGCTCCACCCAGTGGCCTTTGACGGAGGACGGTAGCCCGGCAAACGCGGTGCGGGCGGTGCCGAGCGGCTTTAACGCAGCCAGCAGGTTTTTGAGGGTTTTTTCGTTGAACCCCGTGCCCACATTGCCGACATGCTCGAGCTCGCCCTGGTCGTTGTAAACGCCCAGCAGCAGCGCGCCCAGGCCGGTGCGCGAGCCCTGGGGCTCGGTATAACCACCGATCACGAACTCCTGGCGCAACTGGGTCTTGACCTTGATCCAGTCGCTGGAACGCCGCGAGACATAGGTCGATGCGGCGCGTTTTCCGATCACGCCTTCCAGGCCCAGACGCGCCGCCGAATCGAGCAGGTCCTGCGCGCCGCTGTCGAAGGTCTCGCTGAAGCGCAGATGATGGAGTCCGGCGTGCTTGACCAGGCCGCGCAGCAGATCACGCCGCTCGACCAGTGGCACCTCGCGCAGGTCGTGGCCCGCGTAAAAAGGCAGGTCGAACAGGTAATAAACAATCTGCGCGGTGCTGGCGCTGTCGAAAGCGTTTTGCAGCGCGCCGAAATCGGGCACACCATCCTTGTTGTGGACCACGATCTCGCCGTCCAGCCAGCCTGACTTCAGGCCCAGTTGCGACAGCGTCCTGACCAGCGGCTGGAGTTTGTCCGACCAGTCGTGGCCGTTGCGGGTGAAACACTGGATCGACTGGCCATCCAGACGTGTCATCAGGCGGTAGCCGTCAAACTTGATTTCATACAGCCAGTCGCCGTCGTCTTCAGGGACGGCCGACACCAGTGTCGCCAGTTCGGGTGCCAGCGTGGCGGGCAGGGCCGCCTTGATGGCGTCCGGCGGCAGTGATGCACGGGTTTTGGCGGCGGGTCGGGCTGCTGGCTTCCTGGCCGCGGCAGCTTTTGCAGTCACTCTTTTTCTCGGCGTGAGCGGCTGGCCGGTCAACACGCTGTTCGGCAAGGCTTGCAGCACGTCGTAATCGGCTGTCGCCTGCGCCTGCCCGTCTTTTTCCTTGATCAGCAGCCAGGGCGGCTGGCGTTCGTCGGCCTTGCCATGCATGCGCACCAGTGTCCAGTGGCCCTTGAGTTTGTCGCCCTGCAGCTCGAACTTGAGTTTGCCGGCCTTCAACGCTTTGACCGCATCCCCGACCGGCAGCCAGCTGCCCTGGTCCCAGACAATCACATCGCCGGCGCCGTATTGCTTGTCCGGGATGTGGCCTTCGAAGCGTGCGTAGGAAATCGGGTGGTCTTCCACCTGTACTGCCATGCGTTTGACCTGCGGGTCCAGGCTGGGGCCCTTGGGCACGGCCCAGCTTTTGAGGGTGCCGCCGAGCTCGAGGCGGAAATCGTAGTGCAGCCGGCTGGCGTCATGTTTCTGCACCACAAAACGCAGGCTTTTTGAGCGACGTCCGCCAGCGGCCGGTTCCGGCGTGCGGCTGAAATCGCGCTTGCTGCGGTAGCCCTCGAGCGGGTCGGCAGGGACTTTGGCGCGAGAGGCCATGCAGCGTCAGGCCGCCTTGCGCCGCACCGGCGCGGCCCTGGCCGCAGGTTTGCGTGCGGTTTTGGCCGCCGTCTTTTTGGCCGGTGCTTTGGCCGCGGAGCTGTCCGCTTTTGCGGCGCCGCCCTTGTTGCGCAGGCTGCGCTGCAGCAACTCGGTCAGGTCGATGATTTTGGCGCCCGAGCGGCCGCTGCTTTCCTCGTCCGCTTCAGGCTGCTCCACCGTCTCGACCTTGCCCTCCTTCACCTTCTGTTTGACCAGCGCCATGATGTCGTCCTTGAAGGAGTCGCTGAACTGGTCGGGCTGCCACTTGCCGGTCATGTCGTCCACCAGCTGTTTGGCCATGGACAACTCCTTGTCGCTCAGGCCCGCAGCTTTGGCGCCTTCGGCCGGCAGGTCCAGGTCTTCCCAGCTGCGGATGTCGGCGCCCCAGCGCAGCAGGTTCAGGATCAGGCCCGGACCGGACGGCACCAGCACGGCCAGGTGCTGCTTGGTCTGGATCACCACACGGGCGATGCCGACACGCTGGGTTTTCAGCAGGGTGTCGCGCAGCAGCGCATAGACTTTTTTGCCCTTGTTGATGGGCGCAATGTAGTAGGGCCGCTCCAGGTAGACAAAGGGAATGTCCGTGTTCGGCACAAAACTCTCGATCTCGATGGTCTGCGTGGTCTTGGGGTAAGCCGCCGCAATTTCCTCGGGCGACAGCACCACGTACTGGCCGTCTTCCCAGGCGATGCCCTTGACGATGTTCTCTTTGGTGATTTCCTTGCCGGTCTTCTTGTTGATACGTTTGTAGCCGACCGGGTCCATGCTGCGCTTGTCCAGCCAGTCGAAATCAACACCGCTTTCGGTCGTCGCCGAATGCAGCGAGACCGGGATGTGCACCAGCCCGAAGCTGATGGCGCCTTTCCACAATGCGCGTGAGGCCATGGTCATGCGCCTCCGGGCTGGATGGCGGGCAGGCGGGTCGAACGGTGGACGGTAAATCGCATGGGCAGGTCCTGCAGTGGATGGCGGCGCTAACACCCGACTTTAGGAGCGCTCCCTCGCGGGAGCTGTCGGCAGGCGGCCAGCGCCGCCGTAGGACGGCGGACTGTCCTACAGCGCCGGCACAAAGCCGGTCCTAAGATGGCTTGGCCCCATTCATCACCGGAGACACACCATGACTTCCCGCCACACCTTGCGCGCCGCGCTGGCCCTTGCCGCTGTTTTCCTGATCGCCGGCTGCGGCATGATGACGCCGCCGTCCAGCGCCGTCGCGCTCACCACACAACTGCGCGGCGCCAATGAAGTTCCGCCGGTTCCCGGCAACGCCAGCGGCCAGGTCGATGCCATGCTCGACAAGAGCACCGGCGTTTTCAAATGGCAGCTGTCCTATTCCGGCTTGAGTGGTCCTGCCACCGCAGGCCATTTTCACGGTCCGGCGATGGTCGGCGCCAACGCCGGCATTGCCTTGCCTTTCACCGGCGCTGTCAGCAGCCCGATGTCCGGTCAGGCCACCTTGACAGCGGCCCAGATGGCCGACCTGCTGGCCGGCAAGTGGTACGCCAACATCCACACCGCACGTTATCCCGGCGGCGAGATCCGCGGGCAGATGACGGTCCGCAATTAACCCACCCTCAAGGACTCCCCATGAACACGACTTTCTCAGCCCTGCTCACATCGGCCCTGCTGGCCGTTTCCGCCTCCGCCGCGCTTGCGCAACCGGTCGCCATCGAGGAAAGGCTGCTGGAGCGCGGCGCCGTCGCCGACGTGACGCCGCAGCAGCGTTACCGCAGCGCCATCAACGAAGCCGGCGGCGGCTACAAGCTGTGGCTGGCTGAATGTGCCGCCATGGCGGCCGCCGAGCGCACCGCCTGCCGGCGCGAAGCCAAAGTTGCGTATGACCGCGACATGGCCGCAGCCCGCGCCATCCTGCGCAAGTAAGCAGGCAACCGTCTCCTCCGTTTGGCCCCGCCCTTGAGCGGGGCCTTTTTTCGTCCGTGCCCGGTGCTTGCACGCAGGGTTTGCCGGGTATATAGTTGCGGGCGCAACCAAATCGAAACCATGACCACTGCCTCTTCCCCGCTGCCCGCCCGTGTGCCTGTGTTGATTGCCGGTGGCGGGCCGGTCGGCCTCACGCTGGCGGCCTTGCTGTCGCGGCTGGGCATTGCCAGCCTGGTGATCGAGGCCGATGCCGGCTACTGCAGCGGCAGCCGCGCCATTTGCATGTCGCGCCGCTCGCAGGAAATCCTCGGCTGGGTGGGCGCCGACCGGCCGTTGCTGGACAAGGGCCTGTCCTGGGTCGGCGGGCGCAGTTACTGGCGCGACGCCGAAGTGCTGCATTTCCAGATGCCCAGCGAGCCCAGCCAGCGTTTTGCGCCCATGGTCAACATCCAGCAGTTTTATGTGGAAGAGTTCGCCCATCGCGCTGGAGGCGAAGGCATGGAGGTGCGCTGGTCCAGCCGCGTGACGGCGGTGCGTCCGCGCAGCGACGGCGCCGAAGTCGATGTGCAGGACGCGTCCGGCCTGCACACCGTGCGCGCCGACTGGGTGGTTGCCTGCGACGGCGGGCGCAGCACGGTGCGCGAGCAGCTCGGCCTGCAACTGAACGGTACGCAGTACGACGGCAACTACGTCATCGTTGATGTGGTGCAGAAAACCAGGCGTGCGGTCGAGCGCCTGGCCTGGTTCGATCCGCCGTCCAACCCCGGCTCCACCATCCTGATGCACCGCCAGCCCGACGATGTCTGGCGCATTGACTACCAGATCCGCGATGACGAAGATCCCATCGAGGCCGTCAAGCCCGAAAACGTGCTGCCGCGCGTGGCCAGCCATTTGAAGATGATTGGCGAGGACGCCCCCTGGGAGCCGCTGTGGATATCGATTTACAACGCCAAATGCCTGACGCTGGACAGCTACCGCCACGGCCGCGTGGTGTTTGCCGGTGATGCGGCCCATCTGGTGCCCATCTTCGGCGTGCGCGGGCTCAATTCGGGCCTGGATGACGCCGGCAACCTGGCCTGGAAGCTGGCCGCCGTGATCGAGGGCAGGGCGGCCGACAGCCTGATTGATTCCTATTCGGTCGAACGGGTGCACGCCGCGCGCGAGAACATTGCCTACGGCGCCAAAAGCACCGAGTTCATGGCGCCGCCCAACTTCGCTTTCAAACTGATGCGGGAAGCCACGCTGCGGCTGGCGCTCAGCGACGCGAAGGTGCGGCCGCTGATCAACCCGCGCCAGTCCTCACCCGTCAGTTATGCCGGGTCGCCGCTCAACGGCCCGCAGGTCGGCGACTGGAACAGCGAACTGGCCGCGCCCGGCGCACCGGCGCCCGAGGCGCTGCTGGCGGGACCGGGCGGGCCCTTGTACCTGACGCAATGTTTCGGCCGCGACCTGGTGTGCCTGGTGTTCGAGGAAGGCGCCTTGCCCGATGCCCTGCGCACATTGCCGGAACACGGCGTGGCGGTGCTGGTGATAGAGCCGGACGCCGACACCCTGGGTCAGGCACGCCAGCGTTATGGGCTGCCGGATGCCGCCGCAGAGGCGCTGGTGCTGGTGCGCCCCGACGGTTATGTGATGGGCCGCTGGCGCGGGCTGGACCCCGCGCCGCTGCTGGCCCTGCTTGAACAGAAAGGACTCGCCCCATGACCGATACCGACCTGGACCGCAGCTACACCGCCTTGTGCGAGGCGCTGGCGGCCGTGGGCGAGGCACAGGCGCCCTTGTTGCTGTCGATGCTGAGCCTGTCGCTGATGAGCCGCTTCGAGCGTGCCGACGAGGTCCTGCCGCTGATTGCCAATGCGCAGGACCAGTGCAGCGCAGGAGCTGCTGGTGCCGCGTAAACCCGCCGCACGGCCGCCGCTGGACCGCTTCCTGACCTACCGCCTGCACCTGGTCAACAAGCTGACCGACAAGTTCAGCAGCGACGCCTATGCCGACGAGTTCGGCCTGCCGGTGGGCGAGGCGCGCTGCCTCGCGGCCATCGGCAATTTCGCGCCGTTGTCGGTGGTCGAACTGGCGGCCAAAGCCAACCTGAACAAGGGCCAGGCCAGCCGCGCCGCGCAGGCGCTGGTCGAGCGTGGCCTGGTCAGCAAACTCGCCAGTGCATCCGATGGCCGCGGCGTGGTGCTGGCGCCGACCAGCGAGGGGCGGGCGCTCTGGAGCCGCGTGATGGCGCTGATCGCGCGGCGCAATGACGACATTTTTGGCTGCCTGTCATCGGCCGAACGCCGGCAACTGGGCGACATGCTGGACCGCCTGATAGACCACGCGAGGCGCTGAGCCTTGCCCGTTCTGGCTGAGCCTGTCGAAGCCTTGTACCTCCAGCCTCCGATGCCCTTTGACCCCTTCGTCAGGCCCAGGACAGGCCGCCCAGCGCGAACGGGGCGTCGGTGTTGTGACCACAAATCTGCTGGTTTCAGGCGATTTGAGACGTTCATGGGCCCAAAGTACCCATTCTGGGCGTACGCGAAGGCTTAAAACCTTAAAATGGCGGGTTGCCCCCAAAGTCCCCATGAACGCCCCCATCGACGTCTCCTTTTTCGCGCGCGCCGCCAAACCGCTGACCAGCTACCGAAAGTACTGGGCCAGCCGCTTCGGCACGTCGAAATTCCTGCCGATGAGCCGGGCCGAGATGGACGTCCTGGGCTGGGACAGCTGCGACATCATCATCGTGACCGGCGACGCCTATGTGGACCACCCGAGCTTCGGCATGGCGGTCATCGGCCGCATGCTCGAAGCCCAGGGTTTTCGCGTCGGCATCATCGCCCAGCCCGACTGGCAAAGCGCCGACCCTTTCAAGGCGCTGGGCAAACCGAACCTGTTTTTCGGCGTGACCGCCGGCAACATGGATTCGATGATCAACCGCTACACCGCGGACCGCAAGATCCGCAGCGACGACGCCTACACGCCGGGCGACATCGGCGGCCGGCGCCCCGACCGCGCCGCCATTGTTTATTCGCAGCGCTGCCGCGAGGCCTTCAAGGACGTGCCCATCATCCTCGGCGGCATCGAGGGGTCGCTGCGCCGCATCGCGCATTACGACTACTGGTCCGACAAGGTGCGCCGCTCCATCGTGGTCGATGCGAAGTGCGATTTGCTGCTGTACGGCAATGCCGAACGCGCGATTGTCGAGATCGCGCACCGCCTGGCCGCGAAAGAGCCGGTGGCCCACATGACCGACATCCGCGGCACGGCTTTTATCCGCCGCAGCGGCGACGAGACCGCCGAAGGCTGGTTCGAGATCGACTCGACCAGTGTTGATGCGCCGGGCCGGGTCGAGGCCCATGTCAATCCGTATTTGATGATTTCGGAGCAGGCGAAAGAGCAGGGCGCCACTTGCGCGCGTGAGGACGAAGCCGCCGAGGTCGCGGCCCAGGCCGAGTCGGCCGGCTCGCCGGTGTTGGCCAAAGCCGTGCGGGCGCCGCAAGCCAACCCGGCCATCCAGCCGCTGACCTTTGTGCCCAACCCGGCCTTGTCGCACATGCAGGGCAAGATCAAGGTGCCGCCGCGTGACCGCTCGGTGATCCGCCTGCCGTCCTACGAGCAGGTCAAAAGCGACG
The DNA here is from genome assembly GCA_013824015.1 of Polaromonas sp. Lineage (GTDB taxonomy): Bacteria > Pseudomonadota > Gammaproteobacteria > Burkholderiales > Burkholderiaceae_C > Polaromonas. Next base: position 22,433 of record PNNC01000192.1, read on the forward strand.
CCGTGTTGTATGCCCACGCGAACCGCGTGCTGCATCTGGAGACCAACCCCGGCAATGCCCGCGCGCTGGTGCAGGCGCACGGCGAGGGCGCGACCGCGCGCGATGTCTGGATCACGCCGCCGCCGATTCCTTTGACCACGGCCGAGATGGATTACGTCTTTGATTTGCCGTATGCACGCTCGCCGCACCCGGCTTACCAGGACGAAAATGGCAGCCACGACGGCGCCACCAAGATCCCGGCCTGGGAAATGATCCGCTTTTCCGTGAACATCATGCGCGGCTGTTTCGGCGGCTGCACCTTCTGCTCGATCACCGAGCATGAAGGCCGCATCATCCAGAGCCGCTCCGAAGACTCGGTGATCCGCGAGATCGAGGCGATACGCGACACCGTCAAGGGGTTCACCGGCGCGATCTCCGACCTGGGCGGGCCGACCGCCAATATGTACCGCATCGGTTGCAAGTCGCCCGAGATCGAGGCGGCCTGCCGCAAGCCGAGCTGTGTTTACCCGGGCATCTGCTCCAACCTGAACACCGACCACAACCCGCTGATCAAGATGTACCGCCGTGCGCGGGCGCTCAAGGGTGTGAAAAAGATTTTGATCAGCTCCGGCCTGCGTTACGACCTGGCCGTCCAGTCGCCCGAGTATGTGAAGGAACTGGTCACGCACCATGTCGGCGGCTACCTGAAAATTGCGCCCGAACATACCGAGCAGGGACCGCTGACCAAGATGATGAAGCCTGGCATCGGCAGCTACGACAAGTTCAAGCAGCTGTTCGAGAAGTACAGCCTCGAAGCCGGCAAGAAGCAGTTCCTGATCCCGTATTTCATCGCCGCGCACCCGGGCACCAGCGATGAAGACATGATGAACCTGGCGATCTGGCTCAAGAAAAACGGCTTTCGCGCCGACCAGGTGCAGACCTTTTACCCGTCGCCGATGGCCACGGCCACCACCATGTACCACACCAACAAAAACCCGCTGCGCAAGATCACGCGCGACAGCGAGACGGTGGACATCGTGCGCGGCGACAAGCGGCGCCGCCTGCACAAGGCCTTTTTGCGTTACCACGACGCCAACAACTGGCCGCTGTTGCGCGAGGCACTCAAGGCGATGGGCCGCGCCGACCTGATCGGCAACGGCAAACACCACCTGATCCCGACCTTCCAGCCGTTGACGGACGGCGGCTACGTGAGCGCGCGCAAGAAAAACTCGACCACGGTTGCGCTCAAGCCCGTCACCCCGGTGAAGGGCCGCATCCTGACCCAGCACACCGGCCTGCCACCGCGCGACAACGGCGCCGGCAAGCCCGGCGGCAAACCTTTCACGCGCAAGCCGCGCTGAGGGACGGTCCGGCGTGCCGGACTGTTCGACATTTCCAGGGTTTTTCAGGGAGTCACAGGCGTGACAGCTTAAGGGTTTCCACTGCGCGGTTGTTTTCGCATGCCATTGCTAAATACATCCACCAACCGGAGATTCACATGACGAAACCCCTGAGCCGCCGCAAGTTGCTGGCCCACGCAGGCGTGGCACCCCTTTATCTCGGAGGCGTTGGCACGCTGGCCCTCGCGCAGCAGGCCTATCCCAACCGGCCGATTCGTATCGTTGTGCCATTTAATGCCGGTGGCGCCACCGATGTGCTGACCCGCCTGATCGGGGACAAGCTCAGCGCCCGCCTGTGGCAACCGGTGATTGTTGAAAACAGGGGCGGTGCGGGCGGCATTGTCGGCACCGACACCATCGCCAAGGCGCCGCCCGACGGCTACAACTTCGTGGTTTCACTGAACACATCGCTGCTGACCAACCAGTTTCTTTATGACCGGCTGCCCTACCAGCCGCAACGCGACCTGACGCTGGTCTCGCAATTTGTCAATTCGCCGGTCACGCTGGTGGTGCATCCCAGCATCCCTGCGAAAAACGGTCCCGAGTTATTGAAATACATGGCCGCCAACAAGGGCAGGTTGTCGTATGGCTCCTGGGGCGTGGGTTCCTACGCGCACCTGGCCGGTTACTCGATGAGTGTGAGCCAGAAGGCCGACATGGTTCATGTGCCCTACAAGGGGGAGGCTCCGATGTTGCAGGAGCTGATTGGCGGCCAGATCCAGATGTCTTATGCCAGCGCGCTGGCCGCCAAGCCGCACATCGAGGCGGGCAAGCTCAAGCTGATTGGCGTGACCGGCCTCAAACGCATGGCGGTGCTGCCGAATGCGCCCACGCTGGCCGAGCAGGGACTGACCGAGGAGTTCTACCGGATTGCCGGCTGGATCGGCATGGCCGCGCCGGCCAAAACACCCAGGGACATCATCGCCCGGGTGTCCAGCGAGATCCAGCGCATCTGCGTGATGCCGGAGATCGTCGAAAAAATCTCCAGCATGGGGTTCACGGTGGCCGCCAGCACACCCGAGGCATTTGCTGCTGTTTACAAAAAGGACTACCCGGTCTGGGAGCGGCTGGTCAAAACATCGGGCGCCCGCCTGGATTTGTGAACCGGTCGCCCTGGCGGCGCTTTCAGGGGGGGCAAGCAGGCGCTTTCGCCTGCCGGCCTGTGGCACGCGGCCGTCAAGCTGTTGTAGGGGTCAAATCGGCCTCCAGCCCATAGCCGGCATGGGGATGCAGCTATCAAATCGATAGTGTGTCGATGGCTTGAACGGACCGTCGGCGTTGCGTTTTATAGTGGAGGCCATGCCCCAGGACCGCACGCTGCTGCAACAAACCGCCACGTTCAGGGTGGAGCGTGTGCTGCTGCGCAGCGCCTCGCCGCAGTGGAGCGCCGCTTATGAAGTGGCTTCGCCGCGCATCGTGCTGCCGTCCAGCGGCAACACCGCGTTCCGCGTGGCCGGTCACAGCGTGCTGCTCGATGGCCTGACCGCGCTGAGCCTGCCGACCGGCTTGCCCTACCAGATGAAACATGTCGCTGGCGCCACACGCGCCAGCATTGTGGTCAGTGCGCCGCCCGCGGCGGCACTGCCGCATGGGCCAACGGCTTGTGTGGCCTGGTCGCTGGCGCCGCGCGCACTGTGGCTGTTGCGCCGGCACTGGCGTGCGCTGGCCCGGGGCGACGACGGGCTGGAGCCGACGCAAGCGCTGCTGCGGCTGCTGCTGCCACCGTCCGCGCCGGCAACACCAGGGCGGGGCCGCTCTGCCGGCGCCGTGCAACGCGCACAACACTTCATGGCCGAACGCACTGCCGATACCCAGGCGGCACACTGGACGCTCAACGACGTGGCCGACGCCGCCTGCTGTTCGCTGTTTCACCTGGCGCGCTGCTTTCGCCAACACACCGGGCTCAGCCTGCACGGCTACCGCCAGCGCCTGCGGCTGGCCGCGGCGTTGCAGCGGCTGGAGGAGGGCGAGCGCGACCTCGCGGCGCTCGCGCATGAGCTGGGCTACAGCAGCCAGAGTCATCTCGGCAGTGCTTTTGTGCGCGAGATCGGCGTCACGCCTGCGCAGGCGCGGCGTGCCCTGGCCCAGTGAGCGGCGCACAAGCGCAGGAATCTGATAGCCGGCTGGCGTCTTCATCGACACACTCGCCGGCATGAACCGCAAGCTTGTCATCGGCCTGCTGGCCGCGCTGGCCGCCGCGCTGATCGGCAGCGGCTGGCAGATCGCCTCGCGCCACGGCGTGACCACCCGCCTCGGGCCGCTGGAGCTGGCGGTGCTGCGTTACGGCATCCCGGCGCTGGTATTGCTGCCGCTGCTTCGGCGAACCGGCCTGTTTCCGGTCGGGCTGCCGCGCCGCCAGCTCGGCCTGCTGGTGCTGGGCGGCGGTCTGCCGTTCGGGCTGCTGGTGCTGGCGGGCGCACAGTGGGCGCCGGCCGCCCACATGGGCGTGTTCATGGCCGGCAGCGTTCCGCTGTTCACCGCACTGGGCGCGCGCCTGGTCCATGGCGAACGCATCAGCGGCCTGCGGCTGGCCGGTTTGTTGCTGATTGCTGGCGGCATGGCGGTGTTCGGTACCAGCAGCTTTGCGGATGCGGCGCAGACCTGGCGCGGCGACTTGCTGTTTGTGCTGGCCGCGATGTTGTGGGCGGTGTACACGCTGGTGTTCCGGGGCAGCGGCCTCACGCCGTGGCAGGGCGTGGCGGTGATCAATGCCTGGTCCCTTCTTTTGTTGTCGCCGCTGCTGCTGATCTTCGGCGCGCCGCGCCTGCTGTCGGCCCCGTGGACCGACGTCGCCTGGCAGGCGCTGGGGCAGGGCGTGGTCGCCGGGCTGCTGGGCCTGGTGACCTACATGATCGCGATCGCACGCCTGGGCGCGGCCCACGCCTCGCTGTCCGCCGCTCTGGTGCCCATCAGCACCGCCCTCGGCGCAGCCTGGCTGCTGGCTGAGCCGCTGGGTGCGGGCACGCTGGTCGCCTCTGTGCTGGTGGCGGGTGGCGTGGCGCTGGCGAGCGGGGCGCTGGGGCGACAAGCCCGACACCGCCAAAAAGAAGGTGTTTAAAAAATTGCTCGCAGCGTCCAAGCGCCCATCCCAGCCGACCGCCTCCGGCGGCGGCTGAACTCCAAAGCTAGGGATGGTTCAAGGGCGCTCCATCGCAGCACTGCGCCTTTCCGCTGGCCTTCAAAGGCTTGCGACGTCGGGAATGACGGATCTTTTGTCGTCACTCGGCTGCTGGCGCCTGGTGAATGGTGCCAGTCGCTCAATACGCTCCAGGGAAACAGCCCCCACCCCCTGTCCGACGGGCGCGTGCAGCTATCCATTCAGGAGCTAGGAAGCGGGCGGCTGCGCATCTGCGAGCACCCGCTGCAGGGTCTGCAGCAGTTCGGTGTTCGAAGTCTGGGCCTTGAGCAGTACTGCGGCGAAGCGGGCGCCTTCGGCTGCATTGAGCGCCGTGGCCGAGAACACCACCACGGGCGGTGGAGGAGCCAGCGCTTCGATGTCGGCCAGCACATCCCAGCCCGAGCCGTCCCGCAAGGCCAGGTCCAGCAGCACCAGGTCGAAGCCCTGTTCGCGCAGCCGCTCGCGCGCCTCCCCGGGTGACACCGCAAACTCGAAGACGGCAAAGTCCTGCGCGATCGCGGCCGTGACGCGCTGTGTGTCGAAGTCGTCCTCGATGTGCAGGATGCGCGGTTTCCCGAGGTTCATCAGGCCGATGGCGCGGCGCAGCGTGCGGATCAGCTGGTTCTCGTCGATCGGTTTGTCCAGCCAGTCCGACACGTTCAGCGGCAGGTTGTTGCACTGGATCTGGCCTTCGCTGGCCGAGGCCGAGACCACCACAATCGGCAGGTCGCGCGTGTGGGCCTGGCGGCGCAGCGTGAGCATCAGCGCGATGCCGTCCTGGTCGGGCAGGTTCAGGTCGACGGTCATCGCGGCATACCGGCTGGTCTCGAGCAAAGCCAGTGTCGTGGCGGCGGTGTAGGCCCGGTCCACGTCAAAGCCGCCCTTGTTCAGCATCAGGCCGATCAGGTGGGCGATGTCGCGGTCGTCTTCGCACACCAGAATGCGCGGGCGGGCACTGGCCGCGCTGCTTGCTGGTGGCTCATGGCGCTCGGTCGATAGCGGCAACTCGAGGAAGAAGGTGGTCCCCCTGCCGGCTTCGCTCTCAAAACCGATCAGACCGCCCAGCCGTTCCACAATCGCCCGCGAGATGCTCAGGCCCAGGCCGGTGCCGGCCACCTGGCGCGTGTCGGACGAGTCGGCCTGCGAGAACTTCTGGAAGATGCGCTTGCGAAACTCGGGCGGGATGCCGGGACCGCGGTCACGCACTTCGACCCGCACGCCGAGGCCCGCCTGCGACACCAGCACCTCCACCGTTTCGCCGGGTGGGGAAAACTTCATCGCGTTGGACAGCAGGTTGGTGATGACCTGGGTCAGGCGGTCGCTGTCGACCAGCACCTGCAGCGTCGCGTCGGGACAGAAGAGCCGCAGGCTGACGTTTTTGGCGGTGCCAAAACCTTCGTTGGCCGCCAGCGTCTGTTCCAGCAGCGGCTTCAGGGCCGTCTCGCGCAGGTCCAGCTGCATCTTGCCGGACTCGATTTTTTCGATGTCCAGGATGTCGTTGATCAGGCGGATCAGGCGTTCGCAGTTGTTCTTGGCAATCTCCACCAGTTTTTTCACCGGGTCGGGCAAGGGGCCGCCCACACCGCCCGCGATCAGCCCGAGTGAACCGCGAATCGAGGTCAGCGGCGTGCGCAACTCGTGGCTGACCGTCGAGACAAACTCGCTCTTGATGCGGTCGATCTGCTTGAGTGCGCTGACGTCGGTGGCCAGCACGTAAAAGCCGACGACCTTGCCCTCGTCGGCGTCATCCCCGTAGCGCGGGAAATAATGCACGACATAGTCCCGCACATCGCCGCGCAGGCTTTTGCGGGTGCGTTCGTACATCACCGGATACCCCGCCAGCACCTCCTGAACGGCGGCGATGTTGCTCTGGTAGATCTCGTCGCCCAGCACGTCCCGCATGTGCCTGCCGTCAATTTGCGCCGCGGACAGGCCCAGCGCCTCTTCATACGCCAGGTTGTGGAAGCGATAATGCTGGTCGGCATCGATGTAGGACAGCAAGGCGGGGATGTTGTCGGTGATGTCGCGCAACTGCGACTCGCTGCCGCGCAACAGCTCGCCGGCATCGCGCGCGTCCTTCTCCGATCGGACCAGCTTGCGCACCAGCGGCGTCACCAGGATGTTCAGCAGCAGCATGCCGGCAATCACCAGGCCGGCCAGCAAGGGCAGGACAAATTCCAGCTGGGCCAAAATCGGCGCGTACAACTCTTGCTGGTCCACCTTGAGCACCATCCCGAAGCCGTCGGGCGCCACCGGTGCATACGCCGCCACCACCTGTTCGCCCCGGTAGTCCCGCGCGGTGATGATGCCGGTGTGTCCCAGCAGCGCGTGGTGCATGGGCAGGGCCGTCCCTGCGATCATCCGCTCAACACGCCGGAACGTGGTGCCGGCCTGGCGCCCCAGGAAACAGTCCATGGCCTTGCCGCCGTCGTCGAGCGGCGCGCAGACTGCGAACTCGGCGCTTTCGGCCATCGCGCTGGTCTCGCCAAAGGCACGGGTCAGCAGCGGCAGGGTGGTTTCGGTCTGCACACTGCCAACGCGGGCGCCCTGGGGGTCAAGGATGTCCAGCCGGGTCTGCACCGTGAACTTCTGGTTCCACAGCAGGATGGCCTGGTCTGTCTTGCTCAGCGCAACCTGTTTTTCATCACTGCGGGAAAAGCTGCCCGCGCGCGCCACCTCACGCCCCGCTGCATCGGTGAACGACATGCCCTGGAAGCCGGTGGGAAGGAAGGAGGTGGCAGCCCGCTGCATGGCCAGCCGGGCCGCGGCATCGTCCGGCGTGGACGCCAGCACCTGCAGCGTTTGCGCCAGGAAGGGGCGGGTCGCCACGGTGCGCGCGTCGGTCAGGGCCTGCCTGATCTGGCTTTCAAACAGGCGGGCGTTGCTTTGCAGCGCCGCCTGCAGGCTGCGGCTGAGAACGGCCTGCGTCTGTTGCTGCATGACGACATAAACGGCGATGCCCGCCGCCATACTGGTCACCAGAAGAATCAGGCCGCCCACCAGTGCGATCCAGCGGTCTTGACGCATTGAAAACAAAGGTACCCTTTATGTGCTCGCGCGCAGCCTTCCACGCATACAGTGCTGTCGAGAATAGCGCCGTTTCCCGCTTGCCGTGTGTTCTGCAGAGACGCTTTGTGTGTGATATTTGAGCGCATGCGGCGATCGCGCAGTCGGTTGCGCGACGCGCGCCCCGCCACAGCTCACTTATGCTCTCATCGCTCCTGGCCATCGCCTTGCTCCACTGGGCCGTTCTGCTGGTGCCCGGCTTCAACGTCGTCCTGCTGGCGCAGCTGGCGGGCGGTCAAAGCCGCGCAGTGGCGCTGGCCGCTGTGGCCGGCATGACCAGTGCCACCCTGGTGTGGGCCGTGCTCGCGGTAGGGGGCGTAGGCCTCGTGTTTTCCGCCCAGCCGGTGTTGCGCCAGGGCGCGCAGATTGCCGGTGGGCTGTACCTGCTTTATCTGGCCTGCAAGCTCTGGCGGTCCGGCGCGTCGGCGGCTTCGGTGCCTCCGCAGACCCTGAGCCGGGCGGCGGCCTTCCGGGTCGGCTTCATGACCAGTGCGTTGAATCCGAAAATCGCCCTGTTTTATGGCAGCGTGTTCGCCACGGCCTTGCCGCCGTCGCCGTCCTGGCTGCATGTCGCCAGCGCCGTCGCGGTGGTCTACCTCAACTCCATCCTCTGGCACACCAGTCTGGCCGTGGCCTTTTCGCAAAAGGCGATTCAGCAGGCCTGGCTGCGCAACTTCGCCCGCCTGTCCCGGGTGTCGGGCGCGGTCGTTGGCGCCTTCGGCCTGAAACTGATCGTCGGGACGCTGCAGGAACTGCGTGCCCGTTTGCCCTGACGAATTGGTTAATTTCTTCAGCCAAACTGGCCTCCAGCCCATGTCAAATATGGGCAAGCAGCTATCAAATCCGTAGCAACCGAAGGGCTGATCAGGGCTGGGGCAGGGCAGAAGCCTGGTACTGCGCCACAAATTCGCCGGTCGGCGGAATCGGCTTGATGATGTCGATCAACACGCCGTTGGGGTCGCTGGTGATGAAGTGGCGCTGGCCGAAAGCCTCGTCGCGCAGCGGCAGCAGCATGGGCAGGCCGGCGGCCTTCAGGCGATCGTGCATCGCGTCCGGGTCCTCGACCTCGAAGTTCAGCAGCAGGCCGGACACCTTGCCGCGACCCGCCGCGGGAATCGTGCCGTGCTGGCCATCGAGCACCGCCAGGTTGACCGACGGATCATCGGCCAGTTGCAGGTGCACATACCAGTCGGCGCTGAACAGCGGCACAAAGCCGAAGTGCGACTGCCAGAAAGTGGCGGTGCCGGCCACGTCGGTCGTCATGATCACGGGGTAGTAGCTGGTGACTTTCATAAAACACTCCTTTCAATTAACATACAGTCTGTATGTAGATCGGATAATAACCTACAGACTGTATGTATGCAAGAAGCCAAACCTTCACGAACCAACCGCGAGCGCACTGAAACCACCCGCCAGGCCCTGCTGGATGCGGCCCGCGCGCTGTTTGTCAGCAAGGGTTACAACGACACCTCCACGCCGGACATCTGCGCCTGGACTGAAACCACGCGCGGCGCGTTGTACCACCACTTCGCCGACAAGCGTGACCTGTTCCGCCATGTGCTGCTGCGAGAGGCCGAGGCAGTCACGGCCGACATCCTGGCTGCCACGCCGGACGGGCTGGCGCCGCGCGCCGCGCTGATTGCCGGCAGCCAGGCCTACCTCGACGCCATGACCGTGCCGGGCCGCACCCGCCTGCTGCTGATCGACGGCCCGGCCGTGCTGGGACGGGCCGAGATGCTGGCGCTGGACGAAGACAACGCCGCCGACACCTTGCGCGAAGGCCTGCTGGCCGCCATCCCCGGCGCCGGCAAGCTGCCGATGGACGCCTTGGCTGGCCTGCTGTCGGCGGCTTTCGACCGCGCGGCGCTCGACATCGATGGCGGCGCCGACGCGGCCGAGGTGCGCGCGGCGCTGCTGTGGCTGCTCGAGAAGATGCTGGACTGACAGGCCTGTTTTGCGAGCCTGACCTGCACAGCCAGGAAGGCACAGCACCGCCGCTGTTGGGCATGGCATGGCAGCCGGTTTCCGCCCGGCCTCACCGCCTGTAGCGTTGACAGCAGGATCGGCTCCCGGCCCCCGGCCCCCGGCCGGCGTGCCCCGGCAGCCATGTGGTTGGTGGCGGGGATGGTGCTGGTGGGCCGCCCCCGGCCTAGTCCCAGAACGGCCTGGCCTGCCGGGCGAAGCGGTCGCAGGCCAGCTGGCAGGCCTGCCCATGCACCTCCCGGCGCGCGCTGAGCCAGCCGGCGCCGAACAGGGCGCGCGGGTCGTGCCCCGACAACCCTTGCCAGACCTGCAGCGCCGCGACTTCGTCATGGTAGATGCCGAGCGCGTCCTGCAGCGGCTTGAGCGCCGCCAGGTAGGCAGAGGCCTTGCGCTTGCCGAACAGGGGGAGCGCGAACTCCGCCAGGTAACGCAGGCGCTTGAGGCGCTTGCGCAGCGCGTGTTGCTCGGCCTCGGGCAGCTCCGTGAACTGGCTGCCCCGCGCCAGCACCTGCTGGTGCAGCCGGGTCAGCCGCTTGCGCAGGAATTTTTTGGGCGATGTGGCGTCGGGCGCCGGCGTGTCCTCGCCAGGGGCGGCATGAACAAAACCGACCAGGCCCAGCAAGGCCTGCTGGAACACCGGCGAGTGCACCGACCGCGCGACGCCGGGCAGCGCGTCCAGCGCACCCTCCCAGTCCAGCGGTGGCCCGCCGGCGGCTTCGATCTGGCGCTGCAGTGTGTGTATCCGGTAGTCGCGGTCGCGCTGCTGGCCCAGCGCACGAAACACATCGGCCAGTGCCGGCTCCCAGGGGCCGCCCCAGCCACCGGCCAGGGGCTCGAGCTCGCGCAGTGCGGTGCGCAGCCGGCGCAGGCCCACGCGCAACTGGTGGATGTGTTCTTCGCCGGTGCAGCCACCGGCCAGGTCGCTGGCATTGGCCAGCACCTGGTCCAGGCAGGCTGCCAGCACGGCGCCGGCCAGTTCGCGGCCGGTGGCGTGGCGGGGAAAGCGGGGTGGCCGGGCGCCCACGGCAGCTCCGAAGTCCTGGCCCGCCGCCAGGCGCTGACCTTTCTGCGACTTGCTCACGGTGCTGAGCCACAGGCCATGGCGGAGACACCAGTGGCTGGCCAGCGTCACGGCGGCGGCGGCATCCCCCTGCTTGAGTTCGAGCTCCAGCTCGCTCACGGGCAGCGTCCTGTCGCCCGCGCTGATGTGTCCCCGGTCCAGCGCCATCTCGACCAGCGCACCGCGCACCCGCACCAGCCGGGTCAGCCGAACGATGTCGGTGGCATACACCTGCACCAGCGCAGGGAAAGCTTCGCCGGCTTTGAGTTTCAGGGCCTGGCGCAAGCTGTCACCGACGGGTGTGCCCTTGTGGCGCGACAGTTCCGGCGCAGACGGCGCCTGGGTGCCCAGCGCCAGGTTGTGTTCCAGCCGCTCCAGCGGCCGGCGGCCGGGCGCCTTGGCGGTCTGCACCCACTGCCGGCCTTCCTTGCGCAGCCGCAGCACCACGCCCTGCGCCGCCAGTGCACCCTCGGGCGTGTCGAAATAACGCGCCTGCAGCCGTTGCTGCGCCACGCGTCCACGGCGCATCGCGGCCTCGACGGCCAGCCGCCGGGCGCGGGGAATTTCAAACTTGAGTTCGAACTCGGTCATGGGGTGCCGTCGCAGAGGGAAAGACCTTCCATCCTACGCGCCAGCGGATGCCATGCAAGGCGGCGCCCGACCCTTTCCCCGGGTTCTGCGGTCAAATCGGCCGCCGGCCCATGTCAGACGGACGCAAGCAGCTATCAAATCAGGAGCAAAAAATGGCCGGTGTGACGGCTGTAGCTGATGGGCGGGTGTGCTTTACCCTGATCTGGCGAAGGCGCAGCCGACCCGGAAAGTTCTTCATGGCGCGGGCTCGTCGCTGATCCGTCAGCAAGCCGCTACGCCCCAGTCGCGCAGGACCTCGTCGGTGTGTGCTCCGGGCAGCGGCGGTGGGCGCTGGATGGCGCTGGGCGTGCGGCTGAAGCGCGGCGCGGGGGCCGGCTGCACCACGCCCTCCATGGTCACGAAGCTCGATCGCTGCGCCAGGTGGGGATGGGCGGGCGCCTCGTCCATGGACAGCACGGGCGCGAAGCAGACGTCACTGCCTTCGAGCGTGTCCTGCCACTGGCTGCGCGTGCGCCTCAGGATGCGCCCGGCAATGGCGGCGCGCAGCGCCGGCCAGCCGGCCCGGTCCTTGCGCGGCGGCAGGGCGGCGGGGTCCAGTTCCAGCCGCTGCAGCAGCTCTTCATAAAAGCGCGGCTCGATCGCGGCCAGCGACACATAGCGGCCGTCGGCCGTGAGGTACACGCCGTACCAGGGCGCGCCGCCGTCCAGGATGTTGTTGGCGCGGCCGGACTGCCAGACGCCGGCTGCTTTCAGGCCGAAGGTGCTGGCCATCAGCAGGGCGGTACCGTCCACCATGGCGGCGTCCACCACCTGGCCCTGTCCCGAGCGCATGGCTTCGGCATACGCGGCGAGCAGCCCCACGGCCAGCAGCATGCCGCCGCCGCCGAAGTCGCCCAGCAGGTTCAGCGGCGGCACCGGCGCGCCCTCGGCCGGGCCGATCGCCTCCAGCGCGCCGGCCAGCGCGATGTAGTTGAGGTCGTGGCCCGCGGCGTGCGCCAGCGGGCCGTCCTGGCCGAAGCCGGTCATGCGGCCGTACACCAGGCGTGTATTGGCGGCGCTACATTCGGCCGGCCCCAGCCCCAGCCGTTCCATCACGCCGGGGCGAAAGCCCTCGAGCAGCATGTCGGCGCGCGCCACCAGCCGCAGCAGCGTCTGTGCGCCTTCCGGGGTCTTGAGGTCCAGCGCGATGGAACGCCGCCCGCGGTTGAGAACCTCGAAGCGCGGGTCCACCGGGATGCCGCGCTCGGGCGCATGCGCGCGCTCGACGCGCACCACGTCCGCGCCCATGTCGGCCAGCAGCATGGCGCAAAAAGGCGCCGGGCCCATGCCGGCGATCTCGACCACCTTCACGCCGCACAGCGGCCCGCTCGCAGCACTCATGCGAGGCCGAGATTGCGCCGCGCCTGTTCGAGCAGGTCGTTGCCGTCGCGCTGGCCAATGATCCAGCCTTCGTGCGGCTGCAGGGCCTGGTACTTCACGTCCACGATCTGCTTCCAGTCCTGGATCAGGTCGCGCCGCGCCACCCGCCACTGGCCGTCGCGCCGCTCCACGTGGTCCAGGTAGCGCGAAGAAGTGAACATGTCCATGGCGCTGTCCGGATCGCCCGCAGCGCCGCCGGTGAGCTGGGCCAGTGACTGCTTGCCGTCGGGCGGGTACTGCTGGATGGTGCGCACATAGGTTTCCATCAGCGCCAGGTCCGGCGTGGCGAACTCGATCAGCAAGTTGCCGACGAAGTGGCTGGAGATCTTGATCGGCTTGTGGCGCACCAGGATCCAGTCCACCAGGCCCTCGGCCCGGCCGATGTAGGGACCGTGGCTGTCGATGGCGCCGGGCCAGAAGATGTCCAGCATGGCCTGCCGGTCCAGCCGGTCCACGGCGCGGCACCAGCGGTACATCAGGTCCTGGATCATGAAACGGTCGGTGATGCGTTCGGGGGTGTACTGGGCGATGCGCATGGCCGGCTCCTCAGGTGGTGCGCAGGTTGACTTTGGTCGACAGCTCGCGCATCGCGGCCGCCTCGCGCCGGATCAGCGCGCCCAGGTCCTCGGGCGTGCCACCCACTGGCACGATGCCGTAGCCGTCAAGCTTTTCGCGCACGGCCTTGTCGGCCAGCATGGTGTTGAGCGCGGCGTTCACCCGCAGGATGATGGCGCGCGGTGTGCCGGCCGGTGCGCCCACGCAGAACCACGGAGACATCACAAAATCCGGCAGGATGGTCTCGGCCAGGGTCGGCACATCCGGCAGTTGCGACGAACGTGTGCGCGAGGTCACGGCCAGCGCCTTGATGCGGCCGGCCTGGATCAGCTTGAGGGACGAGGAAATCTGGTCGATGCTGAAGTCGATGGTGCCACCCACCAGGTCGGTGAGCATGGGTGTGCCGCCCTTGTACGGGATGTGCACGGCCGAGGTGCCGGTGCGCAGCTTGAACATCTCGCAGGAGATGTGCGAACTGGACGCCAGGCCCGAGCTGCCGTGCTGCAGCTTGCCGGGGTTGGCCTTCATGTAGGCCACCAGTTCCGCCGCCGTGTTCACGCCCAGGCTGGGACGCACCATCAGCACGTTGGGGGTGTCGGCCAGGTTGATCACCGGCGCGATGGCGTCGATGGTGAAAGGCAGCTTTTCGTAGGCGAAATGGTTGGTCACCATGGTGCCGACCGAACCCACCAGCAGCGTGTGGCCGTCCGGCCTGGCGCGCGCCACGGCGCCGACGCCGATGGTGCCGGTGGCACCCGGCAGGTTCTCGACCATGACGCTTTTGCCCAGCTGCTTTTGCAGGTGCTCGGCCACCATGCGGCCGATGATGTCGGTCGATCCGCCGGGCGGGAAGGGCACCATCACCTTGATGGTCTGGTCGGGCCAATCCTGGGCAGTGGCGAGTCCCGCGAAAGGCAGGGCGATGCCGGCGGCGGCAATCTGGCGGCGTGTGAAGTTCAAGGCTTGTCTCCTGTTGTGGTGAAAAGAAAATCAGGGTTCCAGGCGGCCAGCGCCGGGGCCAGGGCCAGGCCCTGGGCCAGGCCGGCGGCGGCGCTGGGCGCGCGCCGTGCCGGATCGAGCACGTTGTCGCCGAGTGCTTCCAGCGCGTTGCGGTCGGGCACGACCACGTCCACGCGGCAGCCCAGGGCACGCAGCCGCGCGGCTTCGTCGCGCAGGTGGCCGCTGACGGGGTTGCCGTCGCCCCAGCCCAGCGGCGCGAGCACGACGACGTGGCGCGCGCCTGCCGCCAGGTCGGCGTTGGTCAGCGAGCGGATGCCACCGTCCATGTAGAGACGCCCGTCAATCGCCACCGCGGGCCAGGCGCCGGGAACGGCGCTGCTGGCGGCGATGGCATCGGTGAAATCGGCGCCGCCGGCGGCGTCGAACAGGCGGTGCTCGCCGCTGGCCGTGTCCACCGCGACCACGCCCAGCCAGCGCTGCGGCCACGACGCGCCCGGCAGACGCGCAGCGACGATGGCACGCCGCTCTTCAGGCGGCACCGTGGTGCTGCGCAGCGCGAAGGCGCCAATGCGCCGGCGTGCTTCAGCCAGATCGCCGCCGACCTTGTCCATCAGCTTGCGGTTGGCCGCATCGGCAGCGGCTTGCGAATACGGCCGCAGCGTCTCTTTCGAATCGGCGGCTGGCTCGAGCTGGGCCATCAGCAGCGCTTCGAGCTTCAGGCCTGCGGCGAGCTGCGCGCCCAGGCTGGCGCCGGCCGAGGTGCCGATGAATCCGTCGGCAGTGGTGAGGTCCACCCCGCCGCGCGCCAGGCCCGCGGCCACGCCGGTCTCCCAGGCGATGCCGGCCACGCCGCCGCCGCCGAGGACGGCGACGCGTTTCAAAGCACGCCCGCCTTGCCCAACGCCGCGATGCGTTCTGGCGGCAGGCCCAGCAGGCCGCCGTACACCTCGTCGTTGTGCTGGCCCAGGTCGGGCGCGCAGGCGATCGGCTGTTCAGGCGTCGCCGAGAACTTGGGAATCACGCCGGCCATGCGTACCGGGCCGATCCTGGCGTCCGGCACCGAGGCAATCGTGCCACGCGCCTGGTAGTGCGGGTCCTTCATGATGTCCTCGATGCTGTAGATGAAGGAATAGGCCAGCTTGCCCTCGTCCAGCTTCCTGCACAGCTCGTCCGCAGGCTCGGCCTCGATCCACGCGGCCAGCGCAGCGTTGAGTTCGTCCACATGTTCCCAGCGCTTCTCGTGTGTGCTCAGGCGCGGGTCGGCCAGCCAGTCGTCGCGGCCCATGACCGCGGCCAGGCGCTGGAAGCCGGCGTCGGCTGAAATCGTGAGGATCAGGTAGCGGCCGTCGCTGGTCTTGAAGTGCTCGCCGGGCGCCGCCGCGAAGTGCTTGTTGCCGCGCCGCTCGCGCACCGTGCCCATGCGGTCGTAGGCAGGCACCAGCACCTCGGTGAAGCGGATGATCGATTCGTACATCGCCAGGTCGATTTCCTGGCCTTCTCCGCCGTGCATGTCGCGGTGGTAGATGGCCATCATCAGCGAAAACGCCCCCAGGATGGCCGACTGGTAGTCGGCGATCGAGGTGCCGATGCGCACCGGCGGCCGGTCGGCGTAACCGGTGATGCCCATCAGGCCGCCGAAGGCCAGCGCGATCCGGTCGTAGCCGGCGCGCTCGCGGTAAGGGCCGGTCTGGCCGAAGCCGGAGATGCGCAGCAATACCAGCTTGGGGTTGCGGGCCTTCATCACGTCGTAGCCCAGGCCCCATTTCTCCAGCGTGCCGGGACGGAAGTTTTCCACCACCGCATCGGCCTGCGCTATCAGCTGCAGCAGCAGTTCCTTGCCCTCGGGCACACGCAGGTCCAGCGTGACGGATTTCTTGTTGCGCGCTTCCACGCTCCAGTACAGGCACTTGCCATCGACGAACGGGCCCAGGTCGCGCACCGTGTCGCCGCGTTTGGGCACCTCGACCTTGATCACCTCCGCGCCGAAGTCGGCGAACAGCGTGCAGGCCACCGGCCCGGCCACCATGGTGCCCAGGTCCAGGATACGCAGGCCGCTGAGCAGGTGCGGCCCGGGTACACCGCGGCCGGGGTTCACGAGACCTCCCGCGCCAGGTCCTTGCGCGCCGCCGTGCCGGCAGTGCGCACCTCGTAGTCGCCGAGGTCGGTGCGGCGCGCCATGTGCCAGTAGTCGTCGTTGCGGAACGGCGTGGGCGCGACCAGGCGGCCCTTTGCATTGCGGTACCAGTTGGACATGCCTTTGTGCGCCCAGATCATGCGGCTGTGGGCGTCCTGCACCCGTACGTTGTAGGCGTCGTGCACGTCCTTGCGCACCTCGATGGCAAACGGCCACTCGTTGCCGTTCATCAGCTGCTTGAGCAGACCCATCACGTAGCGCACCTGCGTCTCCAGCAGGGCCACCACGCTGCCGCCATGGCCCAGCGCGGTGTTGGGGCCGGCCAGCATGAAGAAGTTGGGAAAGCCCGGCGTCGCCACGCCCATGAAGGCCTGTGCACCCTCGGCGTCCCAGGACTCGCGCACCGAGCGGCCGCCGCGGCCGATCAGCTCGAACGAGGACAGCAGGTTGACCGCGTCGAAACCGGTGGCCACCACCAGGATGTCCACCTCGTGGCGCTTGCCGTCGGCCGTCACCACGGCGTTGCCGTCGACTTCGGTGATGGCGTCGTTGACCAGGTGCACGTTCTCGCGCGTCATGGTGCGGAACCAGCCGTTGTCCATCAGCATGCGCTTGCCGAAAGCCGGGTAGTCCGGCAGCAGCTGGGGCAGCAGGTCCTGGCGCTCGCCCAGCTCGGCCTTGACGTAGTCGGTGAAGAACTCGCGGTGCTTGTCGTTGCGGCGGTTGATGGCGCGCTCGGGATGCGGCCAGGCCGGGTCGATCTGCAGCGAGGAATGGATGCGGTCGTTGAACACCCAGGCCAGGCGCTGGCGGTACCACTCCTGGTAGTACGGCACCTCGCGCAGCAGGAAGCGGGTCGGCACCGGCACCTCCTTCTGGAAGCGCTCGAAGGGCGCGGCCCACTGCTTGGAGCGCTGGAACACGGTCAGGCTGGAAACAATCGGCGCGATCGCCGGGACGATCTGCATGGAGCTGGCGCCGTTGCCGATCACGGCCACGCGCTTGCCGGTCACATCCAGATCGCGGGGCCAGCGGGCGGTATGAAAACACGGGCCCTTGAAGGTGTCCAGGCCCTTGATGGGGGGCATCTTGGGCACATTGAGCAGGCCCACGGCGCTGATCACCACGTTGGCGCGCAGCGTGTCCACCTTGCCGCCGGCGTCCGAGATGCGCACGCTCCAGTCCATCCCGGCCTCGTTGTAGACGGCCGATTCCACCCTGGTGTTGAAGCGGATGTTGGGGCGTATCCCGAAGTCGTCGGCGACACGCACGAAGTAGTCCTGGATCTCGCCGCGCAGCGCAAAGTAACGCGACCAGTCGGCCTTGGCGAACGAATACGAATAGATGTGGTTGGGCGTGTCCACGCCGGCGCCAGGGTAGTGGTTCTCCCACCAGGTGCCGCCGACCTCGCCGTTCTTTTCGATCACGGTGTGCGGGATGCCCGCGCCCTGCAGGCGGATGGAGGCGCAGATGCCGGCCACACCCGCACCGATCACCACCACGTGGAAACCCTCGGGGATGCGGAACTGGCCTTTCTGGTCCAGCGCGAACTCGGGGTCCAGGCCCAGCCAGCCGGCCACCATGGGGCCGTAGGCGTCGGGCACGGCCTCGCCGACGCTGGTCTTCATCATCTCGACCAGCTGCGCGGTTTCGGGGGCATGCAGGGCGGCCGGCTTGCCGCTCTTCCAGGCCAGGATGGCCTCACGGGCGGCCTGGCGGACCTCGGCCTGCACGTCCGGCGGCAGCCCGCCCGAATCGTTGTCGTCGAGGCCGTGGATGCGGGTGCACTGGTAGCGCGCGGACAGCCAGCGCTTGTCGCCGGTCAGGTGCAGCAGCACCATCAGCAGGGTGGGGATGTTGCCGGTCGCGAGCGCGGTGTCGAGTTCGGCGGTCCAGGCGGGGGTGGCGGGCGTTTGTTGCGTCATGGGGGTCTCGTGAGGGCAAAGCTGCGCCCGGCCGCCGGTCGTGCCGGCGGAGGGCAGGGAGGTTGGAAAAGTGGCTTACTGCGCCGTCATGCCGGAGGCCTTCACGACCTCGCCCCATTTGGCGTACTCGGCGGCGATGATGCGCTCGAGGTCCTTGGGCGAGCCGTTCCAGGGCTCGAAGCCGATGGTCATCATCTTCTGGCGCACTTCGGGCAGGGCCATGATCTGCTGCAGTTGCTGGTTCAGCTTGTTCACCACGGCGGCGGGCGTGCCCTTGGGGGCGACCAGGCTGATCCATCCCAGCGCCTCGTAGCCGACCACGCCGGACTCGGCCATGGTGGGCACGTCCGGCAGCGCCGGGGAGCGCTTGCTGTCGAGCACGGCCAGTGGACGCAGCTTGCCCGCCTTGATGTTCTCCTGCTGGGCGCCGATGGTGTCGGCCATCAGCGGAACGCGGCCGGCCATCACGTCGATCGAGGCTTGCGCGCCGCCAGGGTAGGGCACAGAGCCCAGGTCGACGCCGGCCCTGGACTTGAACAGCTGCAGCGCGAGTTCAAAGGCCTGCGCGCCGGAGGCATACATCAGCGAGCCGGGGCGGGCTTTGGCTTCACGGATCAGCGCCTGGACGCTGTCGTACTTGAAGCCGGGACCCGCCAGCAGCACCATCGGGGCCTTGGCCACCATGCCGATCGGTTCGAAGTCGGTGAGCGGGTCGTACAGCCTGGTTTTTTGCAGGTGCGGCCCGGTGGTCAGCGTGCCGCTCACGCCCAGGCCCAGGGTGTAGCCGTCCGCCGGCGCCTTGGCCACCATGCTCATGCTCAGCATGCCGCCCACGCCGGGCTTGTTCTCGACCACGAAAGGCTGGCCGTTCAGGCGCGACAGCTCCTGCGCCACCACACGCCCGACCATGTCGGAAGCGCCGCCAGGCGGGTAGCCCACGAGCAGCTTGACCGGCTTGCTGGGGTAGGTCTGGGCTTGCACAGGCTGCAGCAGCGCAGCCATGCAGGCCAGGGTGATGCCGAGGATTTTTTTCATGACGAGAGTCTCCGTGGTGTGTTTGTTCGGGAAGCTGAGGCCAGTATCCGGCCCGTTCCGTGGCGCGCCAACCCGCAGCTGCCATTTTGTCCATAATGTGCACATCGAACCGATCAATGGAAGATTTTCACAGTCACAAGGTGTGCACTATATGAACATGTTGGCAAAAAAAGCGGCTGATGGTGGGCGTGAACGGGTCCAGGGCGCGCAGGCGGTCTTTCGCGCGGTCGAACTGCTGAAGCTGGTCGGGCTGAACCACGGGCGCGGAATGACGCTGACCACGCTGGTGGAATCCACCGGCATGGACCGCACCACCGCCTACCGGCTGCTGTCGTCGCTGGTGCAGACCGGCCTGGTGGAGCGCGACGAGCACAAGACCTACCGGCTCGGACTGGAGGCGATGCAGCTGGGCCTGGCCACCATGAGCCGCCTGCCCATCCTGGAGCGCTGCAGGCCGCTGATGCTGCGCCTCGCCCGACGCACCGAGGACACGGTGTACCTGGTGGTGCGCAATGGCGACTACGCACACTGCATCCATTACGAGGAGGGCGCCTTCCCGGTGAAAGCGCTGGTGTTGCAGGTGGGCGGACTGCGGCTGCTGGGCGTGGGGTCGGCCGGAAGTGCCTTGCTGGCCACGCTGCCCGATGAGGAGATCGACGCCTTCCATGCGCGTCAGCGGGACGACCTGCCTTCCGAGCGGCGGGCCCTGGCGTCGCTCAGGCGCCAGCTCGCGCAAACCCGCCGGCGCGGCTACGCCAGCACCGACAACCTGGTGGCCGAGGGCGTCAGCGGTGTCGGCGTGGCCTTCGGTGTGACGCCCGGCACCTACGCGGCCATCAGCGTTGGCGCCATCCGCAGCCGCATGCGAGAAGAGCGTCGCCTGTGGGTCGCGCAGGTGATGTTCGAGGAACTCCGGACGTCGGGCTGGGAGCCGTTCCAGCTGCCGGGCTGACCGCCCCGCGCCACGGCTCAGCCCGCCATCGTATGCATCGGAATATCCTGCTCCACTGCCAACTGGTCCAGTTGCGCGCAGGTCCGGCTGAGGAAGAAGGCGGCCACCGCTGCGTGTGTGCCTGGGGCGAACATGGTTGCCATGTCTTGCATCGCCACGCCTGAAGCGGCGCAGAGACTCGCCGCAAAATGCGGCTCCAGCGCGGCGACTGCCACCCGGCCGTCCTGGCACGGGTAAACGCGATAACCGGCGTGGCCGCCGCCGACCGCCGAGCCGGGTTTCGTCAGGCCCCAGGCGCGTGGCAGACCGAGGTAACTTGCCGATTCGGACAGCGCCACTTCGAGGAACACGCCTTGCGGGTGCGGATCACCGGTGCCGGCATAGGGTTCGCGCTGGCGCAGCACGGCCTGCAGCACCGCTTCGCTGGCCATCAGCGAGCCGCCCATGTCGGCGTACAGCGTGGGCGGCAGTTCCAGACCGCTGACCAGGTCGTTGTCGGCCATGTAGGTCAGGTCGTGGCCGGGTGCTTCGCCGAGCGCGCCGGGTGCGCCAACGATGGCGACATGCGACAGCGCCGGCCAGGCGGTGTGAATCTTCTTCCAGCCCAGGCCGAGTTTGTCGATGGCCGAAGGGCGGAAAGACGTCAGCAGCACATCGGTCTTCGCGAGTTCGCGCTGCAGCACTTTCTGCCCCTCGTCGGTCTTGAGGTCGGCCCTCAGCACCTTCACGCCTTCATGCAGCGCCGCATAGGCTGCGGGGTTGTACTGGCCCATGGGGTCGCCCGCGGGCGGCTCGAGCTTGAGGCAGGTCGCGCCCATGCGGCGGCAACGCATCAGCGCGGCCGGGCCGGGCAGGTTGAGCGCCAGGCTCAGGATGCGCACGCCCTGCAGCGGCTGGAAAGAGGGAGTGGGGGATGGCATGGGCAAAGTCTCCGGCGTCAGGCGGGCAGGGACGCTCCACCGTGGTTTTGAGCTCACCTTACCAGAGTCGCCGGTGCCCACTGCGCCAGTGCCGGTTCAATGCGCCATGAGCTCGGATCAGCGAAATTTTCACTAATTTATGTTTTACAGTAATTAATTATTGTTTAACAGAAAATAATCCGGCATACTGGCCGCCTCATCACAAGGGGTGCCGTATGAAAACCACAATGACTGCCGCCACGCTGTCGGGACCGGAAGTGCAACGCCTGAACAGCGCCTTTGCCTGGGCCTGTGCCTTGCTGGCCGTGGCGCTGCCGCTGGCCGTGCTGTACCAGCTGGTGACCACACCGACCGAAGGTTTGCTGCTGCGCGCCGGCGTCAGCCTGTCGGCGGTGCAGGTGGCGATGCTCGATGTGGCCTTGTGGCAGCGTTTGCTGGCGGTGGGTCTGGGCATGCTGCCGGTGTGCTGCGCGTCCTACGGTCTGGTTTGCGCGATGCGCTGTTTTTCGGGCTTCTCGCAGGGGGAGTATTTCAGCCTGCGCACGGTACGTTACCTGCGCGGTTTTGCTGCCGGCATTTTTGCGTCGGTGGTGACCGGCTTTTTGGCGTCCATGGCGGTCAGTGTGGTGCTGACGCTGGGTGCGCCTGCCGGACAACGCGCGCTGGCCGTGGGCCTGGGTAGCAACGAACTGATCACGCTGCTGTTTGCCGGCATGGTCTGGCAGATTGCGGCGGTGATGTCGCGCGCGGTTGCGCTGGCGGAAGAAAACGCGCAGTTTGTCTAGCCCGTGTCCATCGTTGTCAAACTCGATGTGATGCTGTCGGAGCGCAAGGCCAGATCCAAGGATCTGGCGGCTTACGTCGGCATCACTGAAGCCAACCTGTCGCTGCTCAAGCAGGGCAAGGTCAAAGGCGTGCGTTTCGACACCCTGATGAAGATCTGCGAGTTTCTTGATTGCCAGCCGGGGGATTTGCTGGTGTACAAGGGCGATGGGCGTTGATGACCACGCTTGCGTGAGCAATCAGTCTCTGGTTTGTCATCCCGGGCTCGATCCGGGATCCATGCCTCGCTGACCCCAAGTGCTGCCAGGGCCCGACATGGATTGCGGGTCAGGCCCGCAATGACAGGCATGGGGCAGCCTCAGCTGCCGAAATCCAGCGGCAGGCCGACGTAGTTTTCGGCGACCGAGCGCGCACCGGCCTCGGAATGCACGATGTAGTCGAGTTCGGCATCCTGCAGCTTCTGGCCGATGGGGCCGTTTTCCGGGAAGTGGTGCATCAGGCTGGTGAACCACCAGGAAAAACGCTCGGCGCGCCAGACGCGCCGGAGGCAGCGTTCGGAATAGGTGTCGATGCCGGCTTCGCTCTTTTCGGCGTAGAACTCGATGAACGCCCCCGACAGGTATTTCACGTCGCTGGCGGCCAGGTTCAGCCCCTTGGCGCCGGTGGGCGGGACGATGTGGGCGGCGTCCCCCGCCAGGAACATGCGTCCGAAACGCATGGGCTCGGCAACAAAGCTGCGCAGCGGCGCCACGCTTTTTTCGATGGACGGGCCGGTGACGAGGTGTTCGCGGCCGCCCGCATCCAGGCGCAGGCGCAGCTCGTTCCAGAAGGCATCGTCCGACCAGGCTTCGACCTTGTCGGTCAGCGGCACCTGCAGGTAATAGCGGCTGCGCGTGGCGCTGCGCTGCGAGCACAGCGCAAAGCCGCGCGTGCTGTTGACGTAAATCAGTTCATGGTGCACCGGCGGTGTGTCTGCAAGCACGCCCAGCCAGCCGAAGGGGTAAACCTTTTCGTACTCGGTGAAGGATCCCTCGGGCACGCTGGCGCGGCACACGCCGTGAAAGCCGTCGCAGCCGGCGATGAAGTCGCACTGGATCTCATGCGTCTGGCCGTCTCTTTCGTAAGTCACGCGGGGTTTCTTCGTGTCGAAGTCGTGCACGGCCACGTTGCCGGCTTCGTAGATGGTCACGAGGCCTGCCGCCTGGCGGGCTTCCATCAGGTCGCGGGTGACTTCGGTCTGGCCATAAACCATGACGTTTTTGCCGCCGGTCAGGCGGTTCATGTCGATGCGGTGGCGCTCGCCCTTGAACAACATGTCGAAACCGCCATGCACCAGTCCCTCCTTGTGCATGCGTTCTCCGACACCCACTTCGTCCAGCAGGTCGACGCTGACCTGTTCGAGCACGCCGGCGCGAATCCGGCCGAGCACGTAGTCGCCGCTCTGGCGCTCGATGATCAGGGCGTCGATGCCGGCCTTGTGCAGCAACTGGCCGAGCAGCAGGCCGGACGGGCCTGCACCGATGATGGCAACCTGGGTACGCATGATTTTTGTCTCCACGAGAGGGCTTGCAAAGTTGATCCGCTAGCGTAGGTGCTGCGCCGCGCGCTGACCAGACGACGGGGCGGCGTCGCGCGCCGCTTTGCACGATCTGCAGCCGGCTTGTGCGATGATCGCGCAATGAGCACGATTTCGACCCCGCCCAGCCGCACCGCCGGCGAACTGCAAGGCAAGCGGCCGATCGCGAAGGCCGACATGATCGAAGGCATGGCCAAGGGCATGGCCGTGCTGGAGAGTTTCGACACCCAGCGCCAGCGCCTGAATGCCACGCTGGCGGCCGAGCGCGCCGGCATCACGCGGGCCGCCGCGCGCCGGCACCTGCTGACGCTGGCGCACCTGGGCTACCTGGAAACCGACGGCAGCTACTTCTGGCTGGCGGCCAAGGTGCTGCGTTTTTCGGGAAGCTACCTGGCCTCGGCGCGTTTGCCGCGCGCGATCCAGCCGACGCTGAACCGGCTGGCGGCACAAACCCAGGAGTCTTTTTCGGCCGGTGTGCTCGATGGCGACGAGGTGGTGATCGTCGGGCGCAGCGGTTACGACTGGAAGAGTGCCTCGCCCGGCGCAGTGCGCGTGCTGGCCTACGGCCTGCACCTGGGCGCGCGCCTGCCGGCCCATGCGACCTCGACCGGGCGCGTGCTGCTGGCGGCGCAGGGGAAAACCGCTTTCACGCAATGGCTCAAGGGGCGCGCACTGGCCCGCCTGACCCCGCAGACCGTGATCGACCCCAAGCTGTTCCGCGCAGTGATCGAACAGGTGCGCGCGGATGACTTCTGCCTGGCGGCGGATGAGCACGAGCTGGGTGTGCATGCGCTGGCGGTGCCGCTGCGCAACATGCAGGGCAAAACCGTGGCGGCGCTGAATGTGGTGGCCTCACCGCAGCGGCTGTCGGCCCAGCAGATGCAGCGCGACCTGCTGCCGCTGCTTTTTGATGCGGCCAGGGAACTTCGTTCGCTGATGTAGCGGCCTTCGCGCCGGTCTGCCGCGATCTAAAATCCCCCCATGGAAGCCAAAACCAGAAAAAGCGAACTGACGCGGGCCGCCATCGTCGAAGCGGGCATCGACATCGCCGTGCGCCATGGACTGGGCGCGGTGACGGTTCCCAGCCTGGCTGAAAAGCTCAAGCTGTCCAACAGCGGGGTGTTCTCGCGCATCGGTTCGATCGAAGCCCTGCGCATCGCCCTGGTGGATGAATACGGCAAGCGCTTCCTGGCCGAAATTTTCTTTCCCGCCCTGAAAAAACCCCATGGTCTGGAACGGCTCAACGCCGTGATCGAGATGTGGATACGCAAGATATGCAGCGGCACCGGCAACAGCATGGCCCTGTTTGAAGTGACCGCTTTTTCCATGGACCAGGCGGCGCAGGAAACACGGGATATTCTGGTCGGCAATGTGCGTGGCTGGCGCGGCTTGATGATGCGGACCATCATGCAGGCGATGGCGCACGGTCAACTCAGGGAGGACATCGATCCCTCGGTGCTGCTTTTCGAGATTCACTGCCTGGTGCTGGGCGCACTGTACGAGTACCGCATCATGAATGACGCCAACACAGCCGACAAGGCCATCGCCTCGTACCGGGCGCTGATCAAGCGCGTCAGCCGGCCCGTGAAGGCCGCCTAGGGTTAGCGCCGTCCGGTATGTGCCGTGCCGCGCGGAGGCCCATCCCCTTTAATTGTTGATTTCATCGCTGTAGCTGGCGCGAATAGGGAAGACGCGGCGCAAGCCGCTTTTGCGCAGGCTGCTGGCGCCGGTCAGCGGTGCGAGGTGCACCAGGCCTGCCGCCTCGATCAGCGGCGTGATGGCGGCGTTGTTGGCGGTTCCGAGGCAGGACATCAAGCCAACAACAGCCGGGTTGGCCGCCAGTTGCCTGGTGTTCTCGACACTGCGTGCCGGTACATATTGGCTTGCGAAGATCAGCCCCCAGTGTGACTTATTGCCAGTCCCGCCTTGTTGCCGGATGCCGCGGCAAGCCGGTTCCCGTCCGGCTGCCCACCGCTCGCAGCGCTTCAGGCTCCGGGCAGCACGAAGTAAAAAGTCGCCCCCTGATCGGGGGCGGCTTCGGCCCAGATGCGCCCGCCGTGGCGGGCGATCACCCGGGCGACGGTCGCCAGGCCGATGCCGGTGCCGGCGAATTCGGTGCTGCCGTGCAAGCGCTGGAAGGTGCCGAACAGCTTGTTTGCATACGCCATGTCGAAACCGGCGCCGTTGTCGCGCACAAAAAAAGCCTGTTGTCCGGCGGACCAGCCGACTTCGATGGTTGCCCGCTCGCGCCGCTCACTGAACTTCCAGGCATTGCCGAGCAGGTTTTCCATGACGGCGCGCAACAGCCGTGTGTCGCCCTGCGCCCGCAGGTCCGGAGCGACGGTGATGGCGGCATGGCGGCCGGGGGAATGTGCGCGCAGGCTGTCAAGCACCTCGCGCGCCAGCTGGCTCAGGTTGACCGGTTCGACACGCAAGGCCTGCCGTGTCACGTGCGCCAGCGACAGCAGGCCTTCAATCAGTTGGCCCATTTGCGTCACGCCGGCCTGGATCCGCGACAGGTAGTGGGTCGTCCGGTCGCTTTGCGAGTGGCCCAGTTCCTTGGCCAGCAGCCGGCTGAAGCCATCCACCGTGTTCAGCGGCGCGCGCAGGTCATGCGACACCGAATAGGAAAAAGCCTCAAGCTCCGAATTGGAGATGCGCAGGGCGGTTTCGACCGCCTTGAGCTCGGTGATGTCAATATCGATGCCGACCCAGAACAGCAGTTCACCGCTGTTGTTGAACACCGGTGAGCTGCGGTAGGACATGGTGTGGTAGTTGCCATCCCGGGCGCGCAGGCGCCGTGTGCCGGTGTAGGCTTGGCCGGTTTTGCTGGCTTCCTTCCATTGTTCGGACAGGTCCGCCAGGTCATCCGGATGCACCAGGGCCAGCCAGGCGTGGCCCATCCAGTCGGGCGGTGCGCCGCCGCACAGCGCGTACCAGGCGCGGCTGGCAAAGGTGGCGGCGCCGGTCGGATCCAGCGTCCAGATCGGCTGCGGCGCCTGCTCCGCCAGCGCCCGGAACAGCGCCTCCTGGCGGGTAAGGTCGGCGGTGCGCTGGGCAATTTTTTCTTCGAGCCCGCTGTTGAGCTCCTGGACCTGGGCCAGCAGCCGGACATTGTCGATGGCGATCTGGGCCAGCTCGGCCAGTTCGGTGGCGATGTATTCATCCTGCTGGGTGAAGTCGCCTTCTATTTTGTCCGACAGTTGCAGCACGCCGATGTTGGTGCCGTCGCGACCAGTGAGCGGCACCGCCAGCCAGCCACGCATGGCCGGGTGTTTGTCGGCATAGGCGCCAAAACCGCGCCAGCGCGGATGGGCCTCCAGTTCGGCCTGGGTCAGGCGCAGCGGCCGGTTGGTCTCGCAGACCACCGCGTAAATGCCGCTGCCGTCGGGTGGCTCTGCGAGATGGCGCCAGGCGGCGTATTTGTCCGACAACGACAGCGCGGTGATGGCCTGCGCCCAGTCGCTGTTTTGCGTCAGGCTGATGATGGCCTGGTGCGCACCGATGATGGTGCGCGCCTGTTCGGCCACTTCCTGCATCATGGCGTCGAGGTTGTGGTGCCGGGTAATGGCCTGGGCGGCTTCCGCAGCACCTTGCAGGGTCTGGAGCTGCGCCTGTACCTCCCGCTCCGCCAGTACCCGCGCGGTCACATCCTGCAGCGCACCCTGCACGCGGATCATCCGGCCCTGCGCGTTGTACACAGCCCTGCCCATGGAGCGCACCCAGATGTTGCGGCCGGCGCCGGTGATCATTTCGACTTCCACGTCGAACGGCGTGCCGTGTTCAATGCATTGCTGCGCCACCGTGCTGGCCAGCGTTTGCGACCGGGGGGTGCACAGCTCAATTGCCGTCTCCAGCGTGGGTACGCTGCCGGGAGGCAGCTCCAGCACAAAGGAGGCCTCTTGCGACCACCTGAAACGCATGCCGGGCAGTTCCAGTGCCCAGCCCCCCATGCGGGACAGCTGACCGGCCATGCTCAGCAGGTCGGCCTGGGTTTTCATGGCGGCCTCGGCCTGCTTGAGGTCGTCGATGTCTGTCGATGTTCCGTAATAGGCCACCACGCGGCCCTGGGCGTCGCGGTTGGGAATCACCCGCGCCAGTTGCCAGCGGTAGCTCCCGTCTGCGCAGAGCAGGCGGTGTTCGTTGTGCATGCTCTGCGTACTTTCGATAGCGTTGCGGAAATCGTCCGCCGTCCGCTCCAGGTCGTCGGGATGGACGCGGAGGAACCAGCCACTGTTCCTCGCCGCTTCCACCGGCTGCCCGGTGACGTGGATCCACTGGTCGTTGATGAAAACCATATGACCGCTGGCATCAGTGATGAAGACGATTTGCGGCATGGCCTGGGCCAGTTCGCCGAAGCGCAGCTCGGTCTGCTCCCGCGCCCGCGAGTTGCGATACAGCAGCAGGGACAACAGGCCCAGCCCGGCGATGGCTGCCAGCCAGATCGACAGCGACACGGTCGCAAAACGCGTCCAGGTGCCGAGCATGGCCGTGGATGTCCTGCCGACATACACCACCAGTTGCGGGTAGACCGACAGCCGGCGGTAGGCGGTCAGGCGCTCCACGCTGTCGAAGGCGCTGATGGACTGGAACTGGCCGGAAGGGCTGCGCGGCAAATGTTCGGTGAACAGCGGCAAGGAGGCGAAAGACTTGTCCATGAGCCGGTCATCCCGCGGACTTCGCAGCATCAGCGCGCCGTCCACGCGCATCAGCCCGATGGCGCCGTCCTGGCCGAGGTCGATATCGCTCCAGGCCTGCTCGAAATACGGCGGCTCGACCGCCGCCACCATCACGCCGGTCACTGCGCCGGCGGAAGAGCGCAGTGGCCGCGACACGGCAATCAGCCAGGTGCCGGTGGTGCGGCTGCGTACCGGTGCGCTGATGTGGAATCCGGTGGCCGGGCGCTGCTGATAGACCTGGAAATACTCCCTGTCAGCCAGGCTGACGCCGATGTTGCCAAGGTCGGTGTCGTAAACAATGCGTCCGCTGCTGTCGAGCACCCAGATGGCACGCACGAAGGCGAGTTCCTTGAGCTGCTCCCGCAACATCGCCCGCGCGGTGTCCTCATCAAGCCGGCGTTCCGCCTGCAACACCCGCAGGCGGCTGCCCGCCAGTTCCAGCCGCTGGTCGGCGGCCTGCAGTGTGCGGCTGATCTGTTCCTCGATGACACGTGCCAGCGAACCGGTCAGGTTCTCACTGGTGCGCAGGGTTTCCGCCCGCAGGTAGGTGAGGGCGGCGGCGACGGCGCAGCCCGAGGCAATCGCCAGCAGCCCGGCCAGCCATGCCACGGAATGCCGGTTTGACGCCCGACCGCTGCCGGAGGAGCCGATCGCCAGCGGGACGGCTGCATCAATGTGCCAGGGCCAACGCATGCATCCGACCTTTCAGTTCGACACGGTCACGAGTCCGGCCGGGTGACCGGCGCGTTGTCCGGATGCGGCCATGATGCCATGCGGCAGGGGGCTTGTCGATGCGGCGGTGTCAGGTCATTCCCGGGGGGTGACGCCGAACGGAAAGGGCTCAAACGCCCAGGTATTGCGTCAGCAGTCCGGGCTGGGCATGCAGCTCGGTGGAGCTGCCTGCAAACACCACCTCACCCTTGACCAGAATGACGTTGCGGTCGGTGATCTGCGTGACGTGTTTCCAGTTCTTGTCGACAATCACGCTGCTGATGCCGGTTTCACGGATCACGCCGCAGATGCGCCAGATCTCGCGCGCGATCAGCGGGGCCAGGCCTTCGGTGGCCTCATCGAGGATCAACACGTCGGGGTTGGTCATCAACGCGCGGCCGATGGTGAGCATCTGCTGCTCGCCGCCGCTGAGCTGCTGGCCGCCGTGCCCCAGGCGCTCTTGCAGGCGCGGGAAGGTTTCAAGCACACGTTCGTAGGTCCAGTCGCGCTGGCCGCGGGTGCCGGCGCGCGCGGCCATCTTGAGGTTCTCGACCACGCTGAGGTTGCCGAAGATGCCGCGGCCCTCGGGCACGTAGGCAATGCCCCGTCGCGAGATTTCGTAGGGCGCGCGGCCCAGCATGTCCTGGCCGGTGATGGCCACGCTGCCCGCGCGCGGCCGGACCAGGCCCATGATGCTTTTGAGCAGCGTGCTTTTGCCCATGCCGTTGCGGCCCATCAGGCCGATGGTTTCGCCGCGCGCGACAGAAAAGTCGATGCCACGCAGGATGTGGCTGGCGCCGTAGTAGGTGTGGATGCCTTTGGCATCGATGAGCAGTTCGGCCATCAGTGTTCCTCGCCGAGATAGGCGGCCTGAACGCCCGCGTCGGCACGTATGTCGGCAGGCGTGCCGCTGGCAATCACCTTGCCGTCCACCATCACGGTCAGTCGGTCGGCCAGCGTGAAGACCGCATCCATGTCGTGTTCGACCAGCAGGATGCCGTGGTCCTTCTTCAGGCTCAGCAGCAGGGTCACCATGCGCTCGGCCTCGGCCACACCCATGCCGGCCAGCGGCTCGTCGAGCAGCAGCACCTGCGGCCCGGTCGCCAGTGTCATCGCGATCTCGAGCTGGCGCTGTTCGCCGTGGCTGATCGTGCCGGCGATGGCGGCCTTCCGGTTTTCAAGGCCGGAAAGCTCGATAGCCCTTGTCGC
Source organism: Polaromonas sp. (assembly GCA_013824015.1). Classification (GTDB taxonomy): domain Bacteria; phylum Pseudomonadota; class Gammaproteobacteria; order Burkholderiales; family Burkholderiaceae_C; genus Polaromonas. The sequence continues at coordinate 52,488 of PNNC01000192.1, forward strand.
GCGGTCGTTAAGCGCTGCAAAATCAGTAGCACGGCTGAGCCAGCGCGCGGCATGCGGCTGGCGCGACTGGGCGGCCAGGCGCACGTTTTCCCAGACCGTGAAGGGCAGGAAGATGTTGGTTTTCTGGTAGCTGCGGCCCAGGCCCTGGCGCGAGATTTTTTCGGGACTCCAGCCGGTGACATCCTGGCCACCCAGATGCACCGTGCCGGAGGTCGGCGGCAGGTCGCCGGAGAGCAGGTTGGTCAGCGTGGACTTGCCGGCGCCGTTGGGGCCGATCACCGCGTGGATGTGGTTGCGCAGCAGTTCCAGCGAGACGTCGTTGACGGCCGCCAGGCCGCCGAAACGCTTGGTCAGATTCTGCGCCGAAAGCAGGACTTCACTCATCGCCGGCCTTCCGCGATTTGCCGAAACGTTCGACCAGGCCGAGGATGCCGCGTGGCGCGAAGGTCACCAGCAGCACGATGAACAGGCCCATCCAGAGCTGCCAGTGTTTGCCGAGGTTGACGCTGCCGATGCGCGGCAGGTCCTTGAACACATGCAGCAGGTACTCGAAGGCAAAGGCGCCGACGATGGCGCCGGCGAAATTGCCCATGCCGCCGAGGATGACCATCATGATGGCGTGTGCACTCATGTGGAAACCCATCAGTTCGGGGTTGATGTAGCCGGTCTGTGTGCCCCACAGGTAACCCGCCAGGCCGGCGAGCGCACCGGCCAGCGTGAAGGCCGTGAGTTTGTAGCGGAAGGTGCCGAAACCCATGGCGCGCATGCGGTGTTCGTTGACACGGATGCCGGCCAGCGCACGGCCGAACGGGCTCCACAGCAGCCGGCGCAGGAAGGCATACACCCCCAGCAGCACGGCCAGCGTGAAGTAGTAGAGCGTGCGTTTGTTCTCCAGGTCCCACCAGGCGGCCGGCACCCAGCCGAACAGCGCGACGTCGGGCTTGAAGTTGATGTACAGGCCGTCGGAGCCGCCCAGCACCTTGTTGTCGAAGAACAGGAAGAAGATCATCTGCGCAAACGCCATGGTCACCATGATGAAGTAGATGCCATGGGTGCGGACCACGAAAAAACCGATGATCAGCGCGCCCAGACCGGAGGCCAGCACCGCCAGCGGCAGGGTCCACCACAGGCTGACGGCCTCGCCCTGCGGCATCAAAAAGGCCAGCGCATAACCGGCCAGGCCGAAGTAGGCCGCATGGCCCAGCGAAACCAGGCCGGTGACGCCCTGCAACAGGTCCAGGCTCATCGCGAAGATGGCCATGATCATCATGCGGGTGACCATCTGCACGTAGAAGTCGGTGCCGGTGAACGGGAAGGCGACCAGCGCGATCAGGCCCAGGGCCAGCGCCACCTGCACGCCGCGCGGCAGGACTTCGAGATTGGCTTTGGCCGCGCTCATTGTTTGAACAATCCTTCAGGTTTCCACAACAGAACAGCCGCCATCAGCATGTAAACCAGCATGCCGGCCACCGACGGCAGCAACACCTTGCCGAAGGTGTCGACCAGGCCAACCAGCAGCGCGGCAATCATCGCGCCGCGCACCGAACCGATGCCGCCGATCACGACGACCACAAAACACATGATCAGCACTTGCGAGCCCATGTTGGGATAAACGCTGGCGATCGGCGCGGCAATCATGCCGGCGACCGCAGCCAGCGTCACGCCGAGCGCAAACACCACCGCATGGATCAGCTTGATGTTGATGCCCAGGGCGCCGGCCATGTCACGGTTGAAGGCGCCGGCACGTATCTTCATGCCCAGGCGGGTTTTGGAGATCAGCAGGTACAGCCCGGTGGCCAGCGCGATACAGACAGCCGACATGAACAGGCGGTAGACCGGGTAGGACAGGTTGTCGGTCAGCGGGATCGAGGCGCCGAGCAATTCTGGAATCGGCACGCCGTGCACATCGTCGCCCCAGAGCATGGAACGCAACTCTTCAAAAATGTAGATCAGGCCGAAGGTCAGCAGCACCTGGTCCAGGTGGTCGCGATGGTAGAAGTGGCGAAACAGCAGCCACTCGAGCGCCAGCCCGAAAATCGCCGAGAGCACCGCGCCGCCGAAGATCGCCAGCGTCAGGCTGCCGAACTGCGCGCTCAGCGACCAGGCCAGATACGCGCCCAGCATGTAAAAGCTGCCGTGCGCGAGGTTGACCACGCCCATGATGCCGAAGATCAGCGTCAGCCCGGCGGCCAGCATGAACAGCAGCAAGCCGTACTGCACGCTGTTGAGCAGCTGGATGAGAAAGTTGGCGAGATCCATCAGGGCTTCACTGTCGTTCCGGTGGTTGTCATGTCCGTGAGGGCTAAAAAAATGGGAGGTCCGAAAACCTCCCATCGGCTGATGCGAGCAGGAATCAGGCCATCTTGCAGCCGGCGCCGGAGTCGGCGAGCGCTTTGGCGGCGATGCCCAGCACCTTGTTTTCCTTGTTCTCGACCACGCGCAGGTAGATGTCCTGCACCGGGTTGTGCGACTTGCTCATGGTCCACTTGCCGCGCGGGCTGTCGATCACGGCCGACTCCAGCGCCTTGTACAGCGCCGGCTTGCTGGCCATGTCACCCTTGACGGCGTTGGCGCCCTGGATCAGCAGCAGGCCGGTGTCGTAGCCCTGGACCGCGTACACGTCGGGTTGCATGCGGAAGGCCTTGGCGTAGTCCAGGCGGAATTTCTTGTTGCGCGGCGTGTCCAGCGAATCGCTGTAATGCATGGTGGTGACGATGCCATCGGCGGCGGGGCCGGCGGCGTCGAGCACACCTTCTGTCAGGAAGCCCGAGCCGTACAACGGGATCTTGCCTTTCAGGCCAGCCGCAGCGTAGTCACGGATGAACTTGGCGGCGCCGCCACCGGCGAAGAAACAGGCCACGGCGTCGGGCTTGAGCGCGGCGATTTCTGTCAGCAGCGCCTGGAACTCGACATTGGGGAAGGGCAGGCCGAGTTCCTTGACGATGGTGCCACCGGCCGCGGTGTAGCTTTCCTTGAAACCTTCAAAGGCTTCGTCGCCGGCTGCGTACTTCCAGGTGATCCAGACGGCTTTCTTGTGGCCCTTGGCCATCATGGCCTGACCGAGCGCGCGGGTCGGCTGGGAGTTGCTGAAGGAGGTGCGGAACACATTGGGCGCGCACAGGCCGCGGGTGGCGGCATGCACACCGGCGTTGGGGATCAGGCTCAGCACGCCGGAATCACGCGCGACTTTCTGGATGCCCATCTGCACACCCGAGTGCACCGTGCCGACCAGCACGTCGACCTTGTCGCGCTGCACCAGCTTGCTGGCGTTTTCGATGCCCTTGGAGGGCTCGGATTCGTCGTCCACCTTGAAGTATTCGATCTCGCGTCCGCCGAGCTTGCCGCCTTGCTCATTGATCGCCATGCGGAAGCCGTTTTCAATCGCCACGCCAAGCTGCGCGAAGGTGCCGGTATAGGGCAGCATGAAACCCACGCGCACCTTGCTGGACTGCGCCCGCACTATTTGGGGGAGCAACAGGCCGGTCGATGCCGCGCCGATGACGGCAGCACTCTGGCTCAGGATCAAGCGGCGTGAGGAAAGACGTGAGGTCATGGATAACTCCTGGTTGGGACGAAAGAGGAAGCGCTGGACTGCTTTTGATGGTAACGGTGCCGCGGGGGGATCACCCTAGTGAAAAACCCGAGATTGAAGATTAAATTGTTTATATGTAAAGCAATTTCTCTGCCAGCCTGGCAACAGCTTCGGACCGGCGGCTCAGCCTTGCGCCTGACGCAGCTTGAAGCGCTGGATCTTGCCGGTGGCGGTTTTCGGCAGCTCGGACACAAACTCGATCCAGCGCGGGTATTTGTAGGGCGCCAGCTGCTGCTTGACATGGGCCTTGAGCTCGTCGGCGCTGGCCGACTGCCCGGTCTTGAGCACCACGCAGGCCTTGGGCTTGATCAGCGCGTCGTTGTCGGCCACACCGATCACCGCCACCTCCAGCACCGCCGGGTGGGTCATCAGGCAGGCCTCGACCTCGAAGGGCGAGACATAAATGCCGCCGACCTTGAGCATGTCGTCACTGCGGCCGCTGTAGGTGTAGTAGCCATCGGCATCGACCGTGTACTTGTCGCCGCTGCGGGTCCACTCGCCGGCGAAGGTGGCCTTGGTTTTCGCGCGGCTGTTCCAGTACATCAGCGCCGAACTCGGGCCGCTGATCTGCAGCTCGCCGATCTCGCCAACGCCGCAGTCACGCCCGTCGTCGCCGACGATGCGCAGGCCGTAGCCGGGCACGGCCTTGCCGGTGCTGCCGTAACGCACCTCGCCGGGGCGGTTGCTCAGGAAGATATGCAGCATCTCTGTCGAGCCGATGCCGTCGAGGATGTCGCAGCCGTACTGGGCGGACCACTTCCTGCCGATCTCGGCCGGCAGGGCCTCGCCGGCGCTGGTGCAGACACGCAGCTTCAGTTCGGACTTCTGCGGCCGCGCCGGATCGGCCAGCATGGCGGCGTACAAGGTGGGCACGCCGTAAAAAATCGTCGGCTGGTGCTTTTTCAGGATGCCGAACACCTCGGCCGGCGTCGGCCGTCCCGGCAGCAGCACGGCGGTGGCGCCCACACTCATCGGAAAGGTCAGGCCGTTGCCCAGGCCGTAGGCGAAAAACAGCTTGGCGGCGGAGTAGACGACGTCGGACGCCTGGATGCCCAGCACGCCGCGGCCATACAGCTCGGCGGTCTGGATCAGGTGGCTGTGCAGATGCACCGTGCCCTTGGGCGCGCCGGTCGAGCCGCTCGAATAGAGCCAGAAGCAGGCGTCGTCGGCGCAGGTGGGCGCTATGGTTTTGGTAGCTGTCTGCCCTTGTACCATATGGGCCAGGGCCGTATCGGATGCTGAATTATCGCCGGCAGTGATGATGGTGCGCAGCGTGGGGATCTGGCCGATCAGCGGTTCAAACGCCGGCAGCAGGGCCGTGGAAACGATCAGGCCCTGGGCGCGCGAGTCGCGCAGCATGAAGTCGAAGTCCTTGGTGGTCAGCAGCGTGTTGGCCGCCACCGGCACCACACCGGCCAGGATGCAGCCGAGGAAGGCCACCGGCCATTCGGGCGTGTCCAGCATCGCCAGCAGGATGCGGCTTTCGGGTGCAAAACCCCGGGCGCGCAGCGCGTTGGCAAAGCGGTGCGCCTGGTCGTCGAGTTCACCATAGCTGAGGGTGGCGCCGCTGACCGCGTCGATAAAAGCCAGTTTGCCGGCGCGGCCGGCATTGCGCGCCAGCAGGTCATGGGCTGCGTTGTAGTCGCGGGGAATGTCCACCCGGGGCGGGCGGGTGCTGTGGTCGGCGCGGCTCAGGTTCATGGGGGTCTCCGGATGCTCTCATTTTTATAGCTGCCTGCGCCCGCTGAGCATGGGCTGGAGGCTTGTCTGGCTTGAAACTCAGGTGGCGGCGGCGGTGCTGTCGCTGCTGGCCAGCACCTGCGTCAGCCATTGCCGGCACCACTCGGTGCCTTCGGTTTCGGGCAGGGTGCCGCTGCTGGCGTCATGGATCCAGAGCTCACCGATGCGCTGCGCGCCCAGGCCCTGCAGGCGCTCGTCGAATTTCTTGCCGCCGAAGGCAAAGGTCTGCTGGTAGGTGCGGTCGCCGAGGGCGATCACGCCGTAACGCACATGGCCCAGAAACTTCGGCTGGCTCTCCAGCGAGTCGTACAGCGCGCGGGCGTTGTCGGGAACGTCGCCCTGGCCGTAGGTCGAGGTGCAGATGAGATATACCGCATCTTCTTCAACGGCGTTGTCAAACACACCGATGTCCAGGCCGTCCATCAGCTGCACCTCGATCTCGGGGACCAGATCGGCGCAATCCATCTGGATCGCCTGCGCCACGTAATCGGCCGTGCTGGTCATGGTGCCCACAAGAATTTTGAGTTTCATGGTGTTCCTGTCATCCCTGGTTGGATTGGCGGATGGAAAATATGCAATAAACTGCTTGACGATTAATTAATGTGAAGTATACTGCAATCTTGATCCAGCGCAAATACTTTTCATAAAAAGTGGTGTTCCATGCCCCTGATGTCTGAAATCGAAGCCAAAGCCACCCTCGCCGAGCTGGGCGCGCGGGTTCGCGCCTGGCGCGCGCGTCGCGGCATGACACGCAAGGCGCTGGCGGCGGATTCCGGCCTGAGCGAGCGTTTCCTGGCCGACGTCGAAAGCGGCAAGGGCAATGTGTCCATCAACTCGCTGGAAGCCGCCGCCCGCGCGCTCAACATTTCCATCCTGGACCTGATGCAGGACGCGCCACGCCCGGCGCTGGCCCGGGTTCAGGGCCTGCTGGGCCGGCTCGACGACACACAGCTCGATCAGGCCTATGCCTTGCTGGGCGGCACCTTCGGGCTCAGCGAATCCTCCGGCCGCGAGGCGCGTATCGCGCTGATCGGCCTGCGCGGCGCCGGCAAGTCGACGCTGGGCCTGCAACTGGCCAATGAACGCGGCGTGCCGTTTGTCGAGCTGGATCGCGAGATCGAGCGCGAAGCCGGCACCAGCATGAATGAAATCCTGCTGCTGCACGGTCAGGCCGGTTACCGCCGTTACGAACGTCGTGCCTTGTTCCGCATTGCCGAAGACCATGCCGATGGCGTCGTGATGACCACCGGTGGCAGCATCGTCAGCGAACGCGAAACCTTCGACCTGCTGCAAAGCCGCTTTTACTGCGTCTGGCTCAAGGCCAGCCCGGAAGAACACATGGCCCGCGTGGTGGCCCAGGGCGACATGCGGCCCTTCGACAGCACGCAAGGCGCCACCAGCGAAGCCATGGAAGACATACGCCGCATTCTTTCCAGCCGCGAGGCGCTGTATGCGCGTGCCGACGCGGTGGTGGATACCGCGGCACGCACGCTTAAACAGAGCCTGACAGACCTCAAGAGGTCGGTTCCCCAGGCAAGCAGCCATTAAAGATACCCACAGGAGACCCCGATGAATGCCATGACCGAACCGTTGTTGTTCAAGCAGGTGATTGAAGGCCAGGAGCGCGAGCTCGTGAGTTTCGCCACCCATCCGACCAAATACCAGCACTGGACCCTGAGCGTGGAGGGCGATGTGGCCCGCCTCAAGCTCGACATCAACGAGGACGGCGGCATCAAGCCGGGCTACAAGCTCAAGCTCAACAGCTACGACCTCGGCGTCGACATCGAGCTGCACGATGCGATCAACCGCATCCGTTTCGAACATCCTGCCGTCAAGGTGGTGGTGTTCGAGTCCGGCAAGGAAAAAATCTGGTGCTCCGGCGCCAACATCTACATGCTGGGCCTGTCCACCCACGGCTGGAAGGTCAACTTCTGCAAGTTCACCAATGAAACCCGCAACGGCCTGGAAGACTCCTCGCGCCACGACGGGCTGAAGGCCATCGCGGCCGTCACTGGCGCCTGCGCCGGCGGGGGTTACGAGCTGGCGCTGGCCTGTGACCGCATCGTGATGGTCGATGACCGCTCTTCAACAGTGAGCCTGCCCGAGGTGCCGCTGCTCGGCGTATTGCCCGGCACCGGCGGCCTGACCCGCGTGACCGACAAGCGCAAGGTGCGCCGCGACCTGGCCGACATCTTCTGCACCACCAGCGAAGGTGTGCGCGCCGACCGCGCGAAAGACTGGAAACTGATCGACGCGTTTGCCAAGCCGCAGCAGTTCGGCGCCTTGCTTGCTACAGAAATCGAAGCACTCCGCGCACAGTCCACAAGGGCTGCAGGCTCAAAAGGCATTGAATTGACGGCGCTGAAGGTGCTGATCGACGACGCCGGCTACCACTACAGCCTGGTCGATGCCCAGGTGGACCGCGCCACCCGCATCGCCACGATTACCGTGAAAGCGCCGGCGGCCGCGATCGAATCGACGCCGGAAACCATTGAAGCCGCAGGCGCCAACTGGTACCCGCTCAAGCTGCAGCGTGAACTCGACGACGCCATCCTGAACCTGCGCACCAACGAACTGGAAGTCGGGACCTGGGTCATCAAGACCACCGGTGACGCCGGCCAGGTGATGCGCATGGACGAGGTGCTGGCGAAATTGAAGGACCACTGGCTGGTCAAGGAAACCACGGGTGCCTTGCGCCGCACGCTGGCGCGCATCGATGTGACCAGCCGTTCGCTGATCGCGCTGGTCGATGCCGGCTCGTGTTTTGCCGGCACCTTTTATGAGCTGGCGCTGGCCTGCGACCGCATTTACATGCTGGACCTGCCGGATTCGCCTGACGCCGCGCCGGCGCTGCAACTGAGCCCGGCCAACTTCGGCTGGTTCCCGGCGGTCAACGGCCTGACCCGGCTGCAGACGCGTTTTTACGAAGACGCGGCGACCATCAGCCAGCTCGAAAAGCTCGGCGACAGCAAGCTGCGCGCCGACCAGGCGCTGGAACTCGGGCTGGTGACCTTGAGCCCCGACGACATCGACTGGGACGACGAGATCCGCATCATGCTGGAAGAACGCGCGTCGATGTCGCCCGACGCCATGACCGGCATGGAAGCCTCGCTGCGTTTCCCCGGCAAGGAGACCATGGAAACACGCGTGTTTGGCCGCCTCTCGGCCTGGCAGAACTGGATTTTCATCCGTCCGAATGCGGTCGGTGAAGACGGCGCCCTCAAATTATTTGGAACCGGCAAGAAAGCCAAATTCGACTGGAAGCGGATTTAACGACCAACTTTTCTGTCATGCCGGACCTGATCCGGCATCCATGTTTCGACAGCCAGGGGACTGCGTGACATGGATTGCGGATCGAGTCCGCAATGACACCCACCAAAGGAAACACCATGAGCACCATTGACCTGCAAGCCCTGATCCCCAACAATGTCAACCTCGGCGAGAACCGCCAGCTGCAACGCGCGCTCGAGCACTGGCAGCCGGCCTTCATGAGCTGGTGGGACGAGATGGGCCCGAGCGACTTCAACGCTAAAGAGGTCTACCTGCGCACCGCCGTCGGCGTCGATGCTTCCGGCTGGGCCAGCTACGGCTACACGCCGATGCCTGACTACCGCTGGGGCATCTTCCTGGCCGACCAGGAGGAAAACCGCAAGATCGGTTTTGGCGACCACATGGGCCAGGACGTCTGGCAGGAAGTGCCGGGCGAGTACCGCAGCGCCTTCCGTCGCCTGATCGTGACCCAGGGCGACACCGAGCCGGCCTCGGTCGAGCAACAGCGCCTGCTGGGCCACACCGCACCTTCGCTGTACGACCTGCGCAACCTGTTCCAGGTCAACGTGGAAGAGGGGCGGCATCTGTGGGCCATGGTGTACCTGTTGCATGCCCACTTCGGCCGTGACGGCCGCGAGGAAGCTGAAGAGCTGCTGACCCGCCACAGCGGCGACGCCGACAAGCCGCGCATCCTGGGCACCTTCAACGAGCCCATGGACAACTGGCTGAGTTTTTTCATGTTCACCTACTTCACCGACCGCGACGGCAAGTTCCAGCTCAAGTCATTCGCCGAAAGCGCGTTTGACCCGCTGGCACGCACCACGCGTTTCATGCTGACCGAAGAAGCGCATCACATGTTTGTCGGCGAGACCGGCATAGGCCGCGTGATCAAGCGCACGCTGGAAGTGATGAAGGAGCTGGACACCGACAACGTCGACAGCCTGCGCAAGGCCGGCGTGATCGACCTGCCGACGATCCAGAAGTTCATGAATTTCTGGTTCACGTCCTCGCTGGACCTGTTTGGCTCGGAAGCCTCGTCCAACGCCGCCAATTACTTCAGCAACGGCATCAAGGGCCGTCCGGACGAAGCCAAGTTTGCCGACCACGTCGAGCTCGACAGCGAGATGGTCATCCAGGTGCCGGACGGCAAGGGCGGCCTGAAAAACGAAACGATCTCGACACGCAACGGCATGAACGAGATCACGCGGCTCGAATACGTGAAGGACTGCAATGTCGGCGTGACCCGCTGGAACATGGCGATCAAACGCGCCGGCGTGGACTTCGAGCTGAGCCTGCCCAACACCCGCTTCCGCCGCAGCGTCGGCGCCTGGGCCGGTGCGCACACCGACCCGCAGGGCCATCCGCTCAGCGAAGCCGAGTTCAATGCGCGCAAGGACGAATGGCTGCCCAACGACGCCGACAAGACCTTCATCCACAGCCTGATGCACCGCGTGACCGAGCCGGGCAAGATGGCCGGCTGGATCGCCCCACCGGACCGCGGCATCAATGCCAACGCGGTCGAGTACGAGTACGTCAAACTCTGAGCCGGAATCCCGGGCGCAGGCCTGAAGCAAACAGCCCCGAACGCGCCAGCCGCTTCGGGGCTTTTTGACGGGCTACACGACCAGGGCGCCACGTTCCTGGAGCAGGTCCCGCAGCAGCGAGCGATGGCAACGCGCCTCGTTGTCGCAATAACAACCCATCGCGAAATTCGTTTGATGTGACAGCGCCGCGAGCAGGTCGAGGTTGCGGCTGGCCCCGGCTTCGTTCATTTCGGCGCGGTATTTTTTGCTGAAGGCGGCCCAATCCCGGTCGGTCTCGACCGACTGGCCCAGCTTCATGGTCTCGACGCTGGGCGCCAGGTTCGGGTACCAGACGTCGTACCAGTCCTGCGACGCAAATTCGGCCCTGGGCACGCCGCGCGGCGGCCGCCGCACCGTGCCGATGCGCAGGCCTTCGTTCGCACTGCGCGGGCTGCCCAGCCTGACGATATGGATGGTCATGGTGTTTTCCTTTCGCTAACAGCGCGGCACTGCCGTGCAGTGGCTACAAAAAGGAGGCGCGATGGTGGTCTGCCCGGAGGGGATCGAACCCTTATCCCGGGAGGAAATGTGCGAAATGATGCTTCACAAGTTTTTTGTACCGCGTAAAGGGATGAATGAATTTTAAAATTAAATATGCACCTGAGTGCGTATATTAGAAGGCGAAAATTTTTGATGGCGGGAAGTGCGTGTTCCGGTGTAACTGACCATCTGATCCGGAAATTC
>PNNC01000043.1 GCA_013824015.1 Polaromonas sp.
TCGATTTTTTCAGGCGCGGCCTTTGCGCCCATCCTGGCCGAATGCAGTGCCATCCACAAGCATGTGCTCAAGGGCCGGGTCTGGGCCGCCCTGCACATGCATGCCGGCGACGGCAATGTGCACACCAACCTGCCGGTCAACAGCGACGACTACGAGATGCTGCAGACCGCGCACGAGGCGGTGGCCCGCATCATGGTGCTGGCGCGTTCGCTCGACGGCGTGATCTCCGGCGAACACGGCATCGGCATCACCAAGCTGGAGTTCCTGACCGATGCCGAGCTCCAGCCGTTTGCCGACTACAAGCTGCGCGTGGATCCCGAAGGCCGCTTCAACAAGGGCAAGCTGCTACGAAATCAGGAGCTGCCTGCCCATGTCGGACAAGGGCTGGAAGCCAAAAAAGCTTACAAGATGGGTGTGGACGAGGCTTTGTTCGCGGATTTGACCAACGCCTACACACCGAGCTTCGGCCTGATGGGCCATGAGTCGCTGATCATGCAGCAGTCCGACATCGGCGCGATCGCCGACAGCGTCAAGGACTGCCTGCGCTGCGGCAAGTGCAAGCCGGTCTGCGCCACCCACGTGCCGCGCGCCAACCTGCTGTACAGCCCGCGCAACAAGATCCTGGCGACCTCGCTGCTGGTCGAGGCTTTTCTGTATGAAGAGCAGACGCGCCGCGGCATCAGCATCAAGCACTGGGAAGAGTTCGAGGACGTGGCCGACCACTGCACGGTCTGCCACAAGTGCCTCTCCCCCTGCCCGGTGGACATTGACTTCGGCGACGTGTCCATGAACATGCGCAACCTGCTGCGCAAGATGGGCCAGAAGACCTTCCGGCCCGGCAACGCCGCCGCGATGTTTTTCCTCAACGCCACCAGCCCGCAGACCATCAAGTTCATGCGTGGCGCGATGGTGGACGTCGGCTTCAGGGCGCAGCGCCTGGCCAACGACCTGCTGCGGCGCGTGGCGCGCAAGCAGACGGCCCAGCCGCCGGCCACGGTCGGTGCCGCGCCGGTCAAGGAGCAGGTGATCCATTTCATCAACAAGAAAATGCCGGGCGGCCTGCCGAAAAAGACCGCACGGGCGCTGCTGGACATCGAGGACAAGGACTACGTTCCCATCATCCGCGACCCGAAAACCACGACGCCGGAAACCGAGGCGGTGTTTTATTTCCCCGGTTGCGGCTCGGAGCGCCTGTTTTCGCAAGTGGGCCTGGCGACCCAGGCCATGCTCTGGCACGCCGGCGTGCAGACCGTGCTGCCGCCGGGCTATTTGTGCTGCGGTTACCCGCAAAAAGGCAGCGGCCAGTTCGACAAGGCCGAAAAAATCATCACCGACAACCGGGTGCTGTTCCACCGCGTGGCCAACACCCTGAACTACCTGGACATCAAGACCGTGGTGGTCAGTTGCGGCACCTGTTACGACCAGCTGCAGGGTTACGAGTTCGAGAAAATTTTCCCGGGCTGCCGCATCATCGACATCCACGAGTACCTGCTGGAAAAAGGCATCACGCTGCGCACCGACCAGCCCGGCGCCGGGTATCTGTACCACGACCCCTGCCACACACCGATGAAGCTGCAGGAGCCGATGAAAACCGTCAAGGCGCTGCTCGGCGACCAGGTGCTCAAGTCGGACCGCTGCTGCGGCGAATCCGGCACGCTGGGCGTGACGCGCCCCGACATCTCCACGCAGATCCGCTTCCGCAAGGAAGAAGAACTGCGCAAGGACGAGGCCACGCTGCGCGCCAGCGGCGCCGTGGCGGCGACCGGCAACGTCAAGATCCTCACCAGTTGCCCGAGCTGCCTGCAGGGCCTGTCCCGCTACGGCAACGACCTGAACAACGGCCTGCTCGAGGCCGACTACATCGTCGTCGAAATGGCCAACCAGATCCTCGGCCAGCAGTGGTTGCCCTCGTACGTGGCGGCGGCCAACAACGGCGGCATTGAGCGCGTGCTGGTCTGATTCACCGAAAGAACACCATGGCAGGCCTGCAACCCGGAACCCCGACACCGACCGCACTGACGGTGCACGGCCAGTCGCGCATCCTCGAAATCGCGTTTTCCGACGGCGCCGAATTCAGGCTGCCGTTCGAGCTGATGCGGGTGTATTCACCGTCGGCCGAAGTCCAGGGCCACGGGCCGGGCCAGGAGGTGTTGCAGACCGGCAAGCGCGAGGTCACGGTGGTCGAGCTCGAGCCCATCGGCAACTACGCGGTCAAACCGGTGTTTTCCGACGGCCACGACAGCGGCATCTTCTCCTGGGACTACCTGTACTTTCTCGGTTCGGAGCAGGACCGCCTGTGGGCCGACTACACCCAGCGCCTGGAAGCGGCCGGCATGCAGCGCGACGCGCCCATGGTGGCTGCCGGCGGTCATGGCTGCAGCAGCCATTGATGCGTACGGCCGCCTTTTTTGAGTTCACTATCAATTTCATAGCTGCCCGTGTCCGTCGGACATGGGCCGGTGTTGTTTTTCAACATAAATGCCGGGCAATGCCCCACGCGGCGACAGGGTTGTCGCTTGAATTGCCGGCTTTCACCCCTAGCATTCATTTATGAGCAGCACCCATTTCGGATTCCAGTCTGTCGACGAAAAAGACAAGGCCAGCCGCGTGCGCGGCGTGTTCGATTCGGTCGCGCCCAAGTACGACGTGATGAACGACCTGATGTCCATGGGTCTGCACCGCGTCTGGAAGGCCTACACCGTGATGGTGGCTGACGTCAAGGAAGGCCAGAGCGTGCTGGATATCGCCGGCGGCACCGGTGACCTGGCGCTGGCCTTTGCCCCCAAGGTCGGCAGCACCGGCCGGGTGGTCCACACCGACATCAACGAAGCCATGCTGCGTGAAGGCCGCAACCGCCTGCTCGATGCCGGCCAGGTTCTGCCGACCACGGTGTGTGATGCCGAGAAACTGCCGTTTGCCGACGCCAGTTTTGACCTCGTGACCGTGGCCTTTGGCCTGCGCAACATGACCCACAAGGACCTGGCGCTGGCCGAGATGAACCGCGTGCTCAAGCCCGGCGGCAAGCTGCTGGTGCTGGAATTTTCAAAAATCGCCAAGCCGCTGGAGAAGGTCTACGACTGGTACTCCTTCAATGTGTTGCCCAAACTGGGCAAGCTGGTGGCCAACGATGACTCGAGTTACCGCTACCTGGCGGAGTCGATTCGCATGCATCCCGGTCAGGACGAGCTAAAGGCCCTGATGCATAAAGGTGGTTTTGGTCATGTGGACTATCACAACCTCACTGGCGGGGTGGTGGCATTACATGTTGGAATCAAGTGCTGAGCAATTACATAGAGGAGACGTCATGAAATTCTGGTCTGCAATTCTCTCGGCCGTGCTGGCCGTCACCATGCTGCTGGCGTATTCGCCCGCCGCAGAGGCCAAACGCATGGGCGGCGGTGGCTCGGTCGGGCGCCAGTCGTCCAACGTGACGCAGCGCCAGGCGACCCCGCCGGCAACGCCGCCCGCCAACACCGCTGCCGCAGCGCCGAAGAAGCCCTGGGGCGCCATGCTCGGCGGTCTGGCCGCCGGCCTCGGTCTGGCCTGGCTGGCTTCCTCGCTCGGCCTGGGCGGCGCCTTCGGCCAGATCATCATGTTCGCGCTGCTGGCGCTGCTGGTGATGGTGGTGGTCGGTTTTGTGATGCGCAGGCTCAAGGCCGGCAATGGCCAGGGCGCCACGCCTTACGCCATGCAAGGCGCCGGCAACGCAGCGACGCCACGCAACTACAGCCCCGAGAATGTCGGCAACGATGCCTCGGCCCGCCCCTGGGAACGCAACAGCATGGCCTTTGACGCCAGCAAGGCGGCCGGTGGTTCGATGATCGGCTCGGGTCTGGCCGGCTCCCAGGCCTGGGGCGTGCCCGACGGTTTTGACGCTGAAGGTTTCCTGCGTGCCTGCAAGACCAATTTCGTCACGCTGCAGGACGCCTGGGACCGTTCCGATGTGAACAGCCTGCGCGCGATGATGACCGACGAGATGCTGGAGCAGATCAAGGCCCAGCTCGCCGACCGCGAGTCGCACACCGGCGGCAGCGTCAACAAGACCGATGTGGTGATGCTCGAAGCCAAGCTGCTGGGCATCGAGGAACTCAGCGACGTCTACATGGCCAGCGTCGAGTTCTCCGGCATGATCCGCGAAGACGCCTCGGCCGGCGCCAGCCCGTTCCGTGAGGTCTGGAACATGACCAAGCCGCGCAGCGGTGGCGGCTGGCTGGTGGCCGGCGTCCAGGCGCTTCAATAAGCCCCCACGACCGGCGCTTGCTGGTCCTGAAAGCCCCTTCATCGCTCGCGCGGTGACGGGGCTTTTTCAATCTGCTGCAAAATCGGGGGCGTATGCGCACCAACACCACGTCCCCTTTTTCATTTCTGCAATCCCTGGCCACCCGTTTTCAGCCGCCCGCCTGGGTGGTCGATGAAGGGCAGCAAAAGCTGGTGCTGTTCCTGAACCATGTGCTGATGCAGGAAAAAGAGGCGCAGAACCGCTTGTTGCGCAAAAAGGGCAGTGTGGTCCATGTGCGCTGGGGGGTGTTTGCGCTGGACCTGCTGATCACGCCGGCTGGCCTGCTGGACCGGGCTGCGCCGGGCGCCAAACCTGACCTGCTGCTGGCTGTGGCCGCCGAATCGCCGTCGGTCGTGGTGCAGTCGGTGCTGGCCGGCAAGCCGCCGCCAGTCAAGATTGAAGGTGATGTGCAACTGGCGGCCGAACTGGGCTGGCTGGCCGACAACCTGCGCTGGGATGTGGAGGAAGACCTGTCCCGCCTCATCGGTGACGTTCCGGCCCACACGCTGGCCGGCTTCGCCCGCCAGGCCATGGCCGGCCTGCGGCAGTTCCTGGCCCAGGCGCCGGCGGCTTCCGCGTCCGGCGCCGTGACGGTGCCGCCGGTTCCCGAGCCGCCGAAAGCCAGTTCATGAGCCGGCTGTTCCGGGGCATTTTTATCGTCTGGACGGTGCTGCGCTTCGGGCTCGACGAGCTGGTCCTGTCGAGTTTCAGCAAGCCCTGGATACGCACGCTGACGCGGGTGGTGTCCATCGGCCGCGACCTGCGCTCGCCGCGGGGGGCGCGCCTGCGCGAAGCGCTGGAAAGCCTGGGGCCGATTTTTGTCAAGTTCGGCCAGGTCATGTCGACCCGCCGCGACCTGCTGCCGCTGGACATCGCCAATGAGCTGGCGCGGCTGCAGGACCGGGTGCCGCCCTTCGATTCCGGCATCGCGATCGCGATCATTGAAAAATCGTTCGGCCGGCCGATCACCGCCATCTTTGCGTCCTTCGAGCGCCAGCCGGTGGCCAGCGCCTCGATTGCGCAGGTGCATTTCGCCACGCTGCCCGATGGCCGCGAGGTCGCGGTCAAGGTGCTGCGTCCCAACATGCTGCCCGCGATCGAAAAAGACCTGGCGCTGATGCACATGATGGCGGGCTGGGTCGAAGGCCTGTCGGCCGACGGCAAGCGCCTGAAGCCGCGCGAGGTGGTCGGTGAGTTCGACAAGTACCTGCATGACGAGCTGGACCTGCTGCGCGAAGCGGCCAATGCGGCGCAGCTACGGCGCAACATGCAGGACCTGAACCTGGTGCTGATTCCCGAGATGGTCTGGGATTTCTGCATGCCCGACGTGATGGTGATGCAGCGCATGAACGGTGTGCCCATCAGCCAGGTGCAGCGTCTGCGCGATGCCGGCGTGGACATGAAAAAGCTGGCGCGCGACGGTGTCACCATCTTTTTCACCCAGGTGTTCCGCGACGGCTTCTTCCACGCCGACATGCACCCCGGCAACATCCAGGTCAGCCTGGAGCCGGCCACCTTCGGCCGCTACATCTCGCTGGACTTCGGCATCGTCGGCACGCTGACCGAGGTGGACAAGGAATACCTGGCGCAGAACTTCAGCGCGTTTTTCCGGCGCGACTACAAACGCGTGGCCGAGCTGCACATCGAGTCCGGCTGGGTGCCTGCACAGACACGCGTCGATGAGCTCGAGTCGGCCATCCGCGCCTGCTGCGAACCCTATTTTGACCGTCCGCTCAAGGAAATCTCGCTGGGCATGGTGCTGATGCGCCTGTTCCAGACCTCGCGCCGCTTCCATGTCGAGATCCAGCCGCAGCTGGTGCTGCTGCAGAAAACCCTGCTCAACATCGAGGGGCTGGGCCGCGAGCTCGATCCGGACCTGGACCTGTGGAGCACGGCCAAGCCTTTCCTCGAGACCTGGATGCTCGAGCAGGTCGGCCCCGAAAAGCTGCTGGAGCAGCTCAAGGCCGAGGCGCCCACCTATGCCAAGCTGTTGCCCGGCCTGCCGCGCCTGCTGCAGCAGTACCTGAAAAACCAGTCCGGCGGCAACCATCGCGAACTGCAGGAACTGCTGCAGGAGCAAAAACGCACCAACCGGCTGTTGCAGGGGCTGATTTATGGTGGCCTGGGTTTTGCATTGGGTCTGCTTGCGATGCAGCTGATGCTGCGCATCCGCGTTTTCTAGGCCGGTCGGCCGCTTCCGGTCGTGTCATCCGGCGCGGCCGCCGGGCCCCGAAAATGTGGTGATAATCACGCATTCCCGAGGAGGCTGCTGTGCTCTTGACCCTGGTTTTCGTCTACCTTCTGATCACCATCATCATCGGCCTGTACGCCGCCAGGCGCGTCAAAAACACCGCCGATTACGCGATCGCCGGGCGCAACCTGCCGCTGATCATGATCGTGACCACCACGTTTGCCACCTGGTTTGGCTCCGAGACGGTGCTCGGCATTCCCGCCAAATTTGTGGAAAACGGCCTCAATGGCGTGGTCGAGGACCCGTTTGGCGCCGGCACCTGCCTGATCCTGGTGGGCCTGTTTTTTGCCGCCAAGCTCTACAGGATGTCGCTGCTGACCATCAGCGACTATTACCGCGAACGTTACGGCCGCACCGTCGAGGTGGCCTGCTCCATCATCATCATGATCAGCTACCTCGGCTGGGTGGCAGCCCAGGTCACCGCGCTCGGGCTGGTGTTCAACATCCTGTCGGGCGGCGCGATCTCGACCACGGCCGGCATGTTCATCGGCACGGCCTCGGTGCTGGCCTACACCCTGTTCGGCGGCATGTGGTCGGTGGCGGTGACCGATTTCATCCAGATGATTGTGCTGGTGGTGGGCCTGGCGGTGCTGGCCGTGTTTGCCGGCAACCTGGCGGGCGGCGCCGACAAGGTGATCGCCCTGGCCACCAGCCAGGACCTGTTCCGCTTCTGGCCGGAGCCCAACTTCCACGACATGATGTTTTTCCTTGCCGCGGCGATCACCATGATGTTCGGCTCGATCCCGCAGCAGGACGTGTTCCAGCGCGTGATGTCGGCCAACAGCGTTGGCGCCGCCACCAAGGGGCCGGTGCTGGGCGGCATTTTCTACATCCTGTTTGCCTTTGTGCCCATGTTCCTGGTGGCCAGCGCGCTGATCATCATGCCGGAGCAGACCGCGCTGCTGCTCAAGGAAGATCCCCAGAAGATCCTGCCCACGCTGGTGCTGCAGAAAATGCCTTTCATCATGCAGGTGCTGTTTTTCGGGGCCCTGCTGTCGGCCATCAAGTCCACCGCGTCGGCCACCCTGCTGGCGCCCAGCGTGACCTTTGTCGAGAACATCTGGCGCCAGTTCAAGCCGCGCATGAGTGACAAACACGAGCTCAAGCTGATGCGGACCACGGTGCTGGTGTTCAGCGGCCTGGTGCTGGCGTATGCCATTTTCATGCAGGGCACCTCGATTTACGAGATGGTGTCGGGGGCCTACCAGGTGCCGCTGGTCGGCGCCTTCATTCCGCTGGTGTTTGGGCTGTACTGGAAACGGGCCAGCACCCAGGGCGCGGTGTTTTCCGTGGTCTGCGGCATTGGCGTGTGGCTGCTGTTCACCTTCAGCACCCTGGGCGAGCAGTTCCCGGCCCAGCTGGCCGGCGTGCTGGCCGCCACCCTGGGCATGCTGGTCGGATCGCTGACCCCGCAGACCCTCGACGACCGCCGCGGCAGCCACCACCGGCTGACGACCGAAGCCTGAGCCGTCCGCGGCAGCGGGATACCGCCCCGGATCGCCGGGGCGCATCCCCGCGCCTATAATTGAAGGTTTTGCATCCTGCGTGCTGCGCAGGCGCAGACATCCCCGACAAAACCTTCCAGAACCATGCCAATCTACGCCTACAAATGCGAGTCCTGCGGGCATCAAAAGGACGTTTTGCAAAAAATGTCCGATGCGCCGCTGAGCGACTGTCCCCAATGCGGTGCCCCCGCCTTCAAGAAGCAGCTGACCGCGGCCGGTTTCCAGCTCAAGGGTTCCGGCTGGTATGTGACCGATTTCCGCGGTGGCGGCGGTGCCACGGCCGTCCCGCCGGTCAGCGGCAGCGAAGCGCCGGCGCCTGCCGCCGCTGAGGGCAAACCGGCCGACTCGGCTGCCAAGCCTGCGGCTGCCCCGGCGCCTGCTGCCCCGGCCGCGCCGGCGGGCGGCTCCGTGACCCCCCCCAAGGCGAGCTGATGAACGCCTTGCGCCGATGGCTGCTTGCCGGGCTGCTGGTGCTGGTGCCGCTGGCCATCACGGTGTGGCTGCTGAACTGGGTGATCGGCACGCTGGACCAGACGCTGCAGATCCTGCCTGTGGCCTGGCAACCGGACCGGCTGCTGGGTTTTCACATTCCCGGTTTCGGCGTGTTGCTGGCGCTGGCCATCGTGCTGTCGATAGGGGCGGTGGCTTCCAATTTTCTGGGCCGCAAGCTGGTGCGCTGGTGGGATGCCCTGCTCAGCCGCATTCCCATCGTCCGTTCGATTTATTCCAGCGTCAAGCAGGTGTCGGACACGCTGTTCTCCGAAAATGGCAATGCCTTCCGCAAGGCGCTGCTGGTGCAGTGGCCGCGCGAGGGTGTCTGGACCATCGCCTTCCAGACCGGCATGCCGGGCGGCGATGTCGCCAACCACCTCACCGGCGACTACATGAGTGTGTATGTGCCGACCACCCCGAATCCGACCGGCGGCTACTTCGTCATGCTCAAACGCGCCGACTGCATCGAACTGAAGATGAGCGTCGATGAGGCCCTGACCTATGTGATTTCCATGGGCGTGGTGGTGCCCGGCAGCGCCGCCAGCTACAAGCCGAAATAGTTTTCTTTCCGGAGCGCGCAAGCGTTCACAAGCACAAGCGATTTATTTATGACTTCCCAAATGCGTTCCCACTATTGCGGTCTGGTGACCGAAGCCCTGCTGGGCCAAACCGTGAGCCTGTGCGGCTGGGTCAATCGCCGGCGCGATCACGGCGGCGTGATTTTCATCGACCTGCGCGACCGCGAGGGTTATGTGCAGGTGGTGTGCGACCCGGACCGCGCCGACATGTTCGCCACGGCCGAAGGTGTGCGCAACGAGTTCTGCGTGCAGATCAAGGGCCTGGTGCGGGCGCGTCCCGAAGGCACCGTCAACGAGGCGCTCAAAAGCGGCAAGATCGAGGTCTTGTGCCATGAGCTGATCGTGCTCAACCCCAGCGTCACGCCGCCGTTCCAGCTCGACGACGACAACCTGTCCGAGACCACCCGTCTGACCCACCGCGTGCTGGACCTGCGCCGCCCCTACATGCAGAACAACCTGATGCTGCGTTACCGCGTGGCCATGGAAACCCGCAAGTTCCTCGACGCCAACGGCTTCATCGACATCGAAACGCCGATGCTGACCAAAAGCACGCCCGAAGGCGCGCGCGACTACCTGGTGCCCAGCCGCGTCAACGAAGGCCAGTTCTTCGCGTTGCCGCAAAGCCCGCAGCTGTTCAAACAGCTGCTGATGGTGGCCGGCTTCGACCGTTATTACCAGATCACCAAATGTTTCCGTGACGAGGACCTGCGCGCCGACCGCCAGCCCGAATTCACGCAGATCGATATCGAGACGTCCTTCATGGGCGAGCAGGACATCCGCGACATGTTCCAGGGCATGATCAGCAACATCTTCAAGACCGTGCTGGCGACCGACCTCGGTGAGTTCCCGGTGATGACCTATGCCGATGCGATGCACCGCTTCGGCTCCGACAAGCCGGACCTGCGCGTGAACCTCGAATTCACCGAGCTGACCGACATCATGGGCGACGTGGACTTCAAGGTGTTCAGTGCGCCGGCGACCACGCCGGGCGGCCGTGTGGTGGCGCTGCGTGTGCCGGGCGGGGCCGAAATGAGCCGCGGCGAGATCGACGGCTACACCGAATTCGTCAAGATCTACGGCGCCAAGGGCCTGGCCTGGATCAAGGTCAACGATGTCAGCAAGGGCCGCGACGGCCTGCAAAGCCCCATCGTCAAGAACATCCATGACGCGGCGGTGGCGAACATCCTCCAGCGCAGCGGCGCGCAGAACGGCGACATCATTTTCTTCGGCGCTGACAAGGCCAAGATCGTCAACGACAGCATGGGCGCGCTGCGCCTGAAGATCGGCCTGTCGCCCTTCGGCAAGAAGGCCGGCGTGTTCACCGCCGGCTGGAAGCCGCTGTGGGTGGTGGACTTCCCGATGTTCGAATACGACGAAGGCGCGCAGCGCTGGAGCGCGGTGCACCACCCGTTCACCGCGCCCAAGGACGGCCATGAAGACTGGATGGACACCGACCCGGGACGCTGCATCTCCAAGGCCTACGACATGGTGCTCAACGGCTGGGAACTCGGCGGCGGCTCGGTGCGTATCCACCGCGCCGACGTGCAGAACAAGGTGTTCACCGCGCTGAAGATCGGTCCCGAAGAGGCGCAGGAAAAATTCGGCTTCCTGCTGGATGCGCTGCAGTATGGCGCGCCGCCGCACGGCGGCCTGGCCTTCGGCCTGGACCGCATCGTGACCATGATGACCGGCGCCGAATCGATCCGCGACGTGATTGCCTTCCCGAAGACGCAGCGTGCGCAGTGCCTGCTGACCCACGCGCCCAGCCCGGTGGACGAGAAGCAGCTCCGGGAGCTGCATATCCGGCTGCGCACGCCGCAAGCCGCCTGAGGCTGGGCGGGCTGCCAGACGCTATGGTATTGATAGCGTCTGGCCCATGCCCGACATGGGCTGAGGCCTGATTTGGCTTGAAATTGCGACGGTTCATCGGGAGGCCCGGCATGACACGCTACAAGATCCCCGAGTCGGTGCTGGTGGTGATCCACACGCCGCAGCAGGAGGTGCTGCTGCTGGAACGCGCCGACCAGCCCGGCTTCTGGCAAAGCGTGACCGGTTCCCGCGACACCCCGCAGGAAGATCTGGTGCAGACGGCGGCGCGGGAAGTGCTGGAGGAAACCGGCATCACGGCCGGCGCAGCGGATTTTCGCGACTGGTCGCTCAGCAACGTCTACGAGATCTACCCGGCCTGGCGCGCGCGCTACGCGCCCGGGGTCACCCGCAACACCGAACATGTGTTCAGCCTGTGTGTGCCGCCCGGCACCGGCGTCAGCCTGAGCCCGCGTGAACACACGGCCTTCCAGTGGCTGCCCTGGCGCGAGGCCGCCGACCGCTGTTATTCGCCGTCGAATGCCGAGGCGATCCTGATGCTGCCGCAGTTCTGGACGGCCTGAAGGCGCCGCGATGGCCGGACACGCACGCCGGCTGGCTCCCGCCGCCTACAGCGGGCCTGCCGCGGGCCAGCGTATTCTGGACCTCCCTTTTTTTTTCCGGAGTTTCCGCCCGACATGCAGGACCTGATTGTCCAGCGGCCCGAAGGCCTGTACTGCCCGCCCGGCGACTTCTACATCGACCCGTGGCGGCCGGTGGACCGCGCCGTCATCACGCATGCCCATGCCGACCATGCGCGTATGGGCCACGGCCACTACCTGGCGGCCACACCGGCCGAGGGCGTGTTGCGCTCGCGCCTGGGGCAGGACATCACGCTGCAGAGCCTGGCCTATGGCCAGCAGGTCGTTCACAACGGGGTCAGTCTTTCGCTGCACCCGGCCGGCCATGTGCTGGGTTCGGCCCAGGTACGCCTTGAACACGGCGGCCAGACCTGGGTCGCCAGTGGTGACTACAAGGTGGCGCCGGACGCCACCTGCACGCCCTTCGAGCCGGTGCGCTGCGATGTGTTCATCACCGAATCCACCTTCGGCCTGCCGATTTACCGCTGGCGCCCCGATGCCGAGTTGTTTGCGGAAATCAACAGCTGGTGGGCCGGCAATGTGGCGCTGGGCCGGGCCAGCGTGCTCATGTGTTACAGCTTCGGCAAGGCGCAGCGCATCCTGAGCGGCGTGGACCCTTCGATTGCGCCCATCATCGTGCACGGCGCGGTACAGACACTCAACACGGCC
Source organism: Polaromonas sp. (assembly GCA_013824015.1). Classification (GTDB taxonomy): domain Bacteria; phylum Pseudomonadota; class Gammaproteobacteria; order Burkholderiales; family Burkholderiaceae_C; genus Polaromonas. The sequence continues at coordinate 12,222 of PNNC01000043.1, forward strand.
TACCGCGCGGCCGGTGTCGATCTGCCGGCGACGCTGACGGTGGACGAGGTCAGCGATCCCGCCGACTTCAAGCGCGCGCTGGTCTTGTGCCCGCCGAGTGCGGCGGGCGGCCCCTGGGCGAAACGTTTCGGCGATTTCAGCGACGCCTTTGCCAGCGGCTGGATGCAACTGCGCGGCGCGCGCCGGCGTGGCGGCTACGACAAGGGTTTTGTGCTCAGTGACCACGCCGACTGGCCCGGCCTGATGGGCGCGATCGGCGCGACCGGCGCGCAGCGTGTGATCGTCACCCATGGCAGCGTGCCGGTGCTGGTGCGTTACCTGAGCGAGCAGGGCCTGCAGGCCGAAGCCTTTCACACCGAATACGGCGACGACCCGGTCGAGGAGCAGGTCCAGCCGGCGCCCGGGCCGCCCGATGCGGCAGGGCAGGGCGCGCCATGAAACATTTTGCGCACCTGTTTGCCGAGCTCGACAGCACCACCTCGACCAAGGCCAAGGTCGAGGCCTTGCAGCGTTATTTCGCGCGCACGCCGGCGCCCGACGCGGCCTGGGCGGTGTATTTCCTGGCGGGCGGCAAGCCGCGCCAGGTGGTGAAGACCGCGACCTTGCGCGCGCTGGCCTGCGAGGCCGCCGGCATAGACGACTGGCTGTTCGAGGAGTGTTACCAGGCGGTCGGTGACCTGGCCGAAACCATTGCCTACATCCTGCCCTTGCAGGCCACCGAGTCGGACCTGGGCCTGGCCGACTGGGTGGAAAACCGCCTGCTGCCGCTGCGCGGCCTGCCCGACGACGAGGTGGCGCGGCGCGTGCGCGGCTACTGGCAGGCGCTGGACGCGCAGGGCCGCTTCCTGCTGGTCAAGCTGGTCGGCGGCGGTTTTCGGGTCGGCGTCAGCAAGCTGCTGGTGCAGCGCGCGCTGGCGGCGCATTCCGGCATCGACGCCAAACGCATCGCGCAACGCATGATGGGTTACATGGATGCGAAGGTGATGCCGTCCGCGGTCAAATATGAAGCGCTCCTGGCCGATGTGGCGGGGGCAGAGGGTGATGTCCGTGATGCCGGCCAGCCCTACCCGTTTTTTCTGGCGCACCAGCTCGACACACCGCTGGAAGACCTGGACGCGAAGCTGGGCCCGGTCGACAACTGGCAGGTCGAATGGAAATACGACGGCATCCGCGGCCAGATCGTCAAACGCGCCGGCCAGGTCTGGTTGTGGTCGCGCGGTGAGGAGCTGGTCACCGAGCGCTTCCCGGAAATCGTCGCGCTGGCGCAGCCGCTGCCTGACGGCACGGTGCTCGACGGCGAAATTCTGGTCTGGGCCACGGACGCCGGTGCGCCCGAAAACGCAAGCGGCCGGCCAGCCAGTTTTGCGCTGCTGCAGCAGCGTATTGGCCGCAAGACCCTGGGCAAAAAAATACTGGCTGATGCGCCGGTGACCTTCATGGCCTATGACCTGCTCGAACTCGGCGGCCAGGACCTGCGTGCCGAGCCGCAGCGTGTCCGGCGCGAACAGCTCGAGCAGCTGCTGGCCGACACGCCCTTGAGGATCTCACCGGTGGAGCGGCTGCCCTCCTGGGAAGCGTTTGAGGTGCTGCGCAGCGAGTCGCGGCAGCGCGGCGTCGAGGGTTTCATGCTCAAGCGCCTGGACGCGGCCTACGGCACCGGCCGCACCAAGGCCGATGGCCTGTGGTGGAAATGGAAGATCGCCCCGCTGACCATCGACGGCGTGCTGATTTACGCGCAGGCCGGCCATGGGCGGCGCGCGTCGCTGTACACCGACTACACCTTTGCGGTCTGGAACCGGGCGCCGCAGGATGCCGCGGAGGCGGCAGCGGTGGTCAAGGCGATCGAAAAACGGGAACCCGCCAGGCCGGAAGGACTGCAGCTTGTTGCCTTTGCCAAGGCTTATTCGGGCCTGACCGATGAAGAGTTCAAATACATCGACAGCGTGATCCGCAAGACCACGCTGGAAAAATTCGGGCCGGTGCGCAGCGTCAAGCCCACGCTGGTGTTTGAACTCGGTTTTGAGGGCATCAACCGCAGCCCGCGCCACAAAAGCGGCCTGGCCGTGCGTTTCCCGCGCATGCTGCGCATCCGCGATGACAAGCCCGTGCACCAGGCCAATACCCTGGACGAGCTCAAATCGCTCCTGAATTTATAGCTGCCTGCCCATATGCAGCATGGGCTGGAGGCCTAAACCCTGCATAAACCACGGACATGACCAATTCCGGGCGGGCTGGTAACATTGGCCATGCTTATGAAATCCGACTCACCTGCAGGCCAGGCGACCCCTGACGAAGAGGGCACACCGGTCTCCGTCAAGATCCGCGAGCGCCTGGCCGCGGCCAAGAAGCGCTTCAACGCCAACGACAACATCGCCGCCTTCATCGAACCGGGCGAACTGGAAAAGCTGCTGGACGAGGTCGAGGGCAAGATGCAGGGCGTGCTCGACAGCCTGGTGATCGACACCGTCGGCGACCACAACACCCAGAACACCGCGCGCCGGGTCGCCAAGATGTACCTCAACGAGGTGTTCAAGGGCCGTTATGTGCCTGGCCCGACCATCACCGAGTTTCCGAACGCCGAACACCTCAACGAGCTGATCATCGTCGGCCCGATCACCGTGCGCAGCGCCTGCTCGCACCACTTCTGCCCCGTGATTGGCCAGCTCTGGATTGGCGTGATGCCCAATGAACGCACCAACGTCATCGGCCTGTCCAAATATGCGCGCCTGGCCGAGTGGATCATGGGCCGCCCGCAGATCCAGGAAGAAGCCGTGGTGCAGCTGGCCGACCTGATCCAGCAGAAAACCCGGCCCGACGGTCTGGCCATCGTGATGGAAGCCAGCCACTTCTGCATGAGCTGGCGCGGCGTCAAGGACATGGACAGCAAGATGATCAATTCCGTGATGCGCGGCGTGTTCCTCAAGGACCCGAACCTGCGCCGCGAGTTTTTGTCCCTCATTCCGAAAAAGAGCAGTAACTAAGGACTCATACAGCCATGTTGGTACGCCTTCTTTACGCCAGCCGCTCGGCCGATCCCGGCTCCAGCGAAGTCACCGAGTCCATCCTGGCCCAGTCACGCAGCCACAACCCGGCCATGGGGATCACCGGCATCCTGTGTTACGGCGGCGGCATTTTCCTGCAGGCGCTGGAGGGTGGCCGCAGCCAGGTCAGCGACCTCTATGGCCACATCCAGAAAGACCCGCGCCACACCGACGTGGTGCTGCTGCATTACGAGGAAATCAGCGAGCGCCGTTTCGGCGGCTGGACCATGGGCCAGGTCAATGTGGCCAATGTCAACACTTCCATCCTGTTGAAATACTCCGAAAAGGCCGAGCTCGACCCGTATTCGGTGTCGGGCAAGGTCTCGCTGGCGCTGCTGGAAGACCTGATGGCCACTGCTGCCATTTGCGGCAGAGCTTGAAGGCATGAGCCCCACGCTCCGCCGCTGCGTGGGTCATTGCCCCCCAAGGCCGCTGCTGCGCCTTGCGGCCGGCGGCGCCGGACCGCGGCCCTGGCCGGGCGTTGATCTGCCAGCCTGAGCAGTGCCGCTTTCTGCCCTTGCGCTGGTTGTCCTCGCCGGGCTGATTCACGCCAGCTGGAACATCGCCGCCAAAAAGGCCGGTGGCGACGCGCGCTTTGCCTTTTTCACCAGTGTGGTGCTGATGGGGGTCTGGGCGCCGGTCGGGCTGTGGGCCGCCTGGGGCGTGTTGCCTGGCTGGGGCTGGATCGAATGGTCGCTGGTGGCGCTCAGCGGCGTGTTGCATGTGCTGTATTACGTGGTGCTGCTGCGCGGCTACCGCAAGGCCGACCTGACGGTGGTGTATCCGCTGGCGCGCGGCTCCGGGCCGCTGCTGTCCTCGATGGTCGCCATCGTGCTGCTGGGCGAACAGATCTCGGCGCTGGGGCTGGCCGGCATTGTGGGTGTGGTCGGCGGCGTGTTCCTGATTGCCGGCGGGCCCGGCCTGCTGCGTGCCGCCCATGACCCGGCGCAGCGCCAGCGCGTGCACAAGGGCATGGCCTACGGCCTGCTGACCGGCGCCTTCATCGCCAGCTACACCGTGGTCGACGGCTACGCGGTGAAGTTTTTGCTGATGTCGCCCATCCTGGTCGACTACCTCGGCAATTTTGTGCGGCTGGCGCTGCTGGCGCCCACGGTGTTGCGCGACCGCCCGGCTGCGCGCCGGCTGTGGCGCCAGCAGTGGAAATACGCGCTGCTGGTCGGCACCATCAGCCCGGTGTCCTATGTGCTGGTGCTCTACGCGATGCAGGTGGCGCCGCTGTCGCATGTGGCGCCGGCGCGTGAGGTGTCCATGCTGTTTGCCGCGCTGATCGGCGGCCACCTGCTGGGCGAGGGTGACCGCGTGCAGCGCGCGTTTGGCGCGGCCCTGATCGCCGTCGGTGTGATGGCGCTGGCCCTCGGTTGACGCGAAAATGGAGCCATGAATTCCACGCCCCTGCTGGTCGGATGCGACTTTTCCAGTGCCCCGACGCGCCGCAAGCCGATTGTGCTGGCCCTGGGCAGTTGCGCCGGCGGGCGCGTGCAGCTCAGCCGCCTGCTTGCGCTGGCCACCCTCGACGAGTTTGACGACTGGCTGCGCCAGCCCGGTCCCTGGCTGGGCGCTTTTGACCTGCCGTTCGGGCTGCCGCGCGAACTGGTCGAGCAGCTCGGCTGGCCGGTGAGCTGGCCGGCGCTGATCGCGCATTACGCAGCCTTGAGCCGCGCCGACATCCGCCAGACCTTTGCTGCGTTTTGTGCGGCACGCCCAGCCGGCGGCAAGTTTGCGCATCGGGCCACCGACCGGCCGGCCGGCTCCAGCCCGTCGATGAAATGGGTCAATCCGCCGGTGGCCTGGATGCTGCATGCCGGTGTGCCGCGCCTGCTGGCCGCCGGCGTCCACCTGCCGGGCCTGCACGCGGGCGATCCCACGCGGGTGGCGCTGGAAGCCTACCCCGGCCTGCTGGCGCGCGAAGTGCTGGGCCACCGGTCCTACAAAAGTGATGACCGCCTCAAGCAGACACCGGAGCGCCTGATTGCGCGCAAGGACCTGATCACCGCGCTCGAGATGGGCCAGAGCCGGCTGGGCCTGCGCCTCAAACTGACGCACGCGCAGCGCGACACGCTGGTCGATGACGCCAGCGGCGACGGTCTCGACGCGGTGCTGTGCCTGGTGCAGGCCGCCTGGGCGCAGACGCAGCATGCGCAGGGCGCAGCCCTTTACGGCCTGCCGGCGGCGCTGGATCCGCTCGAAGGCTGGATCCTCACGGCCTGAACCCGGCCTTTCCCCGGTGCCGCAGATCCATGAAAGAATCAGCCTCCAGCCCATGTCCTGTCTGCATGGGCAGCTACAAAAAGAGGAGCAAATCATGACTGGCTGGCTGGCCGATGCCGTGCTGCTGGCGCACCTGCTGTTTATCGTGTTTGCCGTCGGCGGCGGCTTGCTCGCCTTGCGCTGGTCCTGGATGCCCTGGCTGCACCTGCCGGCGCTGGCCTGGGGCGCGACGGTGGAGTTCACCGGCTGGATCTGCCCGCTGACACCGCTGGAAAACGCACTGCGGCAGGCTGGCGGTGCCGCTGGCTACACCGACAGTTTTGTCGAGTATTACCTGCTGCCGCTGATTTACCCCGGCGCGCTGACGCGCGAGTTGCAGTGGGCGCTGGGCGGCGCGCTGCTGCTGATCAATGCCGTGGTGTATGGCCTGGTCTGGCACCGGCGTCGCCGGCCACAACCGGCATGAGCGGGAAACCTGTGCTGGTCGCCGCGCTGTGGCTGGCGTGCGCCCTGCAGGCCGGCGCGGTCCAGCCGTGGCAAGGCACCGTCACCCGGGTCAGTGATGGCGATACCTTGTGGGTGCGGCCCGCAGCCGGTGGCAAGCCCTTGAAAGTGCGAATCGACGGCATGGATGCGCCGGAAATCTGTCAGGACCACGGCCGGGCGGCGCGCAAAGCCCTGGCTGCACGCGTGTTGGGCCGGCGGCTCGACGTGCTCGCGCGGGGCCAGGACGACTATGGCCGCACCATCGCCGCGCTGGCGCTGGACGGCGAAGACGTCGCCGGCTGGATGGTCAGTCAGGGACATGCGTGGTCGTATGGCTTTGGCCGCGATGGGGGCCCTTATGCAAGGCAGCAGGCCCAGGCCCGGGCGGCCGCGCGCGGGCTGTTTGCCGACCGCAGCGCGCTGGCGCCGCGCCTGTTCCGCAAGCGCCACGGGCCCTGTGACCCGGCTGCCGCCAGACCGTAATCAGCGAGGGCCGGCGTCCTACATGGAATTCCGTACCCGCCGACGGGCGGCCACGGCGCTTGAAACTACAGTGAATTCACGCCTGCCATACCGGCGGGTTTCATTCAAAGGAAACACCATGAACAAGCACCAGGTTGAAGGCCGCGTTGACGAAGCCAAGGGCAAGGTCAAGGAAGTCGCTGGCCGTGTGGTCGGCAATGAAAGTCTGGAAGCCGAGGGTCTGGGCGACCAGGTCAAGGGCAAGGCCCAGGCCGGTTACGGGGACGCCAAGGAAGGCGCCAAGGATGCCGCCAAAAAGGCCATCGACAAGCTCTGAGCCCTGCGCCAGACCACTCATTTGAAAGGAGACTCATCATGATTCAGCATTCAGCTTCTTCCGGCGCCGTGCGCCGCCCCCTGGCCGCTGCCGTTTGTTCGGTCGCCGTTCTGCTGGCGCTGGCCGCCTGCAACAAAGCTGACGACGGAAAAACCGTCGGCCAGTCGATCGACTCCGGTATTGCCAAAACCGAGCAGGCCGCCAAGGATGCCGGCAATGCCATGAAAGAGGCGAGCAAGGACGCGCAGGCGTCCGGCAGCCAGGCGACTGCCACGATGGGCGAAAAAATTGACGATGCCGTCATCACGACCTCGGTCAACGCGAGTTTTGCCAAGGATACGGACCTCAGCGCCATCAAGATCAATGTCGACACCAAGGACGGTGTTGTCACCCTCAATGGCCCTGCGCCGACGGCTGCTGCCAAGGACAAAGCCACCGAACTGGCCAAACAGGTCAAGGGTGTGGCTTCGGTCAACAACCAGCTGGTGGTGTCGGCGAGCTGAATTTCGCCTTGCTCACCAGGCCGCAGCCTTCGGGTTGCGGCTTTTTTTTGCCCTCAGGGTGCCGGTCCGGGTGGCCTGCGCCAGCGGCTGCAGCAGGCGACGCCCAAAAAAAGCAGGGGCCCGGCGCTGTTCGCACCGGGCCCCTGCTTTTTTGATCTGGCGCGACGGCCAGATCATGCCGCCATGGGATTAAGGACGGACGACGATGTCGTTGCGCACGGCGCGGACATTCTTGGTATCGCGGGCCAGGTTTTCAGCCTGTGCTTTTTCGGTGGCCGACTTGGCGAAACCGGACAGTTGCACCGTGCCGTTCAGCGTTTCCACGTTGAGGGAGGTGGCAGACACGGTTTTGTCAGCAGCAAACTTGGCTTTGACGGCGGTGGTGATGGCAGCATCATCCACGTAGGCGCCGGCTGTCTGCTGACCACGCCCCACGGCGCAACCGGTGCTGATGATGGTGATGCCGGCGAGGGCGGCGAAGGCAATTGCGCGAGCGTATTTCATGGTTTTTTCCTTGAGGTTATGGGTCTGTTTGGTGCGGAGAGTTGAAAAGCTTGCCGACTGACGGCACCACGCCGGTCGGTTTGCATAAGGGTTCTATCGGTGGCGGTCGGGCCGTCCGCCATGCATCAGCGACTGCACAATGCCCGAGACTTCGGTGGACTTGAGCAGCGCCAGACCCACACCGGTCAGCGAGATCAGCCGCCAGGGCCGCAACACCACCAGGGCGGCGCCTGTGGCAGCTGCGATACCGAGCAATTTGACAGGCTGCTCGCGGGCATAACCCTGCATCATGGGTTTGGCCACATCCAGCGCCAGATGCGCCGGGTGTGAGCGCCACCATGAGGCCGCGACCTGCTTGACCAGATCCCAGGATCCGGCAGAAGCGTCAATGCCGCTCTCGATGATGTCTTCGTCATGGCTGTCGGTCTCAGGCGTGTCGCTGTCCGGGTCTTCCCGGTTCATGTCACGCACAATCGCCAGACGGCTGGCGGCCAGCCTTTGTTGTGCGGTCAGGGCAGTGGTCATGGAAGGTTCCTGCACGGTGTCACGCGGCCGAACGCAAGGCCTGGGCATCGCGGTCAACCTGCGCCCTGACCTCTGCAAAATGGCTGCGAGTCAGCGGTTGGCGCGCCTTGAAAAAAGCCATCAGCGTCAGCACCAGCGCCACTGCCGGCACGGCCACCAGCGCCCAGTGGAACTGGCTGGTGAACGCGCCCAGCATGAGCGCCACGCCCGCCAGGATCAGGAACACCATCGCGCCGATCACCACCAGCACCCAGGCGACGACCCGCTGGATCAGGTCCACGCCGGCCTCCGACGCTTCTTCCCGGACCAACTCGGCATAACCCGCCAGATGGTCGATCAGGAGATTGGGCCGGCGGATCAGGGTCGAGATGAAGGGGTGCAGCATGGCAGGCGTGAAAAGCGGTGGTGGCCAGGAACGGACCGATTAGCGGGGATCGCGGTTACGGGCGGCTGCCACCAGCAGCGCCACGGTGGCGCCGACGGCCGCAGCAATCAGCACGGCCTTGACCGGCTCGTTGGCGACGTAACGGGTGGTGGCATCGGCGTAGCGGTGCATCGAACGCTGTGCGCGTTCGCTGGCTTCCGCGGCCATGTCCATGCTCTGGCGCGCCAGCTTCTGGGCCTGCGTCGCGAGTTTGTCGACCATCGGGTCGATGCTGCCGCGCAACTGGCGGACCTTGCTTTCGGCCTTGTCCAGCGTGTCGTTGGCCAGGCTCCGGCTGGTCTCGACGGCGTGTTCCGCGCCGTTGAGCATTTGATCGGACAGGTGACGTGCGCTGGTCAGGGTGTCGTGGGTGGACGGGATGCTGGAGCTGGTGGTTTTCATGGGGGGTCCTGGTAGTTAAAGCGGGAGTCCTTCACCCGGGAGATCCGGGCGAGGGCAGAAGGGGGTGGTGGTCAGTTTCTTTTCATCAGGCCAACCACAAAGCTGACCACCGCGAAGATCGCGAAGATGAAAAACAGGATCTTGGCGATTTCAACGGCGCCGGCGGCGATACCGCCGAAACCAAACACGGCGGCGATCAGGGCAATCACCAGAAAGACAACGGAATAGTGCAGCATGTCGATCTCCTTGCAGGGCGGTGCCCATGGGTTGCGGCGCTCACATTCGAAGCACCTGCGGCAAGCTTAGGTGGGCAGCGGCGAATTGTTCATCGGTGGCTGCCGGATGGCCCTGTGGGGTTGCACGATGAGGCGCTGTAGGACACAGCCGATCGGCACAGCGCCCGCGCATCGGCGCCTCGGTGACCAGGTGTGTCAGTGTGAGCGGACGGCGCCGCATCGGCGGCCGGCCGCGAAGCCGGTCGGGCTCAGGCGGTCAGCGCGGATTTGGGCAGCACCGCAAAAATGCGTGTGCCCTCGCCGGGACGCGAGGTCACCGTGAGCTTGCCGCCCGCCGCCTCGACGCGGTGCCGCATGCCGGCCAGGCCATGGCTGGCGGCGCTGATTTTCAGGCTGTCAAAACCCTTGCCATCGTCCTTGACCTCGACGGCAATGTAGCTGTCGAAGTTGTGCAGGCTGATTTCGGCCTGCTGCGCCTCGGCGTACTTGCCGATGTTGGTCAGCGACTCCTGCACCAGGCGGTAGACCGTGAGCTGCGCGGCGCCACCGAGCTCCACCATTTCGAGGTCGGTGCTGATGCTCAGTCCCGACCGGTCCTCGAATTCCCTCGCCAGAATTTCCAGCGAGGCGACCAGGCCCAGGTGCGACAGTGACGAAGGGCGCAGGTCTTCGACGATGCGCCGCTTCAGCGCAATGCCGCTGTTGAGGGTTTCGATCAGGTGCTGGATGCGCTCGGTGGCTTCCGGTGAAATGACGCCCAGCCGCGATTTGATGCGCGCCACGTCCAGTTTGGCGGCCGTCAGCAGCGCGCCCAGTTCGTCGTGCAGTTCCCGGGCCAGGTGGCCGCGCTCGTCCTCGCGCACCTGCTGCAGGTGGGTGGCCAGTTCGGCCAGCGTGGCCGTGCGTTCGCGCACTTCCCGGTCGAGCTGGTCGCGTTCGCGCTGCAGCGATTCCTGCTCGCGCTTGCCGGAGTCCAGCAAGGCCCGGGTTTGCCGCAGATACATGTAAAACGCCAGCAGCCCGGCCAGCGCCATCAGGGCAATACCCAGGCGCGCCAGCTGCAGCGATTTGGCGATCTGCGCCTGCGCGACCTGCATTTTGCTGTTGCTGGACTGGATCAACTTGGCGATCTGGCTGCGGATGGCTTTCATCTGCTCCATGCCGACGTCGGTGGTGAGTACGAACTTCCAGGCCTCCTCATTGCCCTGCTTGCGCATGCGCACGCTCAGGTCCATTTCCGCCAGCTTGCGCGACACGTTGCGCGAGAGCACCGCGAACTCGGCCAGATCCGCCGGGTGCGGGGTGTAAAGCCGGCGCAGGGCGTCCAGCGTCTGGTTGATCTCGGCGGTCGCGGCGTCGTAAGGCTCCAGGTATTTGGAATCTCCGGTGAGCAGGTAACCGCGCTGGCCAGTTTCGGCGTCGAGCATGTGCTGCAGCAGCCGGTTGACCATGCCCCGCGTTTCCTGCGCCGCTTCAATGCTGGTGCTGGCCTGGGTGGACAGGCGGAAACCAGCCTCGTTGATGAAGATCAAAATGGCGGCCGCCAGCACTGCCAGGGGCAGGCTGATCGCCATTTTGGGTATTGCAAACCATCTCATCCTGATCTCCGGTCCTATTTCAATCGATAATTCGTGAATAATCGCTTTTGAGACAAAAAAGCCCGGCGTAATTACGTGGCGCCGTGTCGAAGCATTGTGCCGCGTTGAAACGAAGACCTTGAAAAGGAATTGAAATGATCAAAATTGGAATTGTTGACGACCATGCCATCGTGCGTTCGGGGCTCAAACAGTTCTTTTCCGACCAGGTTGACCTGCGCGTCGTCGGCGAAGCGGCCAGCGGCCGGGAAGCGATTGACCTGGTCCGCAATGTGGAACTCGACATTCTGGTCATGGACCTGTCCATGCCGGGGCAAAGCGGCATCGATGCGCTGGCCATGATCCGCGCCAAGGCGCCCGACGTCGGCATCCTGATCCTCAGCGGTTATCCCGAGGAGCATTACGCCGTCAACCTGATCCGCCAGGGCGCCAGCGGCTACCTGAACAAGGAATGCGACCCGATGGAAATCGTCAACGCCATCCGCGTGATTTCCCTGGGCAAGCGCTACATCACGCCGGCCGTGGCCGAGTTGCTGGCGCAGCAACTCAATCGCAAGAACGACGCGACGCCGCATGAGCAACTGTCCGAGCGTGAGTTTCAGGTGTTTCTGAAGCTCGCCAAGGGTGAAACCGCCGGTGACATTGCCAAGGCCCTGTCGCTGAGCGTCAAAACCGTCAGCACCTACCGCACCCGTGTGATGGAGAAGATGAGCCTCGCGTCCAACAGCGACCTGACCTATTACGCGCTGAAGAACAAGCTGATTGATTGATTGAGGACGGGACGGCGCTGGGCGGCTATTGCGTCAGGCAATAGTTGATCAGCGCGTCAATTTCATTCGATTTGTCAAAAACCGCGTCCACGCCCAGCTGGGCGCAGCGCTTGCGGATATCGGCGGTGGCGTAGTTGCTCAGCACAATGACTTTCTGCTGCGCCTTGCGATTGCGACAGGCCTCCAGCACCCCCAGCCCGCTTCCCTGTTTCAGGAAAAGATCAACAATGGCCAGGTCCCATGCCTGACCGTCTTTCCCGAGCCATTCCCTGGCCTCGTTTTCCGTTTCCGCCGTGCCCACGGCATCAATACCGACAAGTTCTTCAAGCGTGGCTATCAGGTTGTCGCGAATCGTGGCGTTGTCTTCGACGATGTAAGTTTTTAGTCCCACGGATCTTCAATTCGGTCTGATAAATAGATCTGTTAACTAATGTATCTATGTTTGCCAAGTGATTCTGACAGGCCGCTTGTGACCGCCCTGTAGGAAGTTGCCTACAGTCTGCCGATGTAGGTCAGCGCTGACATCCGGCCATGGTAGCAGCCGATGGTTGGGCGAGGGCCTTGCTCTGATACTGGAGCATCGATGGTTCGCCATTGAATGTCCCTCTTGCACCCCAGGCGGGTCTGGTTTCGACGAAGCCTCATCAACAAGAGCGCAACACTTTTATGAACACTTTTCCTCCAGCCCGCCCCAGGCTTCGCGACGCGTTGTGGGCCCGGATTGCGGCGGCAGTCCTGGCGGTCGTGCTGCTGCTGGTGCTGCTGGTGGTGTTTTTCCCCTGGGACCTGCTGCGCGGACCGGTCAACCGTTATGTCAGCGAGCAGACCGGACGGAAGTTCGAGATCACACGCAAGCTGGATGTGAAACTGGGCCGCACCATCCGTGTGCTTGCCGACGGCATCGAGTTCGCCAACCCGGCCTGGGCCCGCGAGCCCTACCTGGTCAAGGCGGAGGCGGCGGAAATCCAGATCAGGTTGTGGCCCCTGCTGAGCGGTCATATCGCGCTGCCGCTGGTCAGCCTGCAAAAACCCGAACTCGGTCTGCAGATCGAGCCTGACGGAAAACGCACCTGGTCGCTGGGCAAGGACACCTCCGACGAAAGCAAGGTGCCGGACATCGGGCAGCTGCTGATCGACCAGGGCGTGGTGAGTTACCTGGCGAGTGCCCAGGGTGCCGACATCACCGCCGATGTGGGTCTCGCGGCGGAGGCCTCTTCCGGCTTGCCGCTGAGCTACAAGGCCAGGGGGAAGTGGAAGGGTGAGACGTTCACGGCCCAGGGCAGGGCAGGCGGCGTGCTGCAACTGAGTGCCGATACGGCGGGTACCTTTCCGCTGGAGATCACGGCTGCGGCGGGGGCCACGCGCCTGAAGGCCAAGGGAACGGTGACCAATCTTTCCGAGGTCGGCGGCATTGACGCCACCTTTGAACTCGAAGGCCGCAGCCTCGCGGATCTGTACAAACTGGTCGGTGTGGTGTTGCCGGGGACGCCCCCCTACAAGCTGCGCGGAAAACTGGACAAGCAGGGCCTGAGCTGGGCCGTGAGCCAGATCAGCGGCGTGCTGGGCAAGTCGGACCTCAATGGCGCGCTGACCTTCACCAATGCCAAACCCGTCCCGCTGCTGACCGGCAAGGTCCAGTCGCGACTGCTCGACTTCGAGGACCTGGGCCCCATCGTCGGCCTGTCCTCCGACAACGCGCCGCCCGCGATGGCAAAAAACGCCAGCCCGCAAAAACGGCCAGCGCGTGCCGGTCGGGTTCTGCCCGACGCCAAGCTCGACTTTGCCCGCCTCAAGGCCATGAACGCCAATGTGTCCTGGAGCGCTGCAAAAATCGTGCATGTGAAGGCCTTGCCGCTGGACCGCATGAGCGCCGACATCAAGCTCGACAACGGGGTGCTGCAGCTTGATCCGCTGAAACTGGGTGTCGCCGGCGGCGAGCTCGCAGGTCGGCTGGCAATCAACAGCAAGGTATCGCCGACAGTGATTGAAACCCGGCTCGACGCGCGCGCGATTGAACTCAACCGCCTGTTTCCGACCATTGAAACCACCAAAAGCAGCCTGGGCAGGATCAGCGGCCAGGTGGACCTCAAGGGCAGCGGCAGCTCGACGGCCCAGGTGCTGGCTTCGTCCTCCGGCAATGTGGCTTTCCTGATGGGCTCCGGCCAGATCAGCAACATCCTGCTGGAGTTCATGGGCCTGGACGGCGGCGAGATCATCAAGTTCCTGGTGCGCGGCGACCGCAACGTGCGGCTGCGTTGTGCGGCGGCGGCGTTTGACGTTCAAAAGGGGCTGATGACCAGCAAGGCGATTGTGCTGGACACCGTCGACACGGTGATTGATGGCGCCGGCACCATCAGCCTGGCCGATGAGACCTTGAACATCCGGCTCGAGCCGTCGCCCAAGGACGCCAGCATCCTGAGCCTGCGTTCGCCCCTCAACATCGGCGGCACCTTCGGGGCGCCGACGGCGGCGCCCGACAAGGGCGCGCTGGCCGGCCGTGCCGGTATCGCGCTGGCACTGGCGGCCCTCAATCCGCTGCTGGCGCTGGCCGCCACCATTGAAACCGGCCCGGGACAGAATGCCGACTGCAGGCAGGTGATCCAGCAGGCGGCCGCGCCGCGCGCCGCTGCGGCCATCCCGGCCGGCGCCGTCAAGTAGCCCTCAGCCCGGGGCGTGGCCCGTGGATGCAGCGCTGCAGACCGGGCAGGCCGGATGGCGCGGCACGCGCACCTCGTTCCAGTCCATGTTTCGGCCATCGACCATCAGCAGGCGGCCGGTCAGCGGCCGACCGATGCCGCAGAGCAGCTTGAGGGCTTCGGCAGCCTGCACCGTCCCCACCATGCCGACCAAGGGCGCAAACACGCCCATGGTGGCGCACAAGGCCTCCTCGACCGCTTCCGATGGCGGGAACACGCAGGCGTAACAGGGTGAATCGGGCTGGCGCGGGTCATATACCGCCACCTGCCCGTCAAAACGGATGGCGGCGCCCGATACCAGCGGTTTGTGGTGTTTGACGCAGGCGCGGTTGATGGCCTGGCGGGTGGCAAAGTTGTCGCAGCAATCCAGCACCAGGTCCATCTGCGGCAGCAGCTCATCGAGCAGCGCCCCATCGGCGCGGGCCGTGATGGTTGTCACCTGCACGTCCGGATTGATGTCGGCAATCGCCTGCCGCACCGACTCGGCCTTGAACTGCCCGACGCGCGACAGGGTGTGGGCAATCTGCCGCTGCAGGTTGGTGGTGTCCACCCGGTCATGGTCCACCACGGTGATGTGGCCAACACCGGCGCTGCCCAGATACAGCGCCACGGGCGAGCCGAGGCCGCCGGCGCCCACGATCAGCACGCGGGAGGACAACAGGGTGTCCTGTCCTTCGACCCCGAGCTCATCGAGCAGGATATGGCGCGAGTAGCGCAGCAGCTGGCTATCGTTCATGGAGCGGGCTGGCCCGGGCGTGCGCCGGAAGCGCCGGTTGGCACGCGGGCGGCTTCCCGTCCCGGTGCGTGCTGCCCGGCGGCTCAGTTTTCCTTCTTCTCTTCCTTGCGCTCGACGATGGTCTTGCTGACCAGCACGGTGCGGCCCTTGAGCTGGTTCAGGGCCTGGGCCAGCTGGAAGTCCTTGTCGCTGCCGAACTCGGGCGGCCGGCGCTGCTCGGGGCTCTTTTTCGACTCTTCCTCGAGGCGCTTGAGGGCTTCCTCACGGGCTTTTTCACGGCCCGGGTCCTTCGCCTCGGCGCCCTGGCCGCTGCCCAGGTGTTTCTCGAGGTCGGCTTCGCGGGTGCGCAAGGCGGCAAACGGGCTGCCTTCGGCGGTGTCATCAACCATCACATCGGGCACGATGCCCTTGGCCTGGATGGACTTGCCGCTGGGCGTGTAATAACGCGCCGTGGTCAGCTTCAGGCCGGTGTCGGGGCCGAGCGGGCGCACCGTTTGTACCGATCCCTTGCCGAAGGTCTGGTTGCCCATGATGGTGGCGCGTTTGTAGTCCTGCAACGCACCTGCCACGATTTCGCTGGCCGAGGCCGAGCCTTCGTTGACCAGCACCACCAGCGGAACCGTCTTGATGGCCGCGGGCAGACGTTTGAGCGGGTCGGCGGCATTGCGACGCTGGTAGAACTCGGGCGCGGCCTTGTAGGTGAACTTGCTTTCGGGCAACTGCCCGTTGGTGGACACCACGGTGACGTTTTCCGGCAGGAAGGCCGCCGACACCGCCACGGCGGCATCGAGCAGGCCGCCCGGGTCGTTGCGCAGATCCAGCACCAGCCCTTTGAGGTTGGGCTCCTGCTTGTAAATCTGCTCGAGCTTGGTGACGAAGTCCTCGACGGTGCGCTCCTGGAACTGGCTCAGGCGAATCCAGGCGTAACCCGGCTCGACCACCTTGCTGCGCACCGACTGGGTACGGATTTCCTCACGCGTGATGGTAACCGGGAAGGTCCGGTTTTCATCCTTGCGGAAAATCATCAGGACCACCTTGGTCTTCGGCTCGCCACGCATTTTCTTGACGGCTTCGTTGAGCGACAGGCCCTTGACCGCGGTGTCGTCGATTTTGGTGATCAGGTCATTGGGTTTGAGGCCGGCGCGATCGGCCGGGGAGCCTTCAATCGGCGAGACCACCTTGACCAGGCCGTCTTCCTGCGCGATTTCAATGCCGACACCGACAAAACGGCCGCTGGTGCCTTCGCGGAATTCCTTGAAGGACTTCTTGTCGAAATACACCGAATGCGGGTCCAGGCTGGCCACCATGCCGGAAATCGCATCGGAGATCAGCTTTTTCTCGTCCACCGGCTCGACGTAGTCGGTCTTGACCATGCCAAACACCGCCGCGAGTTGTTGCAGCTCTTCCAGCGGCAGCGGGGTCAGCCCGCCGCGTGCGACAGCCTGCAATTGCACCGTGGTCAGTGCTCCGGCCACGGCGCCAATGGAGATCCAGCCTGCAATCTTGAGTTTCTGACCCATAAATACCTTCGTTTGCCTAGATTAAAGACAGTTGCCACAGATTTTGAACCAATATACACCTTGGAGAAAGGCCCCGGCTTGCAGTTCCCGTGCCATAGGCCGCACAAGGGGAAAATGTTTCAAATCGGGCCGGCTTTACCCGCGCTTGACATTCAGGCCTTGCCCTGGGCGGCCACGGCCGCTGCGGCTTTGGCGATGGCCTCGCTGTCGCCCAGGTAGTAGTGGCGCAAGGGCTTCAGATCGGCATCGAGTTCGTACACCAGCGGAATGCCGTTGGGGATGTTCAGCCCGACGATGTCCTGGTCGCTGATGTTGTCCAGGTACTTGACCAGCGCGCGGATGGAGTTGCCATGGGCCGCCACCACGATGCGTTTGCCGGCACGGATGGCCGGGGCCATGGATTCGTTCCAGAACGGCAGCACGCGGGCCACCGTGTCCTTCAGGCATTCGGTCAGCGGTGCCTCGCCGGGCTGGAGCTTGGCGTAACGCGGGTCCCGGCCTTCCCAGCGTTCGTCGTCGGGCGTCAGCGGCGGCGGCGGTATGTCGTAGCTGCGGCGCCAGGCCAGCACCTGCGCGTCACCGTATTTTTTGGCGGTCTCGGCCTTGTTCAGGCCCTGCAGCGCGCCATAGTGCCGCTCGTTCAGCCGCCAGCTGTGCACCACCGGCAGCCAGGTCCGGTCCATTTCGTCGAGGGTGTGCCAGAGCGTGCGGGTGGCGCGCTTGAGCACGCTGGTGTAAGCCACATCGAAGTCGTAGCCCTCGCTTTTGAGCAGTTTGCCGGCGGCGATGGCCTGCGCGACGCCCGTGGGCGTGAGGTCTACATCGGCCCAGCCGGTGAAGCGGTTTTCAAGGTTCCAGGTGGATTCGCCGTGGCGGATGAGCACAAGTTTGTACATGGGTGAGGCCATAGAAAGGGTGGAATGGGGGCGGGGGCAGGGCGCAAAACAGGGTTGGCCAGGGGGTGCGCGCAGCCGTGTTCACCCCTGCATTCTAAAATCAGCGATTAACCGCAAAACCCTGAAGGACTCAAAGTGAAATTTCTCATCGATAACTGGATGCTGATCGGCATTGCGCTGGCATCCGGCGGCATGCTGGTGTGGCCCCTGATTTCCAGCGGCATGGCGGCCGGATCGCTCAGTGCCACCGGGGCCGTGCAACTGATCAACCGCGACAAGGCCGTGGTGATCGATGTCAGTGAGGTGGAGGAGTTTGCCGGCGGCCATGTGGTCGGCGCGAAAAACATTCCGCTGAGCCAGCTGGAGGAAAAGCTGCCCGCGACCGTCAAGAACAAGGCGCTGCCGCTGATTCTGGTGTGCCCGAGCGGCGCCCGCGCCAACCGGGCGCTGGCGCTGGCCAAAAAACTCGGCTACGAGCAGGCCCAATGCCTGGCCGGCGGGCTGAAATCCTGGAAAGAGGCTAACCTGCCCCTTGAGAAGGCCTGATTCGCGGGCTGCCACCCTGAACCCGACCGGAGAAGTTATCGATGCAAACCGTCAAGATCTACCTGACCGCCAGTTGTCCTTATTGCATTCACGCCAAGCAATTGCTCAAGCAGCGCGGGGTCGAGGCGATCGAGGAAATCCGCGTGGACATGCAGCCGGCCGAGCGGCAAAAGATGATGGAGATCACCGGCCGCCGCACGGTGCCGCAGATTTTCATCGGTGACACGCATGTGGGCGGCTGCGACGACCTGGTGGCGCTGGACGGCCAGGGCGGTCTGCTGCCGCTGCTCAACAGCTGAATCCCGCCCTGCCCGGTGCTGCTGCGCCGGGCGCACCTGAGATAATGGGCGGTGCCTGCGGCGCGCGCCGCAGGTTTTATTTTTTTCACGCCTTCCGAAAGATTCACCATGGCCGAAGCCAACCTTGACCCCGTGTTCCAGATCCAGCGCGTCTACCTCAAGGACATTTCGCTGGAGCAGCCCAATTCCCCGGAAATCCTGCTGAACCAGGAGCAGCCTGCGGTCGACATCCAGCTCGGCGTCGACGCCCTGCCCATCACCGACGGCCTGTACGAAGTCAGCGTGACTGCCACCGTGCACACCAAGATCGAGGACAAGACCGTGTTCCTGGTCGAGGCCAAGCAGGCCGGCATTTTTGAGATCCGCAACATGCCGCCCGAGCAGCTCAACGCGGTGCTGGGCATCGCCTGCCCGCAAATCGTGTATCCCTACCTGCGCGGCAATGTGGCCGACGTGATCCAGCGTGGCGGTTTCCCGCCCGTCAACCTGGCCGAGATCAATTTCCAGGCGATGTTCGAGCAGCAGCAGGCCGCCGCCGCCTCGGCAGCGCAGGAAACCCCGCAAATCATCGTCTGATCCCTGGCGACCCCGCTTCCCGCCCGTCATGAAAATTGCTGTCCTCGGCGCCGGTGCCTGGGGCACCGCCCTGGCCATCAGTGCCGCGCGGTCGGCGTCGGCCTCTTCCGCCGCGCCACGCCACCAGGTCAGCCTGTGGGCGCGGGATCCGGCGCAACTGGCAGACCTGCAGTCGCAGCGGGTCAACCGCCGCTACCTGCCGGGCCTGGCGCTGCCGCCATCCCTGCTGCTCGGTGGCGGCAGCGATGCCTCGCTGACGGCCTTGCTGGCCGGGCAGGAACTGATCGTCATAGCCACCCCGATTGCCGGCCTGCGCGGCATGTTGCAGCGCCTGCAGCAGACCAGCGTTCCCGTCGCCTGGCTGTGCAAGGGGTTTGAGGCGCCGCTGCCTGCCGCGGCTGCGGATTCAGAGTCTTTCGGCTTGCTGGCCCATGAAATACGCGCCCAGGCCGCTGTCCATTTGAAAGCGGGTGCGCTCAGCGGGCCGAGTTTTGCGCAGGAGGTCGCGCGCGGCCAGCCGACCGCGCTGGTGGCGGCCAGCGAACATCCGCAGGTGCGCGACGCGCTGGTGGCAGCCTTTCACGGGCCGGCGCTGCGGGTCTATGCCAACGACGACATCATCGGCGTCGAGGTGGGGGGCGCGGTCAAGAATGTGCTGGCGATCGCGACCGGCCTGTGCGACGGCCTGAACCTCGGGCTCAACGCCCGCGCCGCGCTGATCACGCGCGGCCTGGCCGAGATGACGCGACTGGGCCTGGCGCTCGGCGCGCGGGCCGAAACCTTCACCGGCCTGTCCGGCCTGGGCGACCTGGTGCTGACCGCCACCGGCGACCTGAGCCGCAACCGCCAGGTCGGCCTGTTGCTCGCCAGGGGCCAGTCGCTGGCCCAGGCGGTGCAGTCGCTGGGCCATGTTGCCGAAGGTGTGTACTGCGCCCGCACGGTGGTGCAGCGCGCCCAGGGCCTGGGCGTGGAGATGCCGATCTCGGAAGCCGTCGTGGCCTTGCTGGACGGGCAGATCCAGCCGGCCGAAGCCGTGGCGCTGCTGATGGGGCGCGATCCGGCGGACGAACAGCGCTAGTGCGCCTCGTGCCCGGCCGGGGCAAGGTTTTTGAGGCGTTTTTTGGCGCCAGCCCATATGCGGCAAGCGCATGCAGCTATTGAATTAATAGCGGATTCGCCGCACCGCTGTCATCCCGGACTGGATCCGGGATCCATCTTTGGCTGCATCTACGGTTGTAGTTGGTGCGCGTCAGTTGGCCGGGGGTTGCCCGGCAGCAAGTAACTTTCTTTTGCTTCGCCAAAAGAAAGTCACCAAAGAAAAGGCGACCCGATGGTCTGGGTCCCCTGCGCTGCGCTCCGGGGCAACCTGCGGTGCTCGGTCAAAGCGGGGTCTCGCTCGAACTCGGCTTCGCCTCAGACAATCGCGATCCCTGATCCGCTTTGACCTGCGCTCCTCGGCCCAGCCCGACGGGTGGGGAGAAACCAAATGCGGGAACAAAAATCCGGAGTCCTTGAAGCGTGCAGCGCTTCAAGGACGGGAATCCCAACGGAACGTCATGTTGGCACGCGAGCGCAGCACACGCGGCCACATGAGGCTGCCTTCTCTCGTCCAGCGGGGCGAGGGAAGGGCGGGGGTTTGGGAGTGGGGAGTTGAATCTACTGCGCTCGGCGAGCTGCAGGCGGGGCGTGAGGCAGCGAAGGCTCAAGCCCTCTGCTGCATCTTCTCGATCCTCTCGCCCATGCGCGAGAGCAGATACCACCACTCGCTGTCATCCTCGCGGTAAGTCCGCACCGCGCCGGCGCGGACCAGGATCTTGCGCAACTCGTCGTCTTCAAACCCCCCCAGGTGTTTTTTGAGCACGTCGAAGGAACGGTCGGTGAAACTTTTGTGGCTGAGGAAATGGCGCGCGGTTTCCTCGGCCATGAATTCGGTTTTGTATTGCTGCTGCAGGGCCTGCAACTGGTGCCTGAACTGCTGGCGATTCACGGCGAAAGTCACGAGGCCGCCGACCAGGGTGCCGAGCAGGGTGAACAGGGGCGTCAGGAGGCTGGGTTCCATGGGTGCATGCCGCTCAGGGCGTGAAAGAAAGGAGTCCGCATTATTGCGGCGAATCAAGTCGGGCCAGGAAATTCGTCCCGGACCTGTACTGCGGCTTTGGCACTGGACTAAACTGTTCCGCAACACGCTGCGCCTTTGCCGGCGTGTTCGTCGCCGACCTTTTTTTCAACCGCATCCGGGAGCCCGCCATGGAAAACACCAGCAAGGAAAAACTGATCACCGACATGAAAGTTGTGCTCACCGACGTCGAGGAGCTGCTCAAGGCCGCCACCGCCGCCACCGGCGAAACCGCCGCCGCCCTGCGTGAAAAGGCTGCGGGCAAACTCAAGCTCGCCACCGAAAAGCTGACCGGCCTGCAGGAAGCGGCGCTGCTCAAGGGCAAGGAAGCGGCCAAAGTCACCGACGAGTATGTTCACGCCAACCCGTGGAAGGCCGTTGGCGTCGCGGCGGCGGCCGGTTTCCTGATTGGCCTGCTGGTCAACCGCAAGTAATTCCGGACCACCGGGACCTTGCCGCGTGAACACGTCTGACACCGGCGCGCCGCCGCGCCTGCTCGCCTCCTTGCGCCAGCTCGCGCTGACGGCGCTGGCGATGGGGCATACGCGGCTGGCGCTGGCCGGAGCCGAACTCGAGGAAGAGCTGCAGCGCCTGGTCGGCTTGTTGCTGAGCCTGCTGGGACTGCTGGTGTTTGCCGTGATGGGCGTGCTGATGCTGACCTTCACCGTGGTGCTGGCCGTCGATGCGGGCCAGCGCGTGGCGGTGATGGGCGGTTTTGCCCTCGCCTACCTGGGACTGGCGGGCGGCTTTGTGTGGCGCTTGCGGCGCATGCTGAGCGACCGGCCGCCCTTCCTGCAGGCCACACTGGCGGAAATTGCACGCGACCGCGACGCCCTGCAGGCGGCCTCCAGCACCCGGAATACCCATGAATGACGCTGCCAGCCAGCGCGCCTTGAGGAAGCAGGCCTTGCTGCTGCGCTCGGCGGCTGAACGTGCCGAACTGGTTCATGCCGTCAGCGCCGTGCGCCAGTCGACGCCGCTGTTCGGCAAGGCGGGGCCGGGTCTGGCCCTGGGCAAGGGCCTGCCACTGGCCCTGGGCCTGCTCAAACGCGCGCCCTTGCTCAGTCCGCTGCTGTCGCTGGCCCTGGCGGGCGCGCGCCGGCCGGTGATCCGGTATGCAGCGCTGGCGGCGGGGGGCGCCTGGCTCGCCTGGAAAGGCAGTCAGTGGCTGGCCGCGCAACGGGGCGAGACTTCGGCGCCTGCCCCTGCGGCTGCGCAGCGGGATCCGGATGCTCCTGAATAAATAGCAGGCGAGGAAGGCGGGACATGGGCTGGGGCCCGATTTGATGCCTCAAACCGGCCGATGGCCTCAGATTTCCAGGTTGTCGATCAGTCGTGTCGTGCCCAGCCTGGCCGCACCCAGCACGACCAGGGGCGTCCCGGCGTCAGCGCTGTCCGGCGGCAGCAGGTCGCTGCGGCGGCGCACGCTCAGGTAGTCGGGCGTCCAGCCGCGTGCCGCCAGGGCCACCATGGCTTGCTCCTCCAGCATTTCCCGTCGTGCCAGGCCTTGCGCCTGCACCGCCTGGCCCAGCGCCTGCAGCGCGCGCGACAGCGACACCGCTTCGCTGCGCTCGGTGGCGGTCAGGTAGCCGTTGCGCGAGGACAGCGCCAGGCCGTCGGCAGCGCGCAGGGTCTCGCCAGGAACGATCTTTATCGGCAGTGCAAACTGCTGCACCATGCGCTGCACGATCATCAGCTGCTGGTAGTCCTTCTTGCCGAACATGGCGAAGCCCTCGGGCTTGCCGGCGAATACGCTGGAAAACAGTTTCATCACCACGGTGCTGACGCCGACAAAAAATCCCGGGCGGAAGTGGCCCTCGAGGATGTCGGCGAGTTCGGCCGGTGGGTGCACCTTGTAGGTCTGCGGCTCGGGGTACAGGTCGGTCTCGCGCGGCGCAAACAGCAGGTCGCAGCCGGCGGCACGCAGCCGCTCGCAGTCGGCTTCCCAGGTACGCGGGTAGCTGTCGAAGTCCTCATGCGGTGCAAATTGCAGGCGGTTCACAAAAATGCTGGCCACCGTCACATCGCCCAGCGGTTTGGCCTTGTCCACCAGCGCGATGTGGCCATCGTGCAGATTGCCCATGGTGGCGACAAAAGCCGGGCGCTGGAAAGGCGCCAGGGCGGCGCGCAGGTCGGTGATGCTGTGGACGATGTTCATGCGGTGCGAAAGGGTTGCAGTTCAGAAAGGGCGACTATACAAGTGAAGCGCAGGGCTCATGTCTTCACCAGCCGGGGCCGCAGGCGCAGCGCCCTCAGGGCGGTGCACAGAGCTGCACGCCGTGAGCGAACTTGGGGCCTTGTTTCTACCAGGCGTGAATGGCATCGACCGGGAAGCGGCCCTGCTTGACCGCCAGCACATAGGCCTGCATCGCGCCCTGAACGCTGTGCGCCTCGGCCATGAAGTTGTGCACAAACTTCGGCATCTTGCCCAGGTTCATGCCCAGCATGTCGTGCAGCACCAGCACCTGGCCGGCGGTGCCGACGCCAGCGCCTATGCCAATGGTGGCGCACTGCGTCAGGTCGCGGGTCAGCGCCGCCGACAGCGCGGCCGGCACCATCTCCAGCACCAGCATGGCCGCGCCGGCATCCTGCAGCGCATGCGCCTGGCTGCGCAGGAGGGCCCCGGCCTCGTCACCGCGGCCCTGCACCCGGTAACCGCCCAGGGCATGCACGGTTTGCGGCGTCAGGCCCAGGTGCGCGCAGACGGGAATGCCGCGTTCGACCAGGAAGTGCACGGTCTCGGTGGTCCAGCCGCCGCCTTCGAGCTTGACCATGTGGGCGCCGGCCTGCATCAGCACCGCGGCGCTGCGCAGCGCCTGTTCTTTCGATTCGTGGTAACTGCCGAAGGGCAGGTCGGCGATCAGCCAGGCGGTGGCCTGGGCCCGCCGCAGGCCGCGTGCCACACACTCGGTGTGGTGCCGCATGGTTTCCAGCGTCACGCCCACCGTGCTGCCCAGACCCTGGCAAACCATGCCCAGTGAATCGCCGACCAGGATGCATTCAACACCCGCCGCGTCGGCGACTGCTGCAAAAGTTGCGTCGTAGGCGGTCAGCATGGTGATTTTTTCGCCCTGCGCGTGCATCTCGCGCAGGCGCGGCAGGCTCACCGGCTTGCGCGAGGCGGCCGGTGGCGCGGCGGGCAGGGTGCCGTAGGGGCTGGCGGGGGCAACGGTCATGGGAACTCCTGTTCAGGTGGCGGCCAGGGTGGGGCGCGGCAAAAGCGGCGCTTGTTCAGCGGGCCCGCTTCGGCCGCGCTGCAGGGCTTGCTGCAGGCCTTTTATGGCCGCTTCCGGCGAGGCTGCCGCGGTGATGGCGCTGATCAGCGCCACACCGGCCGCGCCGCAGGCCGCAGCTTGCTGGGTGCGTGTCACATCCATGCCGGCGATGCCGACCACCGGCAGCGGCAGCAGGGTGCACCAGTAGGCCAGGTTGGCGTTGCCCTGCGGCAGCCAGGGCATGGCCTTGGCCTTTGTCGGGTGGATCGGTCCGCAGGCGATATAACTCGGCTGCAGCGCCCAGGCGCGGCAGACTTCCCAGTAAGCATGTGTGCTGATCCCCAGGCGCAGGCCGGCTTGCTGGATCGCCGCCAGGTCGGCAATGTGCAAATCCTCCTGGCCGAGGTGCACGCCGTACGCGCCTTCCTCGATGGCGAGTTGCCAGTGGTCGTTGATGAAGAGTTGCGCGCCGGCTGCGGTGGCGGCACCCATGCTTTCGCGGATTTGCCCGCGCACGAAGTCGCGGTGTTCGGCGCCTTCGGCATCCTTGATCCTGAGCTGCACTGTGGGCACACCGGCCGCGACGACGCGCGCCACCCAGGCCGCGCTGTCGACCACCGCGTACAGGCCCAGGTCGGCATTGCTGAGTGCTGCGAAGCCGCTGACGGAAGTCGCCTGCGGCAGGCTGAAAAAAGGCAGGTTGGCGCTGCGCTGCGCAAAATCGGGGCGTGGCTGCAGCGCGCCGGTTCCCGTGGGCTGGCTCACGGCATCGTTGTGCACCATGCAGGCGATGACAATGGCTTCCATGGCGACAAAGCCGCTTGCCAATGCTTGCGCTGCGGCGTCGGCGAACAGGCTGGCCGCGCCGGCATGGGCTGGCTGTGGCGCAGGCCGGCTCAGCCAGCCGCTGGCTTGCGGTGTGTCGGCGTAGTCGCTGTCCCCGCCGGTGATCACGACCGCCTCGCCCACGGCGCGCAAACGGGCGGCGGCCTGCATCACGGCCTCAGGGCTGTCCAGCGCGGGCAAACCCAGCAGCGCCGCGGCTTCGCTGCGAGCCAGGCAAAGCAGGGCGGGGCGCTGCTCCTGCGCGCCGCCCGCCAGCAGCGTCTGGATGTCCCTGGCGTTGGCAGCCCATGTCCAGACGGCGGGTTTCATGGCGGCGCTCACAGGACAAACGGCCGGCCAGTCACCGGTGTGGAGGCGACCGCCATGTCCTGCTGGGCCATGATGCCGGCCTCGTACGCCAGCCGTCCGGATTCGATGCCGAGCCTGAAGGCGCGTGCCATCTGCACCGGGTCGCGCGCATGGGCCACGGCCGAGTTCAGCAACACCGCGTCGTAGCCGAGTTCCATCGCCTGCACCGCGTCTGCCGGGGAGCCGATGCCGGCATCGACGATCAGTGGCACGCCGGGCAGGCGCGCGCGCAAGGTGCGCAGGGCGTAGGGGTTGACCAGGCCCTGGCCCGAGCCGATCGGTGCGCCCCAGGGCATCAGGATGCGGCAGCCGGCATCCAGCAGGCGCTGGCAGCTGACCAGGTCGTCGGTGCAGTAGGGGAAGACCTCGAAGCCTTCGCGCACCAGCTCGGTCGCCGCCGCAATCAGTTCAAACGGATCCGGCTGCAGCGTGTGTTCGTCACCGACCACTTCCAGCTTGATCCAGTGCGTGCCGAACAGCTCGCGCGCCATCTGCGACAGCGTGATCGCCTCGCGCGCGCTGCGGCAGCCCGCGGTGTTGGGCAGCAGGCGCGCGCCGCTGGCGCGAATCATTTTGTAAAAATCATTTTGCGTGCTCGCGCCGCCGGCCGCCATCTGGCGCTTCAGGCCGACGGTGACCACTTCCGCGCCGGAGGCGGCAATTGCCTCCTGCAGCACCTGCGGTGAGGGGTAGCTGGCGGTGCCGAGGAAAAAGCGGCTGGTCAGTTCAACGCCCGCGATGTGAAAATTCATGTCTAGCCTCCCGTGATGGCTTGAAAGGTAAAAACGGCATCGCCGTCTGCGAGAAGGGTTTGCGGCCGCGCATCACGCGCCACAAACTCGCCATTGACGGCACTGGCAAAAGCCGCCGCGGGCTGACCGCCGGCCGCCAGCGCGTCGGCCAGCGTGCTGCCGGCCGGCAACTGCCGCGTTTCGCCATTGAGGGTGATGGTGATGGGTTTCATGCCAGGTCCTTGAGCGCTTGTTCAACCAGTGCCGGCGCGATCAGCCAGCCGTGGCGGAACAGGCCGTTGATACGCACCAGGCCCGGGCCTTGTTCCACACGGGGCAGATTGTCGGGCAGGGCGGGGCGCAGATTGGTTTCCGAATGAATCACGCGCGCTTCGGCGAGTTCCGGAATGATGCTGTGCGCCGCAGCCAGCAGTTCGACCGTGCTGCGCAGCGAAATCGGCGAACGGTCCTCGCTCTCGATCTCGCTGGCGCCGACCACGATGTGCTGGCCTTCGCGCGGCACGATGTAAACGCGATGGCGCGGGTGCAGCAGGCGCACCGGGCGCTGCAACAACACGCCGGGTGCATGCAGCCAGAGGATTTCACCACGCACGCCGCGCACATCGGGGGTGAAACCGTCATCCGGCGAGCGTTGCGCCGGCGCGGGCCGGGCCCCGGTGCCGCGCACATCGAACACGCCGTCGAAGCTGTGCCGTCCCTGCGGTGTCTGGATTTCACCGGCCTGCAGGTGCTGCACCGTCACACCCCAGTGGAAACGCGCACCGGCCTGCGCCGCCGCGTGGGCCAGCGCCGCCATGGCCTGTACGCTGTGGATCTGCCCTTCATGCGGCAGCAGCCAGGCCTGGACCGCGCCGTGCACGGCAGGTTCGAGTTGGCGCAGGGCGGCCGCATCGAGTGCTTGCGGCGCGTGGCCGGCCGGCGCCTTGTGTTGCAGCAGGTCCACCACGCGGCGCGCCGCGCCTTCGTCGCCGCGGTGCGCGAGCAGCAGGCTGCCGCGCCGGTGCAATTCGACCGGCTGGTCCAGCCCAGCCACGATGGCCGGCCAGAGTTCCAGCGAACGCAGGCCCAGCGCAAACACCTTGTCGTCGGCCGACTCCAGTTCGGCCGTGGGGCTGAGCATGCCCGCCGCCGTCCAGCCGGCGGCGTACACACCGGCGGCAGGCGGCTGCGGGCCGGGCGCCGGGTCAAAAACCTCGACCGAATGGCCAGCCCTGGCCAGCTCGAAAGCCAGCAGCCGCCCCAGCAGGCCTGCGCCCGCGATACCGATGTGCATGGATGTGTCCGCCCTTGTCAGCGTGGTTCAGAGTTTCTGGATGGGGATGTAGATGTCGCTGCCGCCGTCGCGGAACTCGGCCGATTTTGCCTGCATTCCCTGCGCCAGCGCCGTGGCCTCGTCCAGGCCCTGCCGGGCCGCAAACTCGCGCACCTCCTGGCTGATTTTCATCGAGCAGAACTTGGGCCCGCACATGGAGCAGAAATGCGCGACCTTGCTGACTTCCTTGGGCAGGGTTTCGTCGTGGAAGTCGCGTGCCGTGTCCGGGTCCAGCGACAGGTTGAACTGGTCGTGCCAGCGGAATTCGAAACGCGCCTTCGACAGCGCCTCGTCGCGCGCGCGGGCGGCCGGGTGGCCCTTGGCGACATCGGCGGCGTGGGCGGCGATCTTGTAGGCAACAATGCCCTGCTTGACGTCATTGCGGTCCGGCAGCCCCAGGTGTTCCTTGGGCGTGACGTAACACAGCATGGCGGTGCCGTACCAGCCGATCATCGCCGCGCCGATGGCGCTCGAGATGTGGTCGTAACCCGGCGCGATGTCGATGGTCAGCGGGCCCAGCGTGTAAAACGGCGCTTCGTGGCAGTGCTTGAGCTGCTCGTCCATGTTGGCCTGGATCATGTGCATGGGCACATGGCCGGGGCCTTCGATCATGGTCTGCACATCGTGCTTCCAGGCGATTTTTGTCAGCTCGCCCAGGGTGCGCAGTTCGGCAAACTGCGCCTCGTCGTTGGCGTCGGCGCCCGAACCGGGGCGCAGGCCGTCGCCCAGCGAAAAACTCACGTCGTAGGCCTTCATGATCTCGCAGATTTCCTCGAAGTGTGTGTAGAGGAAGTTTTCCCGGTGGTGCGACATGCACCACTTGGCCAGGATGGAGCCGCCGCGCGAGACGATGCCGGTGCGGCGATTCGCCGTCATCGGAATGAAGGGCAGGCGCACACCGGCGTGGATGGTGAAGTAGTCCACACCCTGCTCGGCCTGCTCGATCAGCGTGTCGCGGTAAATCTCCCAGCTCAGGTCTTCGGCGACACCGCCGACTTTTTCGAGTGCCTGGTAAATCGGCACCGTGCCTATCGGCACCGGCGAGTTGCGGATGATCCAGTCGCGCGTGGTGTGGATGTTTTTGCCGGTGGACAAATCCATCACGTTGTCGGCACCCCAGCGGATCGCCCAGACCAGTTTTTCGACTTCTTCGTCAATGCTCGAGGTCACGGCCGAATTGCCGATGTTGGCGTTGATCTTGACCCGGAAGTTGCGGCCAATGATCATCGGCTCCAGCTCCGGGTGGTTGATGTTGGCCGGGATGATGGCGCGGCCGCGCGCCACCTCGTCGCGCACAAACGCCGGCGTGACCCACTCCGGCAACTGCGCGCCCATCGGGTTGCCGCGCAGGCGGGCCGCGCGTTCGGCATCGCCCAGGTAGTCGGCCATCCATTCGCGTTGCGTGTTTTCGCGCAGCGCGATGTATTCCATCTCGGGCGTGATGATGCCGCGGCGCGCATAGTGCATCTGGCTCACGTTGGCGCCGGCTTTGGCGCGGCGCGGCGTGCGTTGCAGGCCGGCGGCCTGGGCACGCAGGGCGGCGATGCGCTGGACTTCCGGGTCTGACGGGTCCGTCCGGTCTTCACGGCGCGTGCCATCGTCAACCGCCTGCGCGGCGCGGCCGGCATAGGTTTCCGTGTCGCCGCGCGCCGCTATCCAGGGCGTGCGCAAGGCGGCCAGCCCGCGGCGCACATCGATGTCGGCGGCCGGGTCGGTGTACGGACCGGAGGTGTCGTAGAGCGTGGCCGACTCACCGTTGCTCAGGCTGACTTCGCGCATCGGCACGCGAATGTCGGCGTGGACTTCGCCGGGCAGGTAAATCTTGCGCGAGGCCGGAAACGGCTCACGCGTCAGGGACAACAACTGGGCGAATTTGTCGGGAGCGTTCATCGGAGCATCCTTCACGTGCCGCCAGGCACAACATGCTCCGAAGGTGTGGCCAGCACCGGCGAGGGGACTGGTCGTTGACTGGGCCGCCGGGGACCGGTGGCAGTCAGCTCTTCTTACGTCGGTACGAACCGATTCAAGTTCACGGGTTTGGGTTGGCCATCTCAGCTGCCCGACCACCATGGTCGGGCTGCACCCCGGAGCACGGCCATTCTAGTCCACCGCGGGCGACGGCGCCGCCATCCCGGTTTTTCAGGCCGGATCGGACAACCAGCGTCCGGCCAGTGTGGCATCACGCAGCACCAGCCGCCAGGTTGTCACATCGGGCGGCAGCGTGAGCGGCAGGCGCAGCAGCTGTTTGTCGCGCGCCACCAGCGCCTGGACGGTTTTGTGCGGGCCGGCATACAGCGGGAGGTCCTCCAGCTTGCTCAGGCGCCAGCCACCGGCTGGTGATTTTTTCCTGCCCGTGGCCATGGGCTCGATGCCCAGCCATTCATCGCCGGCGGCAAAACCTGCGCGTTCGGCCGCGCCGCCTCGCAGCACGGTCTTGATCTGGATGCCGCCGTTTTCCTGCACCCGCAAGCCCAGCACCTGGGCCAGTTGCGCCGGCTCCTGCAACACGCCGACCCCGTGGTGCTGCAGCAGCGCTTCCAGCGGCAGTTCGCCGGTGCCGTGCACCCAGGCGGCGATTTCTGCCGCCCACGAACGTCCGCCGACCTGCTGCAGGGCGGCCGCAAAATCGTCTTCGCTCATCGGGCCGGCCTTGCAGCGCAGCCACAAGGCACGCATGACCTGGTCCAGATTCGCCGCTCCGCCTGCGCCGCTTTCCTTGCGCAGGCCCAGGTCGAAACACAGGGCGACCAGCGCGCCCTTGGTGTAGTAGCTGACGGTGGCGTTGGGCGTATTTTCGTCCTGGCGGTAGTATTTGACCCAGGCGTCGAAGCTGGCCTGCGCCACCGACTGCACCAGCCGTCCCGGCGTCTGCATGACCTGGTTGATGGTCTTGTTGAGCAGCCGCAGGTAGGCCGCATCGTCGAGCAGGCCGGCGCGGCGCAGCATCAGGTCATCGTAATAACTGGTGAAGCCTTCAAAAAACCACAGCAGGCGGGTGTAGTTCTCGCTGCCGTAGTGGTAGCTGGCGAATTCCGCCGGCCGCAGTCGCTTGACATTCCAGGTGTGGAAATACTCGTGGCTGATCAGGCCGCGCAGCGTGGTGTAACCCTCCGGCAGTTTGCCCTCGTTCAGGCGCGGCAGGTCCTTGCGGTTGCAGATCAGCGCGGTCGAGTTGCGGTGTTCCAGCCCGCCGTAGCCGTCGTCCACCACATTGAGCATAAACAGGTAGTTCTTGTACGGCGGCTTGCGCTTGCCGTGCCAGAAGCGGATCTGCGCCTCGCAAATCTTCCTGGTGTCGGCCAGCAGCCGCGCACCGTCGAAACCGGGGGCGGCGCCGGCGACCACAAAGCGGTGCGGCACGCCGCAGGCGCTGAAGCTGGCGCTCCAGAACGGGCCCATTTCGACCGGGCAGTCCACCAGCTCGTCATAGTCCGCCGCCGCATAGCTGCCAAACCCCTGCTTGTTGATCTTCAGCGGGGCCAGGCCCGTGGCCACCGACCAACCGGCCGGGGCGCCGGAGGCTGCAATTTCGAGCTGCTGCGGCGCGCCGGTCTGGCCCTCGACGCGCAGGCACAGCGAGCTGTTGTTGAAAAAGCCGCGTCGGGCGTCGAGGCAGGCGGTGCGCACCGAGTTGTCGTTGGCATACACCTCGTACATCAGTTGCAGCGGCTGGCCCGGCTTGCACTGGACTTCCCAGCTGTTTTTGTCGATTTGCCGCAACTGCGCCGCCGGCAGCGCCCGTGCCGCCTGCCGGGCGCGCAGGCCCTGCAGGTTTTTGGAGAACTCGCGCACGAGGTAGCTGCCCGGAATCCAGACCGGCAGGCTGAGCCGCTGCAACGCGTCGGGACGCGGGATCGTCAGCGTGACGCGAAACAGGTGGGCGTGGACATCGGCGATGTCGATGCGGTGAGTGATGCCGGCTGCCGGGACCGGCGGGGAAGATGCGGGAGCGCGTGGTGTTGCCATGAATCAAGAATAGCCGACAAGCAGCGAGCCGGGAATTGCTATCAAAAAAGAAGCTGAAAGTGACCGCCAGTCATGGGCTGAGGGCGGTTTTGACTTCCTTTTGGGGCCGGATGCCGGATTCAGGGCGTTTTGGCCTCGCTGAGGTGTTTTTCGACCTGTTGCGCGCTGATGGCGCCCGGTACCCGGGTGCCGTCGGCAAAAATCAGGGTGGGTGTGCCGGTGATGCGGTATTTCTTGCCGAACTCGATGTTGCGCGCCAGCGCGCTGCTGTCGCAACTGGCCGGTGCGATCGCCTGGTCGCGCAGCATCAGGTCCTGCCAGGCCTTGTTGCGGTCCTTGGCGCACCAGATGTTTCTGGACTTTTCCGCCGAATCGGCGCTCAGGATGGGGTAGAGGAACATGTACACCGTCACGTCGCTGACCTTCTGCATGTCACGCTCAAAGCGCTTGCAGTAGCCGCAGTTCGGGTCTTCAAACACCGCCAGCTTGCGCTTGCCGTTGCCGCGAACGATGGTGAAGGCGTCCTTCAGCGGCAGGGCGTCGAAGGCCACCGCATTGAGCTTGTCGACACGCTCCTCGGTCAGGTTGCGCCTGAGTTTGGTGTCGATCAAATTGCCCTGGATCAGGAAGTTGCCTTCGGCATCGGTGTAAAAAATCTCGTTGCCGCCGACACGGACTTCGTAAAGGCCGCTCATGGGCGCCTTGCTGACCTCCTCGATGGGCGGCAGGCTGGGCAGGCGCTCGGCCAGGTTCTTGCGGATCGCCGCTTCCTGCGCCATCGCTGCGCCCAGGCCGAGGGCCATCAGGCCGCAGGCGGCCATGTTCTTGAAAAATGTCATCGTGTCTTTCTGTTCGTCGGTACTTCTTGTCAACCCTGGCCCATCGCCTGCCGCGTCACCCATTGCTTGAGCGGACCACTTTTCGCAAAACCCGTCATGCCCCAGTTGCGCAGCGCCTGCCAGCGCACATCGGTCTGCGCAAACAGGCTGTGCAGGCCGTCGGTCACCGCGCCCATCGCCGCGACGTCGGCCTTGCGTGCACGTTCGTAGCGGCGCAGCAACTTCTCGTCGCCCAGCCCGCGCCAGTACTCACGCGCATGCAGCACCGCCGCCAGCGCCGCGGCATCGGCCAGCCCCAGGTTCAGGCCCTGGCCGGCCAGCGGATGCACGGTGTGGGCCGCATCACCCGCCAGTGCCCAGCCCGGCCCGACCCAGCGGTCGGCCGTGGCCAGCGCCAGCGGCCAGCTCGAGCGGCCACTGGTCAGGTGCAGGCGGCCGGCTTCTGCGCCGCAAGCCAGTTGCACGGCTGCTGAAAACTCGTCGGGGGACAGTTTTTCCAGTGAAGCCGCACGTTCCACAGAGACAGACCAGACCAGCGCCAGAGAGTTCCCCTGATCGCCTTCCATCGGCAACAGCGCCAGCACCTCCCCCTGGCTGAACCACTGCCGCGCCATGCCCTGGTGCGGCTGGTCGCTCTGCAGCCGTGCGGCGATGGCTTTTTGCGGATAGGGCTTGACGGTCCAGGCCGCGCCGAATTCGTTGCGGCTGCTGCTGGCCTTGCCTTCGCAGACCACGCTGAGTGCGGCCGGCACCGGCGCGGGCACGGTTTCTATCTGCGGCTGGTAACGGACGGCTTCGGCCAGTTGCTGCTCCAGCGCGGGCACATCGACGATCCAGGCCAGGGCCGCCCCGCTGCTGCCCGCGCTGAACTCAAGCCGGCCGCCGTCGTCGCCCCAGACCTGCATGTCCTTGACGGCGGTGGCCGCTGGCGCCGCCGGCCAGGCCCGCAGCGATTCCAGCAACTGGCGTGAGGCGCTGTTCAGCGCGTAGGCGCGGACGTCCTGGAGCGGCGGCGCGGCCGGGCCGCTGTCCGGCGCGGCGGAGGCGGGTCGTGCAACCAGCGCCACCCGCAGGCGCTCGCGCGCCAGCAGCAGGGCCAGGGTGCGGCCGACCACGCCGCCGCCGCGGATACAGACATCAAAGGGTTTGGACATGGCCCATTTTAGAAGGCGGTGCAAAATCGCATGCTTTGCTGATTTCCCTTCAGGCAGTGAGCAGGGATATAAGCGTCAGCAAGAGACAGGTTTTTCCGCCGGGCTGCCCCAGGGAAAAATGCGCCCCCTCGGGGGGGCAGAGAGCTACGCGGAGCGAACGTGGGGGCCCTATTTTTTTGAAGGATTTGTCCAGTGAGTGAATCAGTGATCGAAACAGCCGGCTCCGCGCCGGCCGAGGTCAGGGCCGTCATCAGCGCCTTGTGGGTCTATCCGGTCAAATCCTGCGCCGGCGTGCAGGTGCAGGAGGCCATCCTGACCGAGACCGGGCTGGAATTCGACCGCGCCTGGATGGTGGTTGACGAGCACGGCGAATTTGTGACGCAGCGCGAGCTGCCGCGCATGGCGCTGATCCGGCCGCAGCTCAAGACCCAGGACATGGTGCTGCGTGCGCCCGGCATGCTGGCACTGCACATCGCGCTGGACCAGGTGCAGGAGCCGGTGCGGGTCAAGGTCTGGAATGATGAGGTCGCGGCCTACGACATGGGCGCGGTGGCCGCCCAGTGGTTCAGCGACTTCCTCGGCGCCAAACTTCGCCTGGTGCGCTTCGATCCCGGGCACAAGCGGCTGTCCAGCGCGCGCTGGACCGGTGGCGTGGAAGCGCTCAACCAGTTCAGTGATGGTTACCCGGTTCTGGTCGTCAGCGAGGCCTCGCTGGCCGGACTCAATGAGCGGCTGCAGGCCGCCGGCAG
This sequence comes from Polaromonas sp., assembly GCA_013824015.1. GTDB lineage: Bacteria > Pseudomonadota > Gammaproteobacteria > Burkholderiales > Burkholderiaceae_C > Polaromonas. Next base: position 46,302 of record PNNC01000043.1, read on the forward strand.
CGCCCCGGTCACGATGGAGCGTTTCCGCCCCAACCTCGTGCTGGGTGCCGCGCCGGGGCCGGCGTCTGAGGCGCTGGCCGCCCATGACGAAGACCGGCTCGACGAGCTGCAGATCCGCACCGAGCAGGGTGTGGCCCGGCTCAGGCCGGTCAAGCCCTGCGCGCGTTGCCCGATTCCGAACATCGATCCGGCCACGGCCATCAGCAGCCCCGAGGTCAACGACATGCTGCAGACCTACCGCCAGGACCCGCGGCTGGACGGCGCCCTGAGTTTCGGCATGAATTTGATCCGGCTCGATGGCGAGGACCACCTGCTGCGCGTCGGGCAGGCGGTGCACGCCGGCTACCGCTTCGACTGAGCGGGCTCAGGTCGCGGGCAGGCTTTCGGGCTCCTGGTCGTCCAGTTCCGAGTCCACCGCCTCCAGCGGCATGGGTTTGGTCAGTTCGGGATCGAGAAAACGGATCGGGCGGCGCGAGCGCGGCGCCATGCCTGACAGCAGTTCGCCGAGGGCCGTGGCGATGTCCGGCCCCTCCATGAGCCGCTCCTTGAGCAGCACACTGGCCACGTGAAACTGCAGCAGCACCTCGGGCTTGAGACCCTTGAGCGGCATCAGGCCCGCCGCGATCAGCCGCGCCGCCAGCTCGGTCACCGGCTCGCGCGAGGACACGCCTTCGAGGATCAGGCCAAAGCGTGCCTCGTCGACCCGGCCCACGGTATCGACATCGCGCAGGATGCGGCGCAGCTTGATCACACAGCGCAGCAGGCTTTGTTCTGCCACCGCGATGCCGTAGGTGCGCTTGATGTAGCCGTAGTTCACCAGTTCGACATACACGACGGCGGCGGGTTCCTTGTAGCGTGTGGCGCGCGCCACCACCTGCTGGAGCCGGTCGTGAAACAGGTGGGAGGCCAGCAGGCCGGTCAGCGCGTCCTGGCTGGCCATCGCCTGCTCGCGCGCCTCGACGCCGTGGCGCTCGCGCGAGCGGATGTTCAGCGCAACCAGCAGCATCGGCACTTCGAAGGCCAGCGACAGCATCAGCGCGTGTTCGGACAGCCAGGAGGTCGGTGCCCAGCCGAAGATGCGCGCCACCAGCAGCAGGGTGGACAGGGCCAGCGGCGTGAACCCGGCCAGCACCCAGGCCCCCACCATGTCCTTGCGGCGCCAGGCCATGAAAGCCGTTGTCAGCCCGAGCACCACCACCACCACCAGGTAGACGCCGATCAGGCGCACGCCCCAATGGCGGTTGATCCCGACGTAGGTGATCGCCAGCAGCGGGCCTGCGATGCTGGCAGCCAGCACCAGGTGATCAAACCAGGGACGGCGACCGGTGATGTCGCAGAGCTTGCGCAGCACCAGCAGCGCGGCGCAACCGCCCAGCAGCGCCAGCACGCCCTGGGCGGCATTGTTCCAGGCCGCCGAGTCAGGCCACAGCAGGTGGCCGGCCATGCCGCTGGTGCTGGCGATCACCAGACCCATGGTGGTGGCGTAACCCGCGTACAGGCCGTAAGCCACGTCGCGGTAGACCCAGCACTGCGCGGCGCCGGCCACGATCAGCAGCAGCATCGCGCCCAGCACAATGCCGATGATCATGTACTCCACCTGCAGGCGATGGCTGCGCACCTGGCCGGAAACCACGTTGACCGGGATGTTGGCGCGTGTCACATGCTGGATGCGTACATACACGTCATGCACGCCGCCGTCCTGCAGATCGAGCCGGAACTGGGCATACCGGCCCGGCTCCGGCCAGCCCGAGACCGGCAGGGTGTCACCGGCGCTTTGCGGGATCCACCGGCCGTCCCTGGCCTGCTGGAACACGGTCACGCTGTCCAGCAGCGGCAGCGGGAATTCCAGCACCCAGTCCTGCTGTGACGCGAGCGGGCTGCTGAAGCGGAAGTGCTGCCAGAGCACCGCCCGAGGGCCCAGTGCATAAACGGTGTTTTCCTGGCCGGGCTCCATCAGGGCACGCTGGCTGCCGGCCGCCATTTGGGTGATGGTGGCCGAGGCGCTGCTGTCTATCCACGCCAGGCCCCGGGCCTGCAGGTTGATCAGCTCGGCGGGGTTGTCGAGCACGACCACGGGCTGGGCCCGCAGCGGCGCGGCCAGCGTCGCCAAAAGCGCCAGCAGCACGGTCGTCAGGAGGGTGGCGGCATATCGCATACACTTCTCAGCCTGTTTTTGAAGGTTTGTCATGAGTTTGAAGTGCGGCATCGTAGGCTTGCCTAACGTCGGTAAATCCACCCTGTTCAACGCGTTGACCAAAGCGGGGATCGCGGCCGAAAACTACCCTTTCTGCACGATTGAGCCCAACGTGGGGATTGTGGAGGTACCAGACCCGAGACTGGCGCAGTTGGCGGCAATCGTCAATCCGGAGAAGATCCAGTCTGCCATTGTCGAATTTGTGGACATTGCCGGTCTGGTCGCCGGCGCCAGCACCGGTGAAGGCCTGGGCAACAAGTTCCTGGCCCATATCCGCGAAACCGATGCCACCGTCAATGTGGTGCGCTGCTTCGAGGACGACAACGTGATCCACGTCGCCGGCAAGGTCGACCCGATCTCCGACATCGAGGTGATCCAGACCGAGCTTTGTCTGGCCGATCTGGCCGCCGTCGAGAAGGCGCTGCACCGCGTGACCAAGCTGGCACGCTCGGGCGACAAGGAGTCCATCAAGCTGGTGGCCATCCTCGAAAAATGCCAGCTGGCCCTCAATGACACCAAACCGGTGCGCACGATTGACTTCAGCAAGGAAGAGTTGCCGCTGCTCAAGCAATTCTTCCTGATCACCGCCAAGCCGGCGATGTTTGTGGCCAACGTGGCCGAAGACGGCTTTGAAAACAACCCTTTCCTGGACCGCCTCAAGGCTTATGCCGCCGAGCAGAAAGCGCCGGTGGTCGCCATCTGCGCCAAGATGGAAGCCGAAATGGCCGACATGGAGGAAGAGGACAAGAAGATGTTCCTTGCCGAGATCGGCCAGGACGAGCCCGGCCTGAACCGCCTGATTGTGGCGGCCTACAAATTGCTGGGTCTGCAGACCTATTTCACCGCCGGCGTCAAGGAAGTGCGCGCCTGGACCATCCATGTTGGCGATACCGGTCCGCAGGCGGCCGGCGTGATCCACACCGACTTTGAAAAAGGCTATATCCGCGCCCAGACCATTGCCTTCGACGACTACATCGCCCACCAGGGCGAGCAGGGCGCCAAGGACGCGGGCAAGATGCGCAGCGAAGGCAAGGAATACGTCGTCAAGGATGGCGACGTGATGAATTTCCTGTTCAGCAGCTAGATAGGTACACCCCTGCCTGGTCTTACTGCGTGTAGCCCATCCTCCCCTTGCAGGGGACGCCTCCTGTCGCCCGGCGGAGCCGGCTCGACGGCGGCCCCCGACAGGACAGTGCAGACCGTATGACAGAACCCGTCCGCCTCGCCAAAGCCCTGGCCCAGATGCTCAACTGCTCACGCCGCGAGGCCGAGCAGTACATCGAGGGGGGCTGGGTGCGCGTCGACGGTGTGGTGGTGGAGGAACCCCAGTTTCGCGTGGGCAGCCAGAAGATCGAGCTCGACCGCGACGCCAGCCTGCTGGCGCTGACGCCCGTCACCCTGCTGCTGCACAAACCCGCCGGCCACGAAGCCGGTCTGGGCAGTGCCTCACGCCAGCCTGCGCCGCCCGCCCTGCAACTGCTGGTGCCGGCCAACCGGTCGGCCGATGACCGTTCCGGCATCCGCCCGCTCAAAAAACATTTCAGTGCGCAGGCCCTGGCCACCCCCCTGGCCACGCCGGCCAGCGGCCTGGTGGTGTTCACCCAGGACTGGCGCGTGGCGCGCAAGCTCAGCGAGGACGCCTCGGTGATGGAGCATGAAGTGATCGTCGAGGTCAGCGGCGACCTGGTGCCTGGCGGCCTCGAGCGGCTCAACCGTGTCGACCACGGCTTCACCTACCGGGGTGTGCTGCTGCCGCCGGCCCGGGTCAGCTGGCAAAACGAAACGCGGCTGCGGTTTGCCCTCAAGGGTGAACAGCCCGGTCAGATTGCCTACATGTGCGAAGCGGTCGGCCTGAGCGTGCAGGCCATGAAGCGCATCCGGGTCGGGCGGGTGCCGATGAGCAGCCTGGCCGTGGGCCAGTGGCGTTATTTGTTGCCGACCGAACGGTTCTAGCCGCCCAGAAACTTGAAGCCGCCGGGGAAGGCCCAGATCAGCGCGCCGGTCATCATGAAATAACGCGCAAATTTGCCGATCGCCATGTAGGCCACGCAAGGCCAGAACGGAAACTTGAGCCAGCCGGCCACCGCACACAGCGGGTCGCCGACGGCCGGCAGCCAGGCCAGCAGGCAGGCCTTGGGCCCGAGCTTTTCGAGCCAGCGTATGGCCCGGCCGTGGTGTGAGGAGTGGGAGTACTTGTCCACCACCTTGTGGGCGCCGTAACCCAGCCACCAGTCGAGGGCGCCGCCCAGGGTGTTGCCGGCGGTGGCGACCAGGATGGCGGGCCAGAACATGTGGGGATTGAGCTTGACCAGGCCGAACACCACCGGTTCGGAACCCAGCGGCAGCAGGGTGGCCGAGATGAAGGACACCACAAACACCGTACTCAGTCCGTATTCAGGCAGCGCCAGCGCTTCTATCAGGTGTTGTAGCCAGAGTTCCATCTGCGGCAAGTATAGGGAGCAGGCGCCGTCCGGCCCTGTAGGGCGGACGCCTGTCAGCTCGTGTGCAAATTTCGATTGCTGAAATTTTGGGCAGCTACAATCACCGCTCGCTTTTCGCAATCACCCCCCCCGCACCAGTCCATGAACATCGGCCCCCACGTTTTGGCAAACAACCTGTTTGCTGCGCCCATGGCTGGCGTCACGGACCGGCCTTTCCGCCGCCTGTGCAAAACGCTGGGCGCCGGTTATGCGGTCAGCGAGATGGTGACTTCGCGGCGCGACCTCTGGGACACGCTGAAAACCTCGCGCCGCGCCAACCACGACGGCGAGGTGGCGCCGATTGCGGTGCAGATCGCCGGCACCGACGCGCAGATGATGGCCGAAGCCGCGGCCTACAACATCGATCGCGGCGCCCAGATCATCGACATCAACATGGGTTGTCCCGCCAAGAAGGTCTGCAACAAGTGGGCCGGTTCGGCGCTGATGCAGGACGAGCCACTGGCCCTGGCGATTGCCGAGGCCGTGGTGGCCGCCTGCGCGCCGCGCGGCGTGCCGGTCACGCTGAAGATGCGCACTGGCTGGGCCGAGTCGCATAAAAACGCGGTCGAGCTGGCGCGCGCCTTCGAGGGCGCCGGTGTGCAGATGCTGGCGGTGCATGGCCGCACCCGGGCCCAGGGCTACAAGGGGCAGGCCGAATACGACACGATTGCCGCGGTCAAGGCCGCGGTGCGTATTCCGGTGGTGGCCAACGGTGACATTGACACCCCGGAAAAGGCCCGTGACGTGCTGGCGTATACCGGCGCCGACGCCATCATGGTCGGCCGGGCCGCCCAGGGCCGGCCCTGGATCTTCCGCGAGATCGGCCATTTCCTGGCGACCGGCACACATCTTGCGCCGCCCCTGGTGGCCGAGGTCCGGCGTTTGCTGCTTGATCACCTGCTGGACCATTACGAACTCTATGGTGAGTTCAGCGGCGTGCGCAGCGCGCGCAAGCACATCGGCTGGTATGTGAAAACGCTGCCGGGGGGTGAGGCGTTCCGCAGCCGGATGAATTTGCTGGAGGACAGCCAGGCGCAGTGGCAGGCGGTGGCCGATTTTTTCGATGCGCTGGGCGGGCGCATGGACCGCATGCCGCTGGCTGCGTCCGGTGACGCCGATGAACAACATAACAAGACGGAGGGAGAGCTCGCATGAGCAAGAAACAAATCGAGGAATGTGTGCGCAACAGCCTGGAAGGTTACTTCAAGGACCTGCGCGGCACCGAGCCCGACGGCATGTACGAGATGCTGGTGCGGGTGGTGGAAAAGCCGCTGCTCGAGGTGGTGATGCAGCACGCCGACAAGAACCAGTCCCGCGCGGCCGAATGGCTGGGCCTGAACCGCAACACCCTGCGCAAGAAGCTGCTTGAACACAAGCTGATCAAGTAAGTTGCGGTTGAAACCGCCCAGAACATCGAAAAAGAAACCATGAACGCGTTAATTTCCGTCTCCGACAAAACCGGCATCCTCGAATTTGCGCAGGCCCTCCATGCCCTGGGCATCCGGCTGCTGTCCACCGGCGGCACCGCCAAGCTGCTGGCGGATGCCGGCCTGCCGGTCACCGAAGTGGCCGACCACACCGGCTTTCCCGAAATGCTGGACGGCCGCGTCAAGACCCTGCACCCGACCATCCACGGTGGCCTGCTGGCGCGCCGCGATGTGCCGGAACACATGGCGGCGCTGAAGGCGCACGGCATCGCCACCATCGACCTGCTGGTGGTCAATCTGTATCCGTTTGAAGCCACGGTGGCCAGGCCCGGCTGCACGCTGGAAGACGCCATCGAGAACATCGATATCGGCGGCCCGGCCATGGTGCGTTCGGCCGCCAAGAACTGGAAGGACGTGGGTGTGCTGACCGACGCCTCGCAGTACGCCGGCGTGCTCGCGGAACTCAAGGCCGACGGCAAACTGACCGACAGCACCAAATTCGCGCTGTCGGTCGCTGCTTTCAACCGCATCAGCCAGTACGACGGCGCGATCAGCGACTACCTGTCCGGCATCCAGGCCGATGGCACACACAGCCTGTTTCCGGGACAGGCCAACGGCCGCTTCATCAAGGTGCAGGATCTGCGCTATGGTGAAAATTCGCACCAGCAGGCGGCCCTGTACCGCGACCTCCATCCCGCGCCCGGCTCGCTGGTCACGGCCACGCAGCTGCAGGGCAAGGAACTGAGCTACAACAACATTGCCGACGCCGATGCGGCCTGGGAATGTGTCAAGAGCTTCACCGATCCTGCCTGTGTCATCGTCAAACATGCCAACCCCTGCGGTGTGGCGATCGGCGCCAATGCGCTCGAGGCCTACAGCAAGGCCTTCCAGACCGACCCGACCTCGGCGTTTGGCGGCATCATCGCGCTGAACTGCACGCTGGACGAAGCCGCGGCGCAGCAGATCGCCAAACAGTTTGTCGAGGTGCTGATGGCGCCGGCCTTCACACCCGAAGCCCTCGCGGTGTTCAAGAGCAAGGTCAATGTGCGCATCCTGCAGATCGCCTTGCCGCCCGGCGGCGACACCGCGTGGAAACAGGGCCGCAACCTGATGGACGTCAAACGCGTCGGCTCCGGCCTGTTGATGCAGACCGCCGACAACCACGAACTGGCGTTGGCTGATCTGAAGGTGGTCAGCAAGCTGCAGCCGACACCGGCGCAGCTGCAGGACCTGCTGTTTGCCTGGAAGGTCGCCAAATACGTCAAGTCCAACGCCATCGTGTTCTGCGGTGGCGGCATGACGCTGGGTGTGGGCGCCGGCCAGATGAGCCGCATCGATTCGGCCCGCATCGCGTCCATCAAGGCCGCCAATGCCGGCCTGGACCTCAAGGGCTCGGCCGTGGCCAGTGATGCCTTCTTTCCTTTCCGCGACGGCCTCGACGTGGTGGTGGATGTCGGCGCCACCTGCGTGATCCAGCCGGGCGGCAGCATGCGCGACGAGGAAGTGATCGCGGCGGCCGATGAACGCGGTGTGGTGATGGTGCTGAGCGGGGTCAGGCATTTCCGGCACTGATTGCGGATCTCGAAGCCAAAAGTGGCTTTAGCCCATGTCCAGCATTCTTGAGCAGCTATTGAATTTATAGCAGCTTCCTGATTTCATGTGGCATCCCGGGTTTGATCCGGGATCCATGTTCAGTGACCACCACCGTTCGGGCTGAGCTTGTCGAAGCCGTATTTGTCTTGAGTGGTGCGGTTTGCCTACAAGCCGGGTCTCGCCCCGGCGGGCGAGGCACTTTTCTTTGTCTCGCCAAAGAAAAGTACCCAAAAGAAAGGCGACCCGATGGTCTGGGTCCCCTGCGCTGCGCTCCGGGGCAACCTGCGGTGCTCGGAAAAAGCGGGGTCTCGCTCGAACTCGCCTTCGGCTCAGACAATCGCGATCCCTGATCCGCTTTTACCTGCGCTCCTCGGCCCAGCCCGACGGGTGGGGAGAAACCAAATGCGGGAACAAAAATCCGGAGTCCTTGAAGCGCGCAGCGCTTCCTGCACGGGCATCCCAACGAACGGTCATGTTTGCACGCGAGCGCAGCGCACGCGGCCAGATGAGGTCCCCCTCCATCGCCCAGCGGGGCGAGGGAGGGGCTAGGGGAGGGAGTGGGGAGTTAGACCTACCGAAGCAGGCAGATCGCAATCGCAGCGTGATCCCTCAGATCCAGATAAGAAGCCCTGAAGGGAGTTCAGGCCAGCGCTTTGGCCTTGTCCGCCTCGGTTGTGAACGAATCCGCAAAAAACTCTTCTTCCGGCAGTCCGCCGGCTGCCGTGTATTCGGCGCGGGCCGAATCGACCACGATGGGTGCGCCGCAGGCATAGACCTGGTGCCCCGACAGGTCGGGGAAGTCTTCCAGCACGGATTTGTGCACAAAACCGGTCCGTCCGGTCCAGTGGTCCTCGGGCAGGGCATTGGAGATCACCGGTACATACGTCAGGTTGGGCATCTCCGCGACCTTGGCCAGGACCCAGTCGTTCAGGTACAGGTCGGCCGGTCGCCGGCCGCCCCAGTACAACACGGCCGGGCGCGTGCTGCCCTTGAACTGCAGGTGTTCGATCAGGGCCTTGATCGGCGCAAAGCCGGTGCCCGAGGCCAGCAGTACCATGGGTTTGTCGCTGTCCTCGCGCAGGAAGAAACTGCCGTAGGGGCCTTCGACGCGCAGGATTTCCTTTTCCTTCATCGCGGTGAAGACGTGGTCGGTGAACTTGCCGCCGGGCATGTGGCGGATGTGCAGCTCCACGCCCGGATTGTCGATCTGCGTGTGCGGCGCATTGCCCATGGAGTAGCTGCGGCGGTCGCCGTCGCGCAGCAAAAATTCCACATACTGGCCGGCGTGGTACTTGAACACGTCGCTGGCCGGCAATTGCAGCCGGATGATCATCACGTCGTGCGAAGCGCGTGTCATGGTGTTGACGCGGGTCGGCATTTTCTTGATCGGGAAGGCGCTTTCGTCCGTCACCTGGCGCGACTCCAGCACGATGTCGGTCTGCGCCACGCCGCAGCAGGTCAGGATGAAACCGGCGGCTTCTTCCTCATGGCTCAGCGCCTTGAGCTGGTGGGGGCCGTGCACCACCGTGCCTTCGATCTTTTTGCACTTGCAGGAGCCGCAGGCGCCGTCCTTGCAGCCGTAGGGCATGCCCACGCCCTGGCGGATGGCCGCGGCCAGCAGCGCCTCGTCGGGGTTGGTGGTGAAGGCGCGGCCGCTGGGCAGCACGGTGACGGTAAAAGTCATACTGGTTATCCTCTGGCGTAATCCCGATTTTTATAACTCTGGCTGTTTTTCAGCCGATTCCCCAATTTTGCCCTCAAACCAAAGTCCCCTCGGCGCCCTGCCGTCGCGTTTCCGGCGTCAGCGCGTTCTCATCATCGGCTGCGGCGACGTCGGTCTGCGTGCCGCCAGCCGCCTGCCGCCGCGCGTGCGCGTGCTGGCGCTGACCTCGTCCGATGAAAAAATCCCGGCCTTGCGCAGCCGCGGCATCATGCCGTTGGCCGGCAACCTGGACCAGCCGGTGACACTGCGCCGCCTGGCCGGCCTGGCCACGCGGGTGATCCACCTGGCGCCGCCGCCCGGCGACAACCTGCCCGACTGGCGGCGCGACCCGCGCACGCTGGCGCTGCTGCGTGCGCTGCGCCTGCGGGGGCTGCCGCAGTCGCTGGTCTACGGCTCGACCAGCGGGGTGTATGGCAACTGCGACGGTGAACTGGCCAGCGAGGTGCGGGCGGTGAACCCGCACACGCCGCGCGCGCAGCGCCGTGTCGATGCCGAGCAGCAACTGCGTTTTTTCGGTCGCTCCAGTGGCGTGTCTGTGCACACGCTGCGTATTCCGGGCATTTACGCACCGGACCGCGAGGGCGGCACGCCGCGCGGCCGCCTGCTCAAGGGCACGCCGGTGCTGCAGCAGGCGGACGACGTGTACACCAACCACATCCACGCCGACGACCTCGCGCGCGCCTGCCTGGCGGCGCTGTGGCGCGGCAAGCCGCAACGTGTGACCAATGCCAGCGATGACACCGAACTGAAGATGGGCGACTACTTCGACCTGGCGGCCGATCTGTATGGCCTGCCGCGGCCGCCGCGGGTGGCGCGCAGCAGTGCGCAGGACGCGTTGCCGCTGATGCTGCTGAGTTTCATGAGTGAATCGCGGCGGCTGGACAACCGCCGGCTCAAACAGGAGCTGCGCCTGAGACTGCACTACCCGACGGTGGCGCAGGGTCTGGCGCCACCGCTCGCGTCCTGATTGCTATCAAAAAGGGAGCTGCTCATGCCCGTTGTACATGGGCTGGAGGCCGATTTGACTCGAAATCAGATGCCCGAGGGCTTTTTGAGGGTCTGCATGCGGTCCTGCGCCCTGAGCACAATGGTTTTCACCTCGGCACCCTGCAGCACGGTCAGGCGGATCTCGGTGTCGGGTGCGGCGCGGTCCCAGAGCTTCTTGTAAAAAGCCTCGAGCGTGGCGACCGTGGCGCCGTCCACGGCCAGCACCACATCACCGGCTTCCAGCCCGGCGAGCTGCGCCGGGCTGTCCTTGCTGACACGCATGATCTGCACCCGGCCGCCCTGGTCATTGGAGGTCAGGCCCAGCCAGGGCCGGCGGCTTTTGATGCTGGTGCCGGATTGCTGCAGTTCAGCCAGGATGGGCCGCAGCAGGTCGACCGGCACAAACATGTTGCCCGGCAGGCGCACATTGGCATCGGCCGCGTTGGAGACCAGCAGCGAGCCTATGCCCAGCAACTCGCCCCGGCTGTTGAACAGCGGCGCGCCGCTGTGGTTGCCGCCGCCGGCCAGCACCGGCGGGCTGGTGAACAGCGCGGTGTCGATGTGGTATTCCCAGTTGCCGGAAAAAGCGCGCTTGCTGACCAGCCGCGTCATGCTGACCTCGCCGTCCTCACTGCCCTGCGGGCCGGTCATCGCCATCAGCGATTCGCCGGGCTGCAGCTCGCGGCTGCTGCCCAGTGTCGCGGCAGGCACGCCGCGCAGCGGCAACAGGGGCCGCAGCAGGCCAAAGCCGGTGGCCAGGTCGTAGGCGACGGCGCGCGCCGGCAGGGTCTTGTTGTCCTGGGTGACGATCTCGATCTGTTCGGCTTCCAGCATCAGGTAGCCGATGGTCAGGATCAGGCCGTCCTGGCCGATCACCACACCCGAGCCGGCGCGGCGCTGGCCCAGGGTTTCGGCCGAACGCGCGCCGTCCGCCGCCGTGACCTTGACCCCCACCACCGCGGCATTGGCGCGGGTCAGCGCGTCCATCATCACCTGGGCCCCCGGCGGTTGCACCGTGGCCGCATGGGCCCCGGCAGCCAGCAGGCCAGCGCCCAGCAGGGGAGTGAAGCAGCGGAAAAGTGAGCGCATGACAGACTCCTGACGCAGCGGATGGCCGCGATCAAAGAATGCGCCTAATTGAAGCCCCTTGCAAGCGCCGGGGAACAAAAAAAGCAGCGCCTGCGCTGCCGGAAACAAGCCGGCTTCAGCCCGCCAGCCGCTGGTGCACCCAGTGCGCTGCGGCCAGCAGCCGGTGGTCGTCGCCAGACGCCCCGACCAGTTGCAGGCCGACCGGCAGGCCCTTGCGCCCGCGCGCAAACGGCAGGTGCACGCAGGGCAGGCCCAGCAGGGTCCAGCTGCGGCAGAACAGCGGATCGCCGGTGCCGTCCAGCCCGGCCGGGGCTTCGCCGATGCTGCTGGGCGCCAGGATCACGTCGCAATCGACAAACAGTGCCTGCGCCTGCTGCCGCGCGCGGGCCGTGGCCTGCAGATTCTGCGCATGGGTCTGGCCGCTGATGGCCAGGCCGTCGGCGATCAGCGCCTGCAGCGGCGTGCTGAGTTGCTGACGGTGGTGCAGGCGCTCGTGGCTCAACGAGCGCGCGGTTTCAAAGGCCTGCACGGCTTTTTGCAGCGCCACCAGGCCGCTCAGGCTGTCCGGCAGTATCAGGGGCTGCCCCTGTCCGGCCAGACTTTTTTCGGCCTGGGCCCAGGCCTGCTGCGTGTCGGCATCGGCCTGCGCCCATTCCGGCGTCTGGCACCAGCCTATGCGCGGCGCCGTGGCCTGCTCGAAGGCTGCCGGGTCCGCCAGCCGTGCATCACCGGTCAGCACCGCGCCCAGCAGCGCCACGTCGCGCACGCTGCGCGCAAAACCGCCGACCGTGTCCAGCGTTTCCGACAGGCTTTTGACACCGGCTTTGGGCACCCGGTTGTGGCTGGGTTTGTAGCCGACCACACCGCAAAAAGCGGCCGGCCGGATCAGCGAGCCCGCGGTCTGAGTGCCCAGCGCCAGCGGCAGCATGGCGTCGGCGACGGCGGCGGCCGAACCGCTGGACGAGCCGCCCGGCGTGTGCTGTGGGCTGTGCGGGTTCCGGGTGGCCCCGGGGAACATGTTGGCCAGTTCGGTCGTCACGGTTTTGCCCAGCAGCATCGCGCCGGCTTCGCGGCACAGCGCCACGGCCGCTGCATCGGCGACCGGCTGCTGCCCGGCATAAATCGGTGAGCCGTAGCCGGTCGGCAGGTCGAAGCTGTCGAACAAATCCTTCACGCCAAACGGCAGGCCGTGCAGCAGGCCGCGCACAGCGCCGGCGTCGAGTTCGCGGGCCCGGACCAGCGCCGCATCGGCAGCGAGTTGCACAAACGCCTGGACTTCCGGCTCGCGCTCGGCGATGCGGTCCAGGCAGGCGCGGACCAGGTCCGTGGCCGAGAGTTCACGGCGGGCCAGCAGCGCGGCGGCTTGCCAGGCTTCAAGTTGATGCAGGGGGCGGGCGGGGGAATGAGGCATGCCGCGAGTATCGGTTTTTTTCGCGGGCCTTGCGCCGCGGCCGGCAACTCAGCTTTGGCGCGATCCGAGCGTGGCGCGCGCGATCACAAAGGTCACGACCGCGCAGCCGGCGATGCCGGCGACCATGGGCCGCGCCGTGCCGTCGGTGAAGGGCCCGACAAGCGCCATCATCGCCGCGCCGGTGACAAACTGCAGCGTGCCCATCAGCGCCGACGCGGTGCCGGCGATGTCGCCATGGTCATCGAGCGCCAGCACCGCGGTGGTCGGAATCACCAGGCCGAGAAAGCCGTTGCCGACCAGCAGCAGGCCAATCATCAGCCACAACTGGTCCAGGCCCAGCAGGTTGCAGGCGAGCAGCAGCACCATCATGGCCACATAACCGGTCACCGCGACCTTGACAACCGCGACCATGCCGAAGCGGCCGGCCAGCTTGCCGGTGAACTGCGAGACGCCGATGAAGGAAGCGGCGTTGACGGCAAACGCAATGCTGTACTGCCGCGGGCTCAGGCCGTAGTGGTCGATCAGCACAAAGGACGAATTGGCGAGGTAGACAAAAAAGCTGGAGATGCCGAAGGCGCCGGTGGCTACCAGGCCCATGAAGCGGCGGTCACGCAGCAGCACGCCATAAGCCTTGAGGGCGCTGCCGACGCTGCTGTCCACGCGTTGCGCGGGTGGTCGGGTTTCCGGCAGGCTGGTCGCCAGCAGTACCAGCCCGGCCACGCCGGCCACCGTGACCGCCCAGAACACGCTGCGCCAGCCCAGCGACTCGATCAGCAGGCTGCCGGCCAGGGGCGCCAGGATCGGCGACACGCTGAACACCAGCATCAGCAGCGACATCAGCCGCGCCGCGTCGTTGCCGGTGTGCAGGTCGCGCACGACAGCGCGCGGGATCACCATGCCGGCGCAGGCGCCCAGGCCCTGGACAAAACGCAGCCCCACCAGCGTCTCGACATCGGGTGCCAGCGCGCAGCCGACGCTGGCCAGCGCAAACAGCGCAAGGCCGAAATACAGCGGCGGCTTGCGGCCCACCATGTCGGAAACCGGCCCGTAAATGATCTGGCCGATGCCCAGCGAAATGAAAAAGGCCATCAGGCTGGCCTGCACCGCACCGGTGGACGCGCCCAGGCTCTGCCCGATCGAGGGCAGCGCCGGCAAATACATGTCGATGGCGAACGGGCCGATGGCCGACAGCAGGCCCAGGACCAGCGCGGTGCGCAGAAAGTGTGAATTCATGAAGCAAAAAAAGCCCTTCCGTGGAGGAAGGGCCTGTATCTGGTGCACGGGACCGGCATCGAACCCGCGTACGAAGTGCGCTTGGTCGAATAACGCCAAAAGGCGTGCCGGTTCGCGAGAACCATGTGTTGGTCGTCAGAGGAGGTAGTGCCCGAGACCGGCATCGAACCCGCGTACGAAGTGCGCTTGGTCGAATAACGCCAAAAGGCGTGCCGGTTCGCGAGAACCATGTGTTGGTCGTCAGAGGAGGTGGTGCCCGGGGCCGGAATCGAACCGGCACGCCTTGCGGCGGGGGATTTTGAGTCCCCTGCGTCTACCAATTTCACCACCCGGGCAGCGGGATGCGAAGAGCCAAATTATGGCACAGTGCAGGGTATGAACTACCCGACTCTCGAAGACGCCATTGGCAAAACGCCGCTGGTGGCGCTGCAGCGCATCCAGGCTGAAAGCAACAAGCAGAACAACAATGTGGTCCTCGGCAAGCTCGAAGGCAACAACCCGGCCGGCTCGGTCAAGGACCGGCCCGCGCTGTCCATGATCAAACGCGCCGAAGAGCGCGGCGACATCCGGCCCGGCGACACGCTGATCGAGGCCACCTCGGGCAACACCGGCATCGCGCTGGCGATGGCCGCCGCCATCAAGGGTTACCGCATGGTGCTGATCATGCCGGAGGACCTGTCGATCGAACGCGCGCAGACCATGAAGGCTTTCGGCGCCGAGCTGATCCTGACGCCCAAAAGTGGCGGCATGGAGCATTCGCGCGACCTGGCCGACCAGATGCAGCGCGACGGCAAGGGTCGGGTGCTGGACCAGTTCGCCAACGCCGACAACCCGCGCATCCACTACGAAACCACCGGTCCTGAAATCTGGGCTGACACGCAGGGCAGGATCACCCACTTTGTCAGCGCCATGGGCACCACCGGCACCATCACCGGCGTCTCGCGTTTCCTGAAAGAGAAGAACCCGGCGATACGCATCATCGGCGCGCAACCCAGCGAAGGTTCGCGCATTCCCGGCATCCGCAAATGGCCGGAGGAATACCTGCCGAAAATTTACGACGCCAGCACCGTTGATGAAACCGTGCTGGTCAGCCAGCAGGATGCCGAAGAGATGTGCCGCCGGCTGGCGCGCGAGGAAGGCATTTTTGCCGGCATCTCGGCCGCCGGCGCCTGCTGGGTGGCGCAGGAGATCGCCCAAACCGTGAAGGATGCGGTGATTGTCTTCATCGTCTGCGACCGCGGTGACCGTTACCTGTCCACCGGCGTGTTTCCGGCCTGAGCCGGTTTTTTCAATCAAAAAGTGCCTCTGGCCCATGTCCAATGGCATTTGAAAGCTATCAATAACATAGCAAGCACGGAACTTCCGCATGAGCCACGAATTCAAGTTTTGCCCCAACTGCGCGACGCCACTGGCGACCATCACCGAAATGGAAGACGGTGGCGAGAAGGC
>PNNC01000143.1 GCA_013824015.1 Polaromonas sp.
GGGTTTGCTGCAGCGTATGCACTGGTAAGGCTGGCTCTCGTTGAGCACGCGCGCCTCCTTGCGCTGCGGCGTGAGCAGCAGGCGCGGCTCCAGCGTGATGGCATCTTCCGGACAGGTCGTGGCACACAGGCCGCATTGCACGCAGTTTTTCTCGATGAAGCGGAGCTGGGGCCGTTCCGGGTTGTCCTGCAGCGCGCTGGCCGGGCAGGCGCTGACACAGCTCAGGCACAGCGTGCAGGCATCCTTGTTGATCCGCAGGCTGCCGAAAGGCGAGCCCTCGGCCGGCAGTTCGATGCTTTCCGGCAGCGCCGCCGGGGCCTGGCTCATCAGGTGGTCCAGCGCCATGTCCAGCGTGCTGCGTTTTTCCTGCGCCACCGCAAAACGTGCGGCGACGGCGGGCAGCAGCGGACGGGCGCGTGCCAGTGCCTGCAGCCCGGCGTCCAGCGCCGCAAGCTGCCCCGCCGCTGCGCGCAGCAAATGAAAATGCACGCCGGTGTACCCCATGCCGTTCAAAAGCGCCTGGGCGACCGTCATCTGTTCGGCCAGGCCCGCCAGATACGCCGGCGCTTCCTCGTCGGTCACCAGCACGGCCACCTGGGACGCGCCGAAGGCGATGGCGCTGAGCCAGACATCCAGGCCCAGGCTGGCGGTATGCCACAGGCCCTGGGGAATCACATTGGCCGGCACACCATGCACGGCCTGGTCGAGTTGCGCGGCGCGGCCCAGCGCCTCGACGACCTGCTGGCCGCTGCCCTGGCTGTGAAACAGCAGCGTCGCCTGGCGGCCCCCGGCTTTGGCATAGGCGCCCAGCAGGGTCTTCAGACGCACACCCTGCTCGCTGGCGCGCGGGTAGGCATAGGTCAGCGCGCCGGTCGGGCAGACCGTGGTGCAGGCGCCGCAACCAATGCAGAGATTGGGGTTGACGACGATCTGCTGGCGATCCTTCTGGCTGCTGACCGCACCGGCCGAGCAGATGTCGACGCAAGCATTGCAGCCGACGGTTTCGTTGCGGCTGTGCGCACACAATTTTTGTTTGTAGGCAAAAAATTTGGGTTTTTCAAATTCACCCACCATCTCGCGCAGCTTCACCACCAGCGGCAGCAGGCCGGGCGACGCGAGCCCGCCGGAAAGGTCGAGGGCGAAATAACCCTGGGGCGGCGCATGCAGTGTGATCAGCGGCTCGCGACCCAGGTCCAGCACCAGATCAAAGGCTTCGGAGACGGCCTGCGCTTCGCGACCGAAATCGATGGCGCCCGCCACCTTGCAGACCGCCACGCAATCGCGGTGGGATGTGCACCTGGCGCTGTCGACCTGGTAGCTCAGGTCGATGGCGCCTTCCGGGCACACCGCCACGCAGGCATTGCAGCGCGTGCACAGGTCCAGATCGATGGCATTGCTCTTGACCCAAGCGGCCTCGAACGCCCCCAGCCAGCCCTTGAGCTTCAGGCCGGTGCCGCTGATGACCGGGTAGGCGCGCTCCTGCGCGGGAAAGCCCGGGGGCGCGTGGCCGGACACACCCTGCGCGAAAATCGTCACATCGAGGGTGTCGGCCAGCAGCGCCGCGACCTGCTCGGCCTGGTCCACGGCACCGACGATCAGCAGGCGACCCGCGCTTTTGTAGGTGACGGTTGCCACCGGCTCGGCATCGGGCAAATGAGCGGCGGCCAGCAGCGCGGCGATCTTCGGCATCGCGTCCGAAGCATCCCTGCTCCAGCCGCCGGTCTCGCGGATGTTGACAAACTTGATGACCGAGGTCGCACCTTGCGTCTGTTGCGCGACTTCGGCAAACAGGCGTTTTTCCTGGGTGCAGGCCACCACCACGTCGTCGCCCGACTGGGCGGCCTTCTGGAAGGCGCCGGCTTCGCGCCGGCACAACGCCGAATGCAGTGTCAGGGATTCATTGAGTGCCGCGCCCAGCTTCTGGGGCTGGAGCGGCATGGTCTGGTTGCAGTCGCAAATCAGTGTCGGCATGGTGTTCTTGGCTGGCGCCGGAGCCGGGGGACGGCTCGGGTTGGCTCGAATGGTCGGAGGGAGGCAGGTCAGGACGGCTTGTGTCCGGATCTTCATCGGACTGTGCCACGGTTTGGTCCGCAGGATCATGCGCATTTTCCCGCGGTGAGTCCGTGGCGGGGGTTTTGGCAGCGTCGGCGGCCTCTTCATCGGCGAACAGATTGAGAAACTTCGAGCCATTCATCTGTCGCAGCATGGCTTCCGGAATCGGGTCGGGCTTCGAATAGTCGTCGATGTAGATGTCCAGCCCGTCCATGATGTTGAACTGTGGATCGGCAAACAGTTTTTTCATCGCCGCATTGCGCACGGCCGGCGCGACATTGCCGGCCATGAAGGGCTTGAAGTCGGAGGCGCTGGTCAGCAGCTTGACGTCCTCGAGCGACGGGAGTTTTTCGGATTCGGCCGCGTCTGTGGCGGGCACAGGCGCCGGGGTGGCCTGGCCCGGCGGAACCGTCAGCGGCGCGGCCGCCACCGGCGCGGGCGCGGGCGCGGGCGCCGGAGGCTCGGCCAGCGGCTTGCCCTGCAGGGCATCGACCTTGCGGCGCGACCAGCGTCCGAGGAATCCGCGCGCCTCGTCGTCAGCCATGGCCGGAACCTCCACGTGTCTTGCCGGTGCTCACACGCGCCGGGTTGCCGAAGCGGTCCTGCAGCGGCTGGAAGCTCTGCGGCCGCTGGCGGCGTTTGGCCTCGAGCACGTGGTGGGCCGCCACAAAGTCCTGCAACCACTGCACCACGTCGGCCGGCGCCGGCACCTGCTCGACGGTTTCCTGGGCATCCAGCCAGCGCCCCGCGTCGTGGTAACTCAGGGTCACCGTCTGCGGCACGGCGACCGGTTCATCGGCCAGCGCGGCTTCTTCCTCCATGCGCCAGACCACCCAGAAGCAGGGCTGGTCGGTGCTGGCATTCAGGTAATAACCCTCGGCGTCGTCGGTGAACAGCTCGACCCGGAAGCCCGGGTGCAGCCAGCGCTCTTCGCGCTCATCCTTCAGAAGCAGGCGCGGCTGCTCACCAAAACCGGGCTCGTGCGGCACGATGTCGGCCAGCGACCAGCGCCACGGCTGCCAGACATTGTTGATGCGCTCGCGCCGCATCACCACCGCAACGTCGACGCAGGGCCGTTGCACGCCCTCCGCGAGAGGCGACTGCAGCAGGAAGCCGGAGGTGGTCATGGGCGGGCCCGGGCTCAGGTGTCTTTGGAGATCTTGATGCTGGGGAACTTGCTGGAAAAGTCCCTGGACTTGGCAGCAATGGTGATCGCCACCTGGCGCGCCACGGCCTTGTAGATACCGGCCACCTCGCCGTCCGGGTCGGCCACCACCGTGGGCCGGCCGCTGTCGGCCTGCAGGCGGATCTGGATGTCCAGCGGCAAGGCGCCCAGGTAGTCCATGTTGTAGTCGGCCGCCATCTTCTTGCCGCCGCCCTCGCCGAAGATGTGCTCCGCGTGGCCGCACTGGCTGCAGATGTGAACCGCCATGTTCTCGACGATGCCCAGAATCGGCACGCCGACTTTCTCGAACATCTTGATGCCCTTTTTGGCGTCGAGCAGCGCGATGTCCTGCGGCGTGGTCACGATCACTGCGCCGGTCATGGGCACACGCTGGCTCAGGGTGAGCTGGATGTCGCCGGTGCCAGGCGGCATGTCGACGATCAGGTAGTCCAGGTCTTTCCAGTTGGTCTGGCGCAGCAACTGCTCCAGCGCCTGGGTCGCCATCGGGCCGCGCCAGATCATGGCCTCGTCCTGGGCCACCAGGAATCCGATGGACATCACCTGCAGGCCGTAGTTTTCCATCGGCTCCATGTTCTTGCCGTCCACACTTTCGGGCCGGCCCTCGATGCCCATCATCATGGGCTGGCTGGGACCGTAAATGTCGGCGTCGAGCAGGCCGACACTGGCGCCTTCAGCCGCCAGCGCCAGCGCCAGGTTGACGGCGGTGGTGCTTTTGCCGACGCCGCCCTTGCCGGAGGCCACGGCCACGATGTTCTTCACATTGGGCAGCAACTGCACACCGCGCTGCACGCTGTGGCTGGCAATTTTGAAACTGACGTTGACCGAGACATTGCCGACACCGGCCACGCCCTTGACAGCGTTGATCAGCAGCTTGCGGATACCCGCGAGCTGGCTTTTGGCTGGATAGCCGAGTTCCACATCGAAGGCCACGTCGTCGCCGCTGATCTGCAGGTTCTTCAGCGCCTTGGTGCTGACAAAGTCCTTGCCGGTGTTGGGATCCAGCACACCTTGCAGGGCGGTCAGGATGGCCTGTTGTTCTACTGCCATGGGGGAAAGTCTCCGGGTAAATCTGACAAGGCCGGGGCGGCCTCGGTGATTGCCGACAAGTCTAACGCCGCGCACCAAACCGGGGGGCCATGGGGGTTTGGCCCGGGATTTTGCGCCGGGCCGACTTAAAATCGCCGGTTAGCCTCCAAAGCCACAAAGCCCCCTTATGTCCCAGCGCCGCCTTTTTGTCACCACCGCCCTGCCCTACGCCAACGGCAATTTCCACATCGGCCACATCATGGAATACATCCAGGCCGACATCTGGGTGCGTTTCCAGCGCATGTCGGGCCATGTGGTGAACTTTGTCGGCGCTGACGACGCGCATGGCGCGCCCATCATGATCGCCGCCGAAAAAGCCGGCAAGACACCGCAGCAGTTTGTGGCCGACATTGCCGCCGGCCGCAAGCCCTACCTCGACGGTTTCCACATCAGTTTTGACAACTGGCATTCGACCGACGCGCCGGAAAACCACGAACTCGCCCGCCAGATCTACCGCGACCTGCGCGACAACCCGCAGGGATCGCTGATTGAAACCAAAACCATCGAACAGTTTTTTGATGCCGAAAAAAACATGTTCCTGCCGGACCGCTACATCAAGGGCCAGTGCCCCAAGTGCGGCGCCAAAGACCAGTACGGCGACAACTGCGAAAACTGCGGCGCGGTGTATGCGCCCACGGATCTGATCAACCCGTATTCAGCGTTGTCGGGCGCCACACCGGTACTCAGGAATTCAGAGCATTTTTTCTTCAAGCTGTCTGACCAGCGCTGTGTGGACTTTCTTGAACAGTGGACGCAGGACGGCAAGCTGCAGCCCGAAGTCGCCAACAAGGTCAGGGAGTGGTTCAGCGTCCGCACCAACCCTGACGGCAGCCAGAGCGAAGGCCTGGGCGACTGGGACATCTCGCGTGACGCGCCCTACTTCGGCATCGAGATTCCCGATGCACCTGGCAAGTACTTCTACGTCTGGCTGGATGCGCCGGTCGGTTACCTGGCCTCGCTGAAAAATCTGCTCGAAAAACGCGGTGAAGATTACGACGCCTACATGGCCAGCCCGGGCCTGGAGCAGTACCACTTCATCGGCAAGGACATCGTGACCTTCCACACCCTGTTCTGGCCGGCGATGCTGCATTTCAGCGGCCGCAAGACGCCGGACAACGTGTTCGTGCACGGCTTTTTGACGGTCAACAACGGCGAAAAGATGAGCAAGAGCCGCGGCACCGGCCTGGATCCGCTCAAGTACCTGAGCCTGGGCATGAACCCCGAGTGGCTGCGGTATTACCTGGCCGCCAAGCTCAATGCCAAAAACGAGGACATCGACTTCAACGCCGATGACTTCATGGCGCGGGTCAACAGCGACCTGGTCGGCAAGTACATCAACATTGCCAGCCGCGCAGCAGGATTCATTGCCAAACGGTTTGGTGGCAAGCTCGGCGAGGTCTCGGCCGATGGCGACGCCTTGCTGTCGGTCCTCGCCGACCAGCAGGCCCCCATCTCGGCGCTGTACGACAGCCGGGAATTTTCCAGGGCGCTGCGCGAGGTGATGCTGCTGGCCGACCGCGTCAACGCCTACGTGGACCAGAACAAGCCTTGGGAGCTGGCGAAGAAAGAAGGCATGGATGGCCGCCTGCAGGATGTCTGCACGGTCTGTATCGAGGCTTTCCGCCTGCTCACGATTTACCTCAAGCCGGTGCTGCCGGCGCTTGCAGCGCAGGTCGAGGGCTTCCTGAAAACCGCGCCGCTGGGCTTTGCCGACGCGGCTTCCCGACTGGGCGCCGGCCATCTGATCGGCGACTACCAACACCTGATGCAGCGTGTCGACATCAAGCAGCTGGATGCACTGTTTGAGCCTCCAACCCTTATGGAACAAGGGCCAGCAGCTACTGATTCGATAGCAGGGACAAACTTGCCCGGCGGCGAGAAAAAATCGACCCCCACGGTCGGCGCGCACGCGTCCTCCCTGCCCCCCGAGGGCGCCGGCCTCGCCTTGGGGCGGCCCGGCGGCGAGGAGATCGCCCCCAGCATCAGCATCGACGACTTCAGCAAGATCGACTTGCGCATCGCCAGAATCGTGAACTGCGAAGCTGTCGAGGGTTCCACCAAGCTGCTGCGCCTGACGCTCGATGTCGGCGAAGGCAAGATGCGCAATGTGTTCAGCGGCATTGCTTCCGCCTACAAGCCCGAAGACCTGATCGGCAAACACACGGTGATGGTGGCCAACCTGGCGCCGCGCAAGATGAAGTTCGGCATCAGCGAAGGCATGGTGCTGGCCGCCAGCCATGCCGACGACAAAACCCAGCCCGGGATTTATGTGCTGGAGCCGGTGGCCGGCGCTTTGCCCGGCATGCGGGTCCGCTAGGCGACGAAGCGCAGGGCCTTGCCGGGCCGCGCGGCGAGCTCGTTGACCGCCGCCTCCAGGGTCTGCAGCAGCGGCGCCACCGCCTGCGCCTGGAAAGGGGTGGCCGCCACCGCCACCTTCAGTTGCAGCACCGCGCCGGGCGGCAGGATGTCGCTGGGCGCGAGGCCGCGCGCAATCAGCCGCTGGCCAATTTCCGAGACCTGTTCGCGCGTGAAGTGGCCCTCCAGAATCACCACAAAATCGCCATCGCGGTGGCGCGCCACCGTGTCGCCCTCCCGGATCACCTGGGTGATGCAGGCGCCGGCATGCACCAGCGCGGTCTGTGCCACCTGCAGGCCATAGTCGGCGCGAATCTCCTGGATGTTGGCGATGCGCACGCGCAGCACCACACCGGTCTCGGGGTCGCGCTGCTGGTGATGCAGCAGGTGCTCGAGCCGGTCCAGCATCACGCGGTGGTTGACCGCGCCGGTCAGCGGGTCCACCCGCGACAGCGTACCCACCCGCACCTGGGTGTCGCGCCGCTCGCGGCTGCGCAGGTAGAGGGCAATCAGCAGTAGCGGTATCTCGACCGCCGCGCCGATCTGCGCGCCGTACTGGGTCCAGAACGACAGTGGCACCAGCTCCATGTTGCGCAGGACCGGAAAGACCGAGCCGGCCAGCACCGCCAGGATGCCGGCGAGTATCCACAGGCCGACCCGCGGGATGCGCCAGGCGTACCAGAGCGCCACGCCGAGGTAGATCACAAAACTCAGGATGTAATAGGGGCCGCTCAGGGCAAAAAACGGATCGCGGCCGAAAAAGATGAAGCACAGGGCCAGCGTGCCGCCGGCCGCGGCCATGGCCAGCATCAGGTGCGTCAGCCAGCGCTCCCCGCGCTCCACCACCAGCTCGCGCATGAACAGGTGGCCCAGCGCCGCGCCGGTCATTGGCAGGACCTGGGAGGCCACATCGTTCCACCACGGGTTGTGCGGCCAGAAATACTCGCCCGCCAGGCCGGTCAGCGACAACTGGCCCAGGGCGACCGCGGCCACGTAGGCCGCATACCAGGAATGGATCGCGTCGCGCCAGGTCCAGGCATTCATCACGCACAGCAGGATCACCAGCGCCACCAGGCCCATATAGGCGCCCAGCAGAAGATGCCAGTGTTTGCTGGACTCCTGGAAGTCACGCGTGTTCCAGAGGGTCCAGCGCACATTGATGGGATGGCCGTGCTGCACGCGCAGGTAGGTGGGGCGCGCCTCGTCGGGCTGCTGCACAAACTCGAACGCCGGATGCAGGTAGCGCAGCGGCCAGCGGGCCACCGCGATCGAGTCGCCCGAATATTCGGCATGCCAGTTGCCATCCTCGCCCGGTCGGTACAACTCGACCCGGTTCATGCCGGGGTGCGGCACGGCCAGCACCCGCGAGGTGGGAACCGTCACGGCCGGCAGGCTCAACTGGTACCACATCGAGGCCGGCCCGCCGGTCGGCATGATGCGGTCGGGCTGGGCCGCCGCGCCTTCGCCGCGCTCGAAGCGCTGCCAGATCTGATGCAGCGTCTGCTGACCGGAGGTATCGATCAGGACCAGGCCATTGCCATGCGGGCCCATCCCTTGCCACGTCGACTGCGCATCGGCCTGCGACGCCTGAGCCGGCCCGGCCAGCACCAGCAGCACAGCCACCAGCAGCCACAGACAGGCCGCATGAAGGCGGTTGCCGACACCGTCGTGCCGTTCAGGACAGGGGAAAAAAGCCAGGGTCAGCCGATGGAGAAAAAGGTGCATGAAAAGCAGGGCAGCGGCTTAAGATAGGCATCAGCAGTTTTGAAATCCGGCCTGGTGTCGCCAGGCCACCACGCACTTTACCAAGGGGCTTGCCGCCTGACCATCCCACAGTTGCAGGATGCAGGGCGCGGCCAATCTGTATTTTCCGATGAATCTGCCTGCCTACCTGGCCCCCTTTCGCCCCCGCATCCTGTCTGCCCTGAAAGGCTACACGCGTGAGCGCTTCGGCAAGGACTTCGGCGCGGGACTGACCGTCGGCATCGTCGCGTTGCCGCTGGCCATGGCGTTTGCCATTGCCTCGGGCCTGTCGCCGCAGGCCGGCATCTGGACCGCCATCATCGCCGGCGGGCTGATCTCGCTGCTGGGTGGCTCGGCGGTGCAGATCGGCGGGCCGGCCGGCGCCTTCATCGTGATCGTTTATGGGATTGTCGAGCGTTACGGCCTGCCCAACCTGCTGATCTCCACCGCTTGCGCAGGTGTGCTGCTGTTTTTGCTGGGCCTGCTCAAGATGGGCACGCTGGTGCGTTATGTGCCGGTCAGCATTGTGGTCGGCTTCACCAACGGCATTGCCGTGCTGATCGCGCTGTCGCAACTCAAGGAGTTGCTGGGCCTGTCGATCACCAGGATGCCGGCCGACTTTTTCTCGCAGATCAAGGCCATCAGCCTGAACATGGCCTCCTTCAACGCCTACGCGCTGGGCCTGGGCCTGCTGTGTTTCCTCGGCCTGATCCTGTGGCCCAAGCTGTTTGCGCCACGCGATGCAGCCGGCAAGGGCCTGGCGGCGCGGCTGGTCAAGGTGATGCAGGCGGTCGAAGGCGTGCAGCTGGTGCGCGCCACCCGGGCCGCCTCGCGCGTGCCCGGGCCCATGGTGGCGCTGGTCACGCTGACCGCGCTGGCGTTTTTCCTGAAGCTGCCGGTCGAGACCATCGGCTCGCGTTTCGGCGGCATTCCGCGCGCCCTGCCGCCGTTTGCGCTGCCGGATTTTTCATGGGACACGGTACGCCTGCTGTTCGCGCCAACCCTGACGATTGCCATGCTGGGCGCGGTCGAGTCGCTGCTGTGCGCGCGGGTGGCCGACCAGCTCTCGGGCCTGCCCAAACACGACCCGAACCAGGAGCTGATGGCCCAGGGCGTGGCGAATTTTGTCGTGCCCTTTTTCGGCGGCATGCCGGCCACCGGCACCATCGCCCGCACCGTGACCAATGTGCGCTCCGGCGCCAGCTCGCCGGTCGCCGGGCTGGTGCATGCGCTGATGCTGGTGCTGATCGTGCTGGCCGCCGCGCCGCTGGCCTTGCATGTGCCGCTGGCGGTGCTGGCCGGCATCCTGCTCTACGTGGCCTGGAACATGGGCGAGTGGCATGAATTTGTGCAGATGCGCCAGTACAGCGCCCACTACCGCCTGCTGATGCTGGGCACCTTTTTCCTGACGGTGGTGTTTGACCTGACGGTGGCGCTGCAGGTCGGGCTGCTGCTGGCCTGTGTGCTGTTTGTGCGGCGCATGAGCACCCTGTTCCAGGTGGTGGAGACCGCGCGCAGCGACGAGGCCATCCATTTCCAGCTCTACGGCTCGCTGTTTTTCGGCGCGGTGGCCAAGATCGATCCCATCCTGTCGGCGGTCGAAAGCGCGCCGCGCGGCCTGCTGGTGCGGCTCGACGCGCAGTCGCTGCAGTCGCTGGATGCCTCGGGCCTGGATGTGCTCGGGCAGTTGCACAAGGCCATCGTGATGCGCGGAGGCCGTCTGGTGATGGCCGGCCTGAACGCCCAGCCGCGCCAGGTGATGGCGCGTTCCGGCTTTCTGGCCAAAATCGAGGAAGCCTGATTCGCTATTGATTCGATAGCTGTCGGCCCTTGCCGGTCAAGGGCTGGAGGCCGATTTCACTGCTGACTGGCCGCTTCAGCTGACATTGCCGTTGACACCCGGCTGGCTTTCGTCGGGCACGGAGCCGGTCCGCAACACCTTCAGGTCGGCATCGAACTCGACCCGGAAAATCCGCGGCGTGTTCGGGCCGTCGCTGTAGCGCCACTCGTAGTGGGTCTCGCGCTGGCGCGCCATCGGCGTGATTTTCATTGGCTTGCCGAGCATCTTGCGGACCTGCTCCATGGTCATGCCGGGCAGCACCAGCGCGAAGTTCTGCGGGCTCAGGACCTGGCGCAGCGCGCTCATCCGGCCGTCCGGGCCAATCGTGATCATGTAGTTGACCTGGCCCTGGGGCTGGCGGTTGTACTCGAAGGTGCGGGCGCCGGGCTGGGCCGCCGCGCCTGGAAACGGGTTGCCGGCCAGGTCGGCAGCACTCCAGATCCTTTCAGGCTCGCCGAATTTGCTGCGCACGTCGGCCTCGGTGGCGACGCCCTCCTCGAGTTCCGCAATCCGCTGGGGGTCACAACCCACCAGGCCCAGCAGCGCCGACAACAATCCCATGGTGAGCAGGCCCCTTGTGAAACGCCGGGATGCCAGCGCCGCTTTCCCCCGGAAAGCGAAAAAAGGCAGGTGCATGGCGGTCCCCGGTAAAATCAGCCAACTTCAGCTTCAGGCAGTTTAATCCCATGTCCATCTTCGCCCGGCCGCACTACACCTCGGAAGTCACCAGCTTCATCGAAGAACTCAAGGCCAGCAAGCCGACGCTGGAAGCCGAGCAGCGCCAGGGACGCGCCATCTGGTGGGACAAGAAACTGGACCTGTCCGAACAGGCCGACTACCAGGATGCCGCCGTGCCGCAGCAGCCCTACGTCTACGGCACCAGCGGCCACCCCAACAGCCAATAGCCCGCCATTGATGGTCAAAAAGGCCTCCAGCCCATGCTGGATGGACATCAATAGCTATTTTTTTGATAGCAACTAGAAGTCCAGGCCGACACCGCCATGTCCAGCATCACCGAACTGCCACCCTCCCCGTCCGAACCGGGCCAGCCCGAAAACCTGCTGGCGCTGCCCGGCATGCCGGGCGTGATCGACCAGGTGGCGCTGGCCAGGCTGTATGGCGAGCCGCTGTTCGCGATGCCGCAGGACCTGTACATCCCGCCGGACGCGCTGCAGGTCTTCCTGGAAGCCTTCGAAGGCCCGCTGGACCTGCTGCTGTACCTGATCCGCAAGCAGAACTTCAACATCCTCGACATCCCGATGGCGGCGGTCACGCGCCAGTACCTGGTCTATGTGGACGAGATCCGCAGCACCAACCTCGAGCTGGCTGCCGAATACCTGCTGATGGCGGCGATGCTGATCGAGATCAAGTCGCGCATGCTGCTGCCGCCGAAAAAGGTCGCCGATGGCCAGGAGCCGGAAGACCCGCGCGCCGAGCTGGTCCGGCGCCTGCTCGAGTACGAACAGATCAAGCTGGCGGCGCACCAGCTCAATGAGATCCCGCAGTACGGCCGCGACTTCCTGCGCGCGCAGGTCTATGTCGAGCAGGCGCTGCAGCCGCGCTTTCCGGACGTCACGGTGGTCGATCTGCAGGAAGCCTGGCGCGACATCGTCAAGCGCGCCAGACTGGTCCAGCACCATGTGATCTCCAGAGAAGAACTGTCGGTGCGCGAACACATGAGCATCGTGCTGCGCAAGCTGCAGGGCCAGAAGTTTGTCGAGTTCGAGCACCTGTTCGAACCGGCGCGCGGCATGCCGGTGCTGGTGGTGACCTTCATCGCGCTGCTCGAGCTGTCCAAGGAAGGCCTGATCGACGTGACCCAGGCCGAGGCTTACGCGCCTATCTACGTGCGGCTGGCCTACACACCCGCCTGAGTCTTCGCGGCGCCGCGATCGCGAACCACGCCGCTGTCGCATCCCCTCTGTTCCCGACAAGCGGCAGCCCGTCTGTCGCATCAATTTGATGAAAAATCATATTTATCATAATTACTGATTGGTAATTTAATTATGATTTTAGTGATAAGACCACAGTTTCGTAGCCGACTGTCCTACGATTTCTTACACAGTGGCCGCGCACCATGGGTTGAACTTTCTGGTAACCCATCATGCTCACCCACCGCGCCCGACACGTCCCCCCCATCGCCGCCAGCCGGCGCCACCGTCGGACCTTGTTTCCCGCGGTTCTGGCGCGTGGCGCTCTGCCCTTCGCCTTGCTGGCGCTGAGTCAGCACCTGCTGGCCCAGCAGCTTCCCGGCGCCGGCAGCCAGTTCCAGCAGCTCCCCCCCACGCCGGTGCCGCAGAAAGCGGCGCCCGAGATACGGATCCAGCAAGGCCCGGCACCGGCCCGATCCGCGCCCAGCAGCGCCAGAATCCTCGTGAAAAGCCTGCAAGTGACCGGTTCACGCGCGTTTTCCGCCGCCGAACTGCTGGCGCTGACCGGCTTTGTCCCCAACACCGAGCTGACGCTGGCCGAGCTGCAGGCCATGGCCGCGCGGATCACCGACCATTACCGGAAAAACGGCTACTTCGTGGCCCGCGCCTACCTGCCGGCGCAAAACGCCAGCAACAACGCGCTCACCATTGCGGTCAGCGAAGGCCAGTACGGAAAAATCGTGCTGAACAACCAGACGAACCTGTCCGATGCCCTGGTCCGCAACATCCTGTCCGGCGTCAACAGCGGCGATGCGATCACCAACGACACGCTGGAAAGCCGGCTGCTGCTGCTGTCGGACATCCCGGGCGTCAACATCAAGTCCACGCTGGTGCCCGGTGACATACCCGGCAGCTCCGACCTGGTGGTGGACATCACGCCAGGCAAGCGCGTCAGCGGCAGCGTTGATGTGGACAACGCCGGAAACTACTACACCGGTGAATACCGCCTGGGCGGCACGGTCAACATCAACAACCTGCTGGGTCAGGCCGACGTTCTCAGCCTGCGCGCAGTGACCTCGGGCTCGGGGCTCAACTATGGCCGCGCCGCCTACCAGATGCAGTTCGGCAAAGCCACGGCCGGCATCGCTTACAGCCGGCTGGCCTATGAACTGGGCAAGGAATTTGCGCCACTGCAGGCCAACGGCACGGCCGAAGTCGCCAGCGTCTACGGCAGTTATCCGCTGATCCGCTCGCGCAACACCAACCTCAACGCCGGGCTCAACTACGACCACCGGACCTTCCAGGACCGGGTCGATGTCTTTCCCTCGGTGACCGACAAGAAGGCCAATGTGCTGACCGCGAGCCTGTATGGCAACCACCGGGACAACCTGGGCGGTGGCGGCGTCAGCGCGTTTTCACTCGGCCTGTCAGCGGGCAACCTGGACATCGAAACCCCGGCCGCGCTGGCGGCCGATGCAGCCAGCGCCCGGACCAATGGCTCCTACGGCAAGCTCGCCTTCAGCGCCAGCCGGCTGCAGCGCATGACGGACACCTTGTCCCTGTATGCCGGCGTCAATGGCCAGCTGGCCTCGAAGAACCTGGATGCTTCCGAAAAAATGGTGCTGGGCGGCATGGATGGCGTCAGGGCCTACCCGCAGGGCGAAGCCTTTGGCGACCAGGGTTACCTGGTCACCCTGGAAGCACGACTGCTGCTGCCCAAACCGGAAAACCTGCCCGGGCAGGTTCACCTGATCGGCTTCGTGGATGGCGGCAGCGTGACCATCAACAAGAATCCCTGGGCCGCCGGTGACAACCACCGCAAGCTCGGCGCCTACGGCGTGGGCCTGACCTGGGGCGACCCGGGCAATTTCGCCATCCGGACCTATTACGCCCGCAAGCTCGGTGACTCGGCCGCCACCGCCGCGCCCGACAAATCCGGACGTTTCTGGATCCAGGCCATCAAGTATTTCTGACCGCAGACGATAGCCCCTTCGTACCCCCACGCCTTGAAAGACACCCCATGAACCGAATTTACAGAACCATCTGGAGCGACAGCGCCGGCACCTGTGTCGCCGTCGCCGAAAACGCAGCCGGCCAGGGACGCGAAACATCGTCCCGCGCCAGCGCCGGCGCGAGCCGCCCCCGCTTTGCGCTGAGCCTGCTGCCGGCCTGTCTGGTGCTCGGTTTCGCAAGCCTCGCGCACGCCCTGCCCGCCAATGGCGTGGTGGCTGCCGGTGCGGCCTCCATCAGCAGCACGGCATCGACCACGACCATCCAGCAATCGACGTCCAGCGCGGTGATCAACTGGCAAAGTTTTGGCATTGGCGCCGGGCAAACCGTGCAGTTTGTCCAGCCCGGCAGCAGTTCGGTGGCGCTGAACCGCGTGTTGGGCACGGATGCCTCCAGCATCCTGGGCAATCTGTCGGCCAACGGCAAGGTTTTCCTGCTCAACCCCAACGGCGTGCTGTTCGGAAACGGCGCACAGGTCAACGTCGGAGGCCTGGTCGCGACCACCATGAGCCTGAGCGACGCCAAATTCATGACGGGTGACTACAGCTTCAGCAACGCCGGGAACGGCGCAGTGGTCAACCAGGGCACGATCAACGCCGCCGATGGCGGCTATGTGGCCCTGATGGGCAAAACCGTCATCAACCAGGGCGTGATCACGGCGCGCCTGGGAAGCGTGGCGCTGGCCGGCGGCCAGGCGGCCACACTCGATCTGGCAGGCGACGGAATGCTCCGTGTCTCGGTCACCCAGGGCGCGGTCAACGCGCTGGTCGACAACGGCGGCATGATCCGCGCCGACGGCGGCAAGGTGCTGATGACGACCCAGGCAGCGGGCAGCCTGCTGCACACCGCCGTCAACAATACCGGTGTGGTGCAGGCACAGACCATTGGCAGCCGCAACGGCACCATCCTGCTGCTGGGTGACATGGAAACGGGCACCATGAACGTGGGCGGCACGCTGGACGCCAGCGCACCCAGCGGCGGGAATGGCGGCTTTATCGAAACTTCGGCGGCCAAAGTAACCATTCAGAGCGGGGTGCGCACGACAGCCGCGCCTTTCGGCTCGACGGGCACCTGGCTCATCGACCCGCAAGACTTCATCATTGGCCTGGGCGGCAACTACTCCAATATCCAGCTTGGCTTCGACCTGGTGAACACCAGCATCAACATCGTCACGGCAGCCGGGTCCGGCAACGGAGATATTTTTGTCAACGGCGCGGTCGGCTGGACCGCCGCTGGCGCCCCGACCACCCTGACCCTCACTGCTGACCGCGATGTCAATATCAATGCCCCGATATCGGCCACGAACGGCAACCTGGTTGTGTGTTGCGGACGCGATGTCAACGTCAATGCGGCCATCACGACCGTCAATGGAAGCATCCTGCTGGCCGCCGGACGCGATATCAACAAATCCGCGGCGATGACGGCGACCGATGGCAACATCATGATGTGCGCCGCCAATAACCTGAATCTCTCCGCTGCCCTCACACTGACCAACGGCACCCTCGATGCGACACGCAGCCTGGGCCTGCCGCGCGGCCTGACCCTCAGTGCCGACACGGATGGCACCGGGCCGGGCGTGGCCGGCGGTACCGTGATATTCGCCCCGCTGGCGCCGCCCTGGGCCGTCACCAACGCACCGGTCAGCATCACCTACAACCCGGTCGCCTACACCACGCCAACCGACTATTCGTCCAAATTCACGCTGACCGGCGGAGCCACGCTGACCCAGCGCATGCTGGTGTTCCCGGAGGTCACGAAGACCTACGACGGAACCACCGCCGCCACCCTGGTGTCGCTCAAAGGCAGCCCGGCCGGTGTCAGCCTGGTGGCCGATCCGGGCAGCACCGCCGTGTTCAACACCGCCACACCGGGGACCGGCAAATCCGTCAGTTTTACCGGTTACCGCCTGACCGGGCCCAACGCCGCCCAATATGCCCTGGCCTCCACCTGCTGCGGACAGATCGTCAGCAAGACCACCGGCACCATCACCGCGGCGCTGCCGTTTTCTTCCCTGCCTTTCATGGGCATGACGGTCCTGGCCATGGCCGGCGTCGGCCAGTTCCCGTCGGACCTGATGCCCACGCCGTTTGCGGATACCGGCGATGTGTTTCTCGCACTGGCAGAGGAAGAGCCGGCCATCACGCCCCTGCCAGCGCAAGCGCCCTATATCGCACCGCGTTATGCGCCCCGGCCCGTTCGCAACTAGGTCTCAGGCCCCGATGGTGAGCGACGCCTGTCCGCGCCGGCCTGCCGGGCTGGCGCGCGGCATGCGTTTTGCGCTGCTGGCGCTGGCCCTCCACACCACCGTCGCGTGGGCGAGCGACAGCGCTGCCCCGCTTGCCCCTGCCGGCCCGGGGCCGGCATCGGCTGCGCCGGCCGGGCCAGCGCCGGGCCAGCCGACTGTTGCACCACGTCGGGCCGACCTCGGCCAGGAGCGCGCGTCGGCACAGGTGTCACAGTTGGCCGACTGGGTGGTCGACTCGCGCGACAACCAGGCCATGCCCTTCATGATCATCGACAAGATCGGCGCGCGGGTGCTGATGTTTGATCACACGGGGCGTCTGCAGGGCTCGGCAGCGGCGCTGCTGGGCCTGGCGCCGGGCGACGACTCCACGCCGGGCATTGGCGAACGCCCGCTGTCAGGCATCCTGCCGGCCGAACGGACCACCCCTGCCGGGCGTTTTGTCGCCTCACTGGACCACGATACCCGCGGCCAGGAACTGCTCTGGGTGGACTACAACACGGCGCTTGCCCTGCATCGCGTGGTCAAGGGCACGCCGTCGGAACAACGGGCTCAGCGGCTGGACAGCGCCACACCTGCCGACAACCGGGTGTCTTACGGCTGCATCAATGTGCCCGCCGCCTTCTACGACCGGTTCGTGAGCCCCGCCTTCCAGACCACCAGCGGCGTCGTATACATCCTGCCGGAGATCCGCACAGCGCAGCAGGTTTTCGGCTCGTATCTGGTCGGCGATACACAGGCCGCAAACGCAGCAGCCAGGTAAGCGCCGCCTGACCGGCGGCCCTGGGACTCAGGCCTGTGGCGTGTGCGTTTCAATCTCGGCAATAAAACGCTCGGCGGCGGCCGCCCCCTTGACGTCGCGGACGATCTCCCGGGCCCGCTTGACGGCGCCGACAAAGTCGGCAAGCTTGCTGGCTGATTCGATCTTCATGCACAACATTTCCGAGGTGGGGCCCAGCAGCTCGACCAGCAGACGGGTCGCACAGCGTTTGGCTTCCGGCAGGGAAACCACCACCAGGGGGGTGGGCGCGGTGGTCGCTGCCTGCGAATCCGGCCAGGTGGAGGCCGGGGCCGCGGCCGGGGCCGCCGCCGCGGTCGCACCGCCGACCGGCTCTATCATGCCGTCCTGCGCCAGTTGCGCCAGCAACGCCTCGCCATCGCCGGTCAACGCCATCAGGTCCGCCACACTGCGTTTGCCGTCGATCATGATGAGCAGCGATCTCAGCCTGGGGCCCAGCCCCGATTGCCGGTTGGCAATCGATTCCATGCCTTTGGGCGTCTTGTGATAAATCGCTTGCTTGTTGAACATGAGCGGCCTCCTGAATCACGTCAGAATAGTGTAAGACTGAAACAACGTGTATCAAAAGGGTTAACCCGAAATAGCTCGCCGCTGGCGCCCTCTGCCGTCCTCAGCTGCGGCGGTCCAGCACCCGTTTCGCCTTGCCCAGGCTGCGCTCGACGCCGCCCTCGACGCGCAATTCGACCTCTGCCGTGGTGCCGATATAGGCCTTGATCTCGTGCTGCAGCAGGCGCGCTGCGGCCTGCGCTGCGGCGCTGTCGGGCGCCAGCCCCGGGCGGGTTTCCACCGCCACGCGCAGGCCATCCATGGCGCCCTCGCGCGTGAGGATGCACTGGTAATGCGGCGCCAGTTCCGCACGCTTGAGGATCAACTCCTCGATCTGCGTCGGAAACACATTGACGCCGCGCACAATCATCATGTCGTCGCTGCGGCCGGTGATTTTTTCCATGCGGCGCATGCTGCGCGCCGTGCCGGGCAGCAGCCGCGTCAGGTCGCGGGTGCGGTAACGGATGATGGGCAGGGCCTCCTTGGTCAGGCTGGTGAACACCAGCTCACCGATCTCGCCGTCGGCCACCAGTTCGCCGGTGTCGGGGTTGATGATCTCGGGATAAAAGTGGTCTTCCCAGACCGTCGGGCCATCCTTGGTTTCCACACATTCACTGGCCACTCCGGGACCGATGACCTCGCTCAGGCCGTAGATGTCCACCGCGTCGATGCCCATGCGTTTTTCGATCGCCTGGCGCATGTCGTTGGTCCAGGGCTCGGCGCCGAAGATGCCGGTGCGCAGGCTGCTGTCGGCGGCGTTCATGCCCTGCTTTTCAAACTCGTCGGCGATCGCCAGCATGTAGCTCGGCGTGACCATGATGATGTCCGGCTTGAAATCGGTGATCAGTTGCACCTGGCGCTCGGTCTGGCCGCCGCCAAAAGGGACCACCGTCAGGCCCAGTTTCTCCGCGCCGTAATGCGCGCCCAGGCCGCCGGTGAACAGGCCGTAGCCGTAGCTGATGTGCACCAGGTCGCCGGGCCGCGCGCCCGCCGCGCGAATGCTGCGTGCCACACAGCCGGCCCACATGTCGACATCGTTCTTCGTGTAGGCCACCACCGTCGGCTTGCCGGTGGTGCCGCTCGACGCATGCAGGCGAACACACTGCTGGCGCGGCACAGCCAGCATGCCGAAAGGATAACTGTCGCGCAGATCGTGTTTGGTGGTGAAGGGAAATCTGGCCAGGTCGGCCAGCGAGCGGCAGTCATGCGGATGCACCCCCGCCGCATCGAACTTGGCGCGGTACACCGGCGAGTTGTTGTAGGCGTGCAGCAATGTGGCGCGCAGGCGTTTGAGCTGCAGCGCGCGCAATTCGTCGAGGCTGGCTTTTTCGATCGGTTCGAGGGCAAAACTTTTCATGCAGCCTCCGCATCGGGGTCGGCCATGACGCTGCCAGGCAGCTGGGCGCTTTTGCCGCGGAACATGGCCACCACCTCGCCGCGCTGGTTGCTGACCTTCATGTCGTAGATGCCGTGCCGGCCCTGCAGCAACTGCTCCACCCCTTCGCAGGTCAACACGTCGCCGAGCTGCCCCGGCTTGAGGAATTCGATGCTGCAGCCGGCCGCCACCGTGACCCGGTTGCGGCTGTTGCAGGCAAAGGCAAAGGTGGAGTCCGCCAGCGTGAAGATGAAGCCGCCATGGCAGATCTTGTGGCCGTTGAGGTGCAGTTCCCGCACAGTCATGGACATCACCGCGCGGCCGGGCTCGCAGGCCAGCAATTCCATGCCCATGGTGTCTTTGGAGGCGGTGTCCACCGCAAACATCGATTCGCCAACGCGGCGCGCGAGTGTCTGGGCGTCCATCATTCGCCTTTGAATGCTGCCGGGCGTTTTTCGAGAAAGGCGGTGACGCCCTCGATGTAGTCATGCGTGCGGCCCAGCGCCGACTGGGTGTCACGCTCGAGGTCAAGCTGGGTGTCCAGCCCGTTGGCAGCGCCTGTGTGCAACAGGCGCCGGGTCTCGACCAGGGCCCGCGTCGGCATCTGCGCCAGGCGCGCGGCCAGCTGCATCGCCTTGTCCAGGCAATCCTCGCCTTCGGCGGCGACGTCCCAGATCATTCCCCATTCCCTGGCGTCCTTCGCGCTGAGCTTGTCGCCCAGCATGGCCGCGCCCAGCGCGCGCGCCAGTCCCAGCCGCTTGACCAGGAACCAGGTGCCGCCGGCGTCGGGCACCAGGCCAATCTTGCTGAAGGCCTGAATGAAGCTGGCGGCCGGCGCGGCAATCGCGATGTCGCAGGTCATGGCCAGCGAGGCACCGGCCCCGGCGGCGACGCCATTGACGGCCGCCACCGTCGGCATGCGCAGGGCCTGCAGCCGGCGCACCGTGGGATTGAAGGCCTGGTCGATGATGGGTCCGGGATTGGCGCGCTCCACCAGGCCGGGGCCGGGGGTGAAATCAAACTCGCCGAGATCGGCGCCGGCGCAAAAGCCGCGCCCGGCGCCGGTGATCACCAGCGCGCGAATCAGCGGGTTGGCTTCGGCCTGGTCCAGCGCCGCCCACAAGTCACGGTGCATTTGCCGGGTAAAGCTGTTGAGCGCCTGCGGGCGGTTCAGCGTGAGCAGCGCAACGGCGCCATGCTCGGCATACAAAACCGCAGGGGCGCCCGCCGTTGCGGGTGAGGCTGGTGTCATGAAGTGGGTCTCCTGAGCTGAATTTAGCATTAACCGACCCATCGGTCGGTTAATGTTTTCCCTTGGCTGGGTCCGCCGTGCGCATGGCATGATGCATCCCCAAAGGACCCTGCCATGACTTACGAAATGATTCTGACCCGCACCGAAGGCCGCGTGGCCATCATCACGCTGAACCGCCCCAAACAGCTCAATGCGCTGAACGACCGGCTGATGGATGAACTGGGCAGCGCGCTGAAGGCCTTTGATGCCGATGACAACACCGGCTGCATCATCCTGACCGGCAGCGAGAAAGCCTTTGCCGCCGGCGCTGACATCGGCGCGATGGCCACCTACGGTTTCGCCGACGTCTACAAAAACGACTACATCACCCGCAACTGGGAACAGCTGCGCAGCGTGCGCAAGCCGGTGATTGCCGCCGTCAGCGGCTTCGCCCTGGGCGGCGGCTGCGAACTGGCGATGATGTGCGACTTCATCATTGCGGCGGACAACGCAAAATTCGGCCAGCCCGAAATCAAGCTCGGCATCATTCCCGGCTCCGGCGGCACCCAGCGCCTGCCGCGCGCGGTCGGCAAGGCCAAAGCCATGGACATGGTGCTGACCGGCCGCATGATGGATGCGGCAGAGGCCGAACGCAGCGGGCTGGCCAGCCGGGTCGTGCCGCTGGACAAACTGATGGACGAAGCCCTCGGCGTGGCGCTGCAGATCTGTGACTACGGCCAGATCGCCGTGATGGCCGCCAAGGAGGCGGTGAACCGCGCCTACGAAGGCACGCTGGCCGACGGCATCATGTTCGAGCGCCGCCTGTTCCATGCCACCTTCGCCACCAGCGACCAGAAGGAAGGCATGGATGCGTTTGTGAACAAGCGAAAAGCCGTGTTTACACACCGGTAAGCTGCCGGGGGTGCCCGGCTCTTTCAGAAGTTTGATGACCGGGATGCAGGGCAAGGCGCCCGGAGCGCAGGACACCGGAATGCACTCGGGTGCATGAGGATTCCGGGCACCGCCGAACGCCTGTGTTCGCTCCCGCTTTGGGCCGCCATGCGCCCGGCAATCAGACTTGTGGAAGTGCCGCTATAATTCTGCTCGCGCGGTGATATAGCTCAGTTGGTTAGAGCGCAGCATTCATAATGCTGATGTCGGTGGTTCAAGTCCACCTATCACCACCAGATTTCCCGAGCCCCAGAAATCCATTCTTCTGGGGCTGACGAACGCAGCGAAGGGCCGCCCCGAGCAAGTTCAGCCCCCTTGGGGGGCAGCGTCTACACGAAGTGAAAAGCGTGGGGGCCTTTCTAATTCACAGCCTCTGGATAAACACCATGAAACGCTGCCTGAAACACCTTTTCCTCGCCCTGCCGGTGGCCTTGCTGCTGGGCCTGCCTGCCGCAGCGCAAACATCCGGCAGCGACGGCAGCCTCAGCGTGCGGCAATTCCCCAAAGCCGCCTTGCGCGGCGTGCTGGTGGTCAAGGCGCCACCCGAGGTCAGCCTCAATGGCAAGCCCGACCGGCTGTCGCCCGGGGCGCGCATCCGCAACCTGAACAACAACTTTGTCGTGCCCGGCGCCCTGCTCGATCAGGAACTGCTGGTCAACTACACCCGGGACAGCATGGGCCAGATTTACGAAGTCTGGATGCTGAGCGCCGAGGAGGCGAAGGAAAAACGGGCCGGCCTGCCGCCCCGATTCAGTCTGGGTCTCGATTTCGGATCCAGTGCCGCGCCGCAGGACGACGGCAAAACGCCCTACGACCAGCTGCCACGCTACAAGCAGTAAAGCGCCGGCTTTTTCAAGCCAGATCGGGCTCCAGCCCATGTACAGCGGTCGTCAATCGCTAGCAATTTGATAGCAAATACCATGAGCAAAAAAGTCTTTATCAAAACCTTCGGGTGCCAGATGAACGAGTACGACTCGGACAAGATGTCCGACGTGCTGCGCGCGGCCGACGGTTACGAGCCCACCAGCAATGTCGATGAGGCCGACCTGATCCTGTTCAACACCTGCTCGGTGCGCGAAAAGGCGCAGGAGAAGGTGTTCAGCGACCTGGGCCGGGTCAAGCACCTGAAGAAAAAGGGCGTGCTGATCGGCGTCGGCGGTTGTGTCGCCAGCCAGGAGGGCGAGGCCATCATCACGCGCGCACCCTATGTGGACGTGGTGTTCGGTCCGCAGACGCTGCATCGCCTGCCCGAGTTGCTGAACCGGCGCGCGCGCCTGGGCCAGTCGCAGGTCGACATCAGTTTTCCGGAAATCGAAAAGTTTGACCACCTGCCGCCGGCGCGCGTCGAGGGCGCCAGCGCCTTTGTCTCCATCATGGAAGGCTGCTCCAAGTACTGCAGCTACTGCGTCGTGCCCTACACCCGCGGCGAAGAGGTTTCACGCCCCTTCGAGGACGTGCTGGTGGAGGTCGCCGGTCTCGCGGACCAGGGCGTGCGCGAGGTCACCCTGCTCGGGCAGAACGTCAACGCCTACCGCGGAACCATGGGCGGCACCGCCGACATCGCCGACTTCGCCACCCTGCTCGAATATGTTTCCGACATTCCCGGCATCGAACGCATCCGTTACGTGACCAGCCACCCCAACGAGTTCACGCAAAGCCTGATCGACGCCTACGGCAAGCTGCCCAAGCTGGTGAACCACCTGCACCTGCCGGTGCAGCACGGCTCGGACCGCATCCTGATGGCCATGAAACGCGGCTACACCGCGATGGAATACAAATCCACCATCCGCAAGCTGCGCGCCATCCGCCCCGACCTGGCGATGAGCAGCGACTTCATCGTTGGGTTCCCGGGCGAGACCGAGGAGGACTTCAGCAAGATGATGAAACTGATAGCCGACGTCGGTTACGACACCTCCTTCAGCTTCATCTTCAGCCCGCGCCCCGGCACACCGGCCGCCAACCTGGCCGACGACACGCCGCACGAGGTCAAGCTCGCGCGCCTGCAGCGCGTGCAGGCCGCCATCGATGACAGCGTGCGCGCCATCAGCGCCAGCCGCCTGGGCACGGTGCAGCGCATCCTGGTCGAAGGCGCCTCGCGCAAGGATGCCTCCGAGCTGATGGGCCGCACCGAATGCAACCGCGTTGTCAATTTCACCGGCTCGCCGCGCCTGGTCGGCCAGATGATCGACGTCACCATCACCGAGGCATCCCAGCGCTCGCTGCGCGGCGAGGTGCTGCTGCACGAAGAAGCCGCGCTGACGGCCTGAGGCCAGACGCCGTGGCAGGCCGCAACCCAGGATGCTGAAACACGTTTCCTTCCGGCAGTTGCTGGTGGTGGCTTTTTTGCTGATCGCCGCGCTGCTGGCGGCAGCGTCGCTGCGCGCCCTGTTCACGCTGGAGCAACTGACCCTGCAAAGCCGCGAAAGCGCCGACCGCGCGCTGGACCTGAGCGCCGCCGCCCAGTCGCTGACCGAGCGCAGCGTGGCCATGGAACGCACCGCGCGCCAGTCGCTGGTGCTGGGCGACCGCCTGCTGCGGCGCCGCTTCGACGAGGCCGCCGCCGAGGCGCGCGCGGTGCTGGCACGGCTGGCAACGCAGGGCGTGCCCGCCGCGCAGGTGGCGGACTGGCGCCAGCGCCTGGAGGCGATCACCGCCCTGCTCGACGGCGCGCCCGACACCGCCTTCGACCGGGACCGCCAGGTCGCGCTGGAATTTCGCGAACTCGATGGGGTCAACGCCGCGATTGCGCAGCAGGTGCGCCAGGCCATTGCAGCGCAGAACCGCAGCCTGCTGGACACGCTGGAGACCCGCCGCCGCCAGCTCACGCAGCAGGTCATCGGCGCCATCGGGCTGTCGGTGATGCTGGCGCTGGCCTTCGGCATCTTGCTGACCCGGCCACTGCGGCGACTGGAAAAAGCCATCATCGGCCTCGGTG
Source organism: Polaromonas sp. (assembly GCA_013824015.1). GTDB lineage: Bacteria > Pseudomonadota > Gammaproteobacteria > Burkholderiales > Burkholderiaceae_C > Polaromonas. The sequence continues at coordinate 24,223 of PNNC01000143.1, forward strand.
AAAACCGCCTCGACGAAGCCATCGCCATCGACGGCCCGGCCGACCTGCAACTGGTCGGGCAGCGCCTGGAATGGCTGCGCCTGCGCCTGGTCGAGCTGGACGCCGACAAGTCGCGTTTCCTGCGCCATGTGTCGCACGAGCTGAAAACCCCGCTGGCCTCGTTGCGCGAAGGTGTCTCCCTGCTCGAGGACGGCGTGGCCGGCGAACTCAGCAACAACCAGCGCGAAATCGCCAAGATCCTGCGCCACAACACCGGCCTGCTGCAGGGCCAGATCGAGGATCTGCTGCGTTTTAATGCCGCCGCTTTCGAGGCACGCCAGTTGCGGCGCGAAAAAACCGACCTGCTGCAACTGATCAGCGAGCAGGTCCAGGCCCAGCAGCTGCAGTGGCGCGCGCGTGAGCTGCAGGTCGGGATCGAAGGCAAGGCGGTGCAGGCCGAGGTCGACCGCGACAAGCTGGGAACCGTGATCGCCAATCTGTTGTCCAACGCCATCCGTTATTCCCCGCCGCAGGGTCGCATCCGCATCCGGCTGAGCCGGCTGGCCGAAGCCGTGCGCATCGATGTCATCGATGAAGGTGCGGGGATCGCCTTTGAGGACCGGACCCGTGTTTTTGAACCTTTTTACCGCGGCGCCCAGCAGCCGCCGCAGGCCGTGCGCGGCAGCGGCATCGGCCTGTCCATCGTGCAGGAGTACATTGCTGCGCATGGTGGCCAGGTGCAATTGCTGCCGGACGGCCCCGGCGCCCATTTCAGGATTGAACTTCCCCATGCTTTCAAGCGTTGATCCCCGACCCGGCAAACGCCTGGTGTTTTGCGTGGCGCTGGCCGCCAGCCTGGCCGCCGCCGGTTGCACGCTGCCGCGACAGGCACCGGCGCAAACCGTCGGCAACGCGCCGTCACCGGTGTTCGCGGCTGTCGCCACCCCCACGCCGCCACCAGCGCCGCCGGTGCGCGACGCGGTGGCGCTGCTGCTGGAACACGCCGACCGGGTGCGGGGCCTGCAGGGCGGGGAGCTGGCCCAGGAAATTGCGCGCCTGAACGAGGCCAGCGCGCCGGCCGACCAGTTGCGGCTGGCCATGGCCCTGAGCCAGACACGCCAGCTCTACGACCTGGTGCGTGCCCAGGAATTGCTGCAGCGCGTGCTGGCCAACCAGACCGAAGAAGCGCGCGAACTGCATGTGCTGGCGCGGCTGCTGGGCGCACGTTATGCCGAACAGCGGCGGCTGGAAGACCAGCTGGACCGCCAGAACCAGCAGGTGCGCGAGTTGCAGCGCCGGCTCGGGGACACCCAGGACAAACTCGACGCGCTCAAGGAGATCGAACGCAGCCTGACCAGCCGACCGCCGGCCGCACCCGCCTCCGCCCCCAACAGCCGCGCGCGGCCGCCCGCCCCATGAGCGCGCCTGCCGCCGGCGCACATCTGCTGGTCGTCGACGACGACGCCGACATGCTGCGCCTGCTGACCATGCGACTGACCGCCGCCGGTTACCGCGTCAGCGCCGTGGGATCGGCCGAGGCCGCACTGGTGCAGCTCGACATCGAACGGCCGCAACTGGTGCTCAGCGACGTGCGCTTGCCGGGCAAGGACGGGCTGGCGCTGTTTGAAGAGATACGCGCGCGCCATCCCTCGCTGCCGGTGATCCTGCTGACCGCGCACGGCACGATTCCCGACGCGGTCGAAGCGACCGAGCGCGGTGTTTTCACCTACCTGACCAAACCCTTCGACGGCAAGGCGCTGGAGGGCAAGATTGCCCAGGCGCTGGCACTGAGCGCGCCGGCACCGGCCACACAAGCCGGCCCCGAAGACAGCTGGCAAAACGCCATCATCAGCCGCTCCAGCCGCATGGCCGAAACCCTGGCCGAAGCCCGCATGGTGGCGCGCTCGGATGCCAGCGTGATGCTGCGCGGCGAGAGCGGCACCGGCAAGGAACTGCTGGCCCAGGCCATCCACCAGGCCAGCCCGCGCGCGTCCCATCCGTTTATTGCGGTCAACTGTGGCGCCATTCCGGAAGCGCTGCTGGAATCCGAACTGTTCGGCCACGTCAAGGGCGCCTTCACCGACGCCTCGTCGAATCACAAGGGCCTGTTCCAGGCGGCCGAGGGCGGCACGCTGCTGCTCGACGAGATCGGCGACATGCCGCTGGCCTTGCAGGTCAAGCTGCTGCGCGTGTTGCAGGAGCGTGTGGTGCGCCCGCTCGGCTCCAGCCAGTCGATCCCGGTCAATGTGCGCATCCTGTCGGCCACCCACCGCGATCTCGATGCGGCCATGGCCGAAGGCCAGTTCCGCACCGACCTCTACTACCGCCTGAACGTGGTGACGCTGACGCTGCCGCCGCTGGCCGAGCGGCGCGAGGACATCGCGCTGCTGGCCAACCACTTCCTGGTCAAGCTGGCCGGCAAATACGGCAAGCGCCTGAGCGGCTTTGCGCCAGAAGCGCTCAAGGCGCTGACCACGGCCGCCTGGCCGGGCAATGTGCGCCAGCTCTACAACGTGGTCGAGCAGGTGTGTGCGCTGGCCAGCACGCCACTGATCCCGCTGGCGCTGATCCAGCGCGCGCTGCGTTCGCCCAGCGTGCAGGTGCTGACCCTGGCCGATGCGCGCCAGCGTTTCGAGCACGAATACCTGGTCGGCCTGCTCAAACTGACCGATGGCAATGTCGCCGATGCGGCGCGTCTGGCCGACCGCAACCGCACCGAGTTTTACCGCCTGATGCAAAAACATGGCCTGACGCCCAGCCACTTCAAAACCGAAGCTGTGAACGCGTCGCCAGACGCTGTCGCTGATGAGCGACAGGGCCAAGTGCCTGATTTCAAACAATAATTTCCCGGACAACGGCAGAGGTGTCGCTGAGGGGCGACAAAAATCAAGGGTTTTCCCTCGGTTTTTTTCGCCTGACCTCCACTTTTCAGACAAATAGCGTTCAAGTTGTTGATTTGATTCAGCTTTTCATGGCTGGCACAGGGTTTGCCCTTGTCCGTCCATGTTTCTGCTTTTGCCCCTGATTTCAACCCGCGCCGGCTTCGCGCGGATGGCCCGCAACGCCGCCTTGCTGGCGGCTCTGGTGCTGGCGGGTGTGGCCCAGGCCTGGACCCTGGACGACGTCGCCAGACTGGCCCGGGAACGCGCCCAGACCCCCTACCAGCCGGTGCGCCAGGCCATGCCCGCCGAACTGGCCAATCTGGATTACGACGGCCTGCGCGATATCCGCTTCAGCGATGACAAGGCCTTGTGGCGCGCCGACGGCCTGCCCTTCGAAGCCAAATTTTTCCATGTCGGCCGCCAGAGCGATTCGGTCCGCATCCATGAACTGTCTGCCACAGGCAACAAGGCGCTGTCCTACAAACCGGGTGATTTCAGTTTCGGCAAGAACCAGCTGCAGCCTGCGCGCTGGGGCGACCTCGGTTATGCCGGATTCCGCATCCACACGGCGCTGAACTCGCCCGCCTGGAAGGACGAGCTGGTGGTGTTTCTCGGCGCCAGTTATTTCCGCGCCCTCGGTCGCGGCCAGCGCTACGGCCTGTCGGCACGCGGCCTGGCGGTGGACACCGCCGGTGCGGGCGGGCGCCCTGAGGAATTTCCGCGCTTCACCGACTTCTGGCTGGAAAAACCGGCGGCCGACGCCAAACAGATCACCCTCTACGCGCTGCTCGATTCAGCGCGCATGACCGGCGCCTACCGCTTCGACATCAAGCCCGGCGAGCAGACCGTGACCGAGGTGCATGCGCGCGTGTTCATGCGCGCCGGCGCCGGGCCGCGCGTCGCCACGCTGGGCCTGGCGCCGCTGACCAGCATGTTTTTCTTCGGCGAAAACCAGCCGCGTGCCGGCGACTTTCGTCCGGAGGTCCACGATTCGGACGGCCTGATGATGGCCAGCAGCGAGGGCGAGTGGTTGTGGCGTCCGCTGCAGAACCCCAAGGCCCCGGTCGCCACCTCGTTCGCGATGAAAGGCCTCAAGGGCTTTGGCCTGATGCAGCGTGACCGCCTGTTCGGCAGTTATGAAGACACCGAGGCGCGTTACGAGGCACGCCCCAGCGCCTGGGTCACACCGATCGGCGACTGGGGTCCGGGCCGGGTCGAGTTGCTGCAACTGCCCACGCCCGACGAAACCCATGACAACGTGGCGGCCTACTGGGTGCCGGAGCGCCTGCCGCAACCCGGCGAGTCGCTGGACTTTGCCTACCAGCTGGCCTGGCAGGGCGACAAGCAGCAGCGCCCGCCCAACGGCTGGGTGACCCAGTCGCGCCGCGGCATCGGTTTCAACAAGCTCGACGCGCAGACGCTGGAGCAGGCGATCTCCTACGTGGTTGACTTTGCCGGCCCGGCGCTCGATGGCCTCAAGGACGACGCGCCGGTGCGTGCCGTCGTCTCCAGCGACGCGAACGGCCGCGTCGTCGAAAGCAACGCCTACCGCAATCCGGTCAATGGCCAATGGCGCATGACCCTGCGCGTGCAACGCATCGATCCGGCCAAGCCGGTCGAGTTGCGCGCCTTTCTCCAACACGACAACCACACAGTGAGCGAAACATGGACCACCCTCGTTACCCCCTAGTGCCTGGCGCGCCGCTGCCTGCAGCTTCACCGCGCAGTGCCTTGCGCGAAGAGCGCCATCCGAATTCGGTCACCACACCGCCGATCAACCGCGGCTCGATGGCGCCACGCCCGTGGCGTGGTTTCTGGAACAGCCTGGGCACGGCGGTCCTGCTGCGCCTGACCGGCAGCGCCCGGCCGGCCCGCGCCGCCAGCCCCCAGGCGCCCTGGCAACTCGCCGCCAAACGCCGGCGCGCCGTGCTGGTGGCGCTCACCCTTCTGAGCACGGCCTTCGCGACCACGCTGTTTGCCGACATGCAACCCGACTACGACAGCGCCTGGCTGGAATACGGGCAGATCGCGCTGTTCAGCCTGCTGTCGGCCTGGGTGGTGACCGGTTTCATGACGGCCCTGATGGGTTTTTACGTGACTCTGCGCGGCGACAAATTCGCGCTGACGGCGCGCAGCGTGGCCGGGCACACGCTGGATGCCACGGCCCGCACGGCCATCATCATGCCGATCTGCAATGAAGACGTGCGCACCGTGTTTGCCGGCCTGCGCGCCACCTGCGAGTCGGTGGCCGCCACCGGCCATGCGGCCGCCTTCGACGTGTTTGTGCTGTCCGACAGCAACCACCCGGCGACCCAGCAGGCCGAACGCGCCGCCTGGGAAGAGCTGCGCATGCAACTGGCCGCCCAGGCCGGCCAGCCGCTGATCGAGGTGTATTACCGGCTGCGCCAGCGCCGCACCCACCGCAAGGCCGGCAACGTCGCCGACTTCTGCCGCCGCTGGGGCAAGGACTACCGCTACATGATCGTGCTCGACGCCGACAGCGTGATGAGCGGCGACTGCCTGGTCAACATGGTCAAGCTGATGGAAGCCAACCCTGACGCCGGCATCATCCAGACCGCGACGCAGGCCATCGGCCACGTCACCCTGCATGCGCGCGCGCAGCAGTTCGCCTCGCGCATGACCGGCCGGCTGTTCACGCTGGGCATGCAGTTCTGGCAGCTCGGCGAGTCGCACTACTGGGGCCACAACGCCATCCTGCGTGTCGAACCCTTCATGCAGCATTGCGCGCTGGCACCGATCGCCGGTAGCGGCGGCATGTCCGGCGGCATCCTGTCGCACGACTTTGTCGAAGCGGCGCTGATGCGCCGCGCCGGTTACCACGTGTGGCTGGCGTCGGACCTGGTGGGCAGCTACGAGCAACAGCCGCCCGACCTGCTGGCCGAGCTGCAGCGCGACCGCCGCTGGTGCCAGGGCAACCTGCAGAACTCGCGGCTGATCGCCGAGCCAGGCATCCACCCGGTGCACCGCGCGATGTTCGGCACCGGCGCCATGTCCTACCTGTCGGCGCCGCTGTGGCTGTGTTTCCTGACCCTGGGCACGGCGCTGTGGCTGTCGGGCTCGCACATCATGACCGACTGGATGCTGGTGCCGGCCGAACTTGCCGCGCTCTGGGCCTGGACGCTGTCCATGCTGTTCCTGCCGCGCGTGCTCGGGATTGCCGCGGTGCTGGTCAAGGGTGAGGCCGCGGCCTTCGGCGGGCGCTTGAGCCTGCTGCGCAGCGCAGCCCTGGAAACCATGATCGCGCTGCTGCAGGCGCCGATCCGCATGCTCGCGCATTCGCTGTTTGTCCTCGCAGCCATCACCGGCCTGAAGCTGGACTGGAAATCGCCGCCGCGCGAAGCTGCGGCCGTGCCCTGGCGCGACGCGCTGCTGCGCTTCGCGCCGATGAGCGGCATCATCGCCTTGCTGGCCCTGGGCATTGCCGCCATCGATGTGCGCGCCCTGGTCTGGCTGCTGCCGGTCGGCTTGCCGCTGCTGCTGGCCATCCCGATGACCGTGCTGACCAGCCGCGTCGGCGTCGGCCGCGCCATGCGGGCCAGGGACTACCTGCTGATTCCGGAAGAAACCTCGTCGCCGGCGGTGCTGGACCGGGCCTGGCAACACGCGGGGTTGTTGCCTGCGCCGCGGTTGCGCGCAGCGTAAGATTTTTATGGAGCGAAACGCTGCGGTGGCGAAGCTTTACTGACCGCGGTTTCAACTCCCACTCCCACCCCTAACCCCTCCCGCGCCCCGCTGGGCGATGGAGGGGGACTTCATTTGGCCGCGTGCGCTGCGCTCGCGTGCAAACATGAAGGTCTCTTGGGAGTCCCGTCCTTGAAGCGCTGCGCGCTTCAAGGACTCCGGATTTTTTCCCCGCATTGTTGTTCCCCACCCGTCGGGCTGGGCCGAGGAGCGCAGATGGAGGCGGGATCAGGGCGGCAGTTGTCCGAGCGTAGCGAGTTCTGCCGACCCCGCCGGAATCGAGCACCGCAGGTTGCCCCGGAGCGAAGCGCAGGGGACCCAGACCATAGCGTCGCCTTTCTTTTGGGTACTTTTGGTGTTCGCGTAACTTTGCTTCGCAAAGTGAGCGAACCCCGCGCGTGCAACGCGCCTTTGGCTAGCAAAGAAAACCCGCATTGCGGGTTTCGCCAAAAGTGCCTCGCCCGCCGGGGCGAGACCCGGCTGGCAGGCAGACCACGCAGCAGCATCACCGGAGATGGATCCCGGATCGAGTCCGGGATGACACGCCAAAGCATGAATTGCTATGAATTAAATAGCTGGCTATCCAACATGCACATGGGGAAAAGGCCGATTTCTCCTGATATCTCGGCCCAGGCATGCTCAGAACTTGGGCATGCCCTTCATCCCGCCCATACGTTTCATCATCTTCATCATGCCGCCGCCCTTCATCTTCTTCATCATGCCCTGCATCTGCTCAAACTCGTTGAGCAGGCGGTTCACGTCCTGAACCTGCACACCCGAGCCGGCGGCAATGCGGCGCTTGCGGGTGGCCTTGATCAGCTCGGGCTTGCGGCGCTCCAGCGGCGTCATGCTCTGGATGATGCCTTCCTTGCGGCGTATGTCTTTTTCGGCCTTGTCCATGTCCACCTGGCCGGCCTTGGCGGCCATCTGCGTTGGCAGCTTGTCGAGCAGGCTGGACAGCCCGCCCATGCTTTTCATCTGCTGCAGCTGGCTCAAAAAATCCTCCAGGTCAAAGCCGCTGCCGGACTTCATCTTGGCGGCCAGTTTCTGCGCCGCCGCCATGTCCACGCCGGCGGTGACCTGCTCGACCAGCGCCACGATGTCGCCCATGCCAAGAATGCGCCCGGCGTGGCGCTGCGCGTCGAACACCTCGAGGCCGTCGATTTTTTCGCTGGTGCCGGAGAACTTGATCGGCGCGCCGGTGATCTGCCGCACGCTGAGCGCCGCGCCGCCGCGGGAGTCACCGTCGGTCTTGGTCAGGATGATGCCGGTCAGCGGCAGCGCTTCCTTGAAGGCTTTGGCGGTGTTGATCGCATCCTGGCCCTGCATGGCGTCCACCACAAACAGCGTCTCGACCGGGTTGAGCGCCGCATGCAGCGCCTTGATCTCGGCCATCAGCGCTTCGTCGATCGCCAGCCGGCCGGCGGTGTCGACCAGCAGCACGTCGAAGAAGTGTTTGCGTGCATAGTCCAGCGCCGCCAGCGCGATGTCCACCGGCTTTTGCTCGGTCGTGCTCGGGAACCACTCGGCGCCGGCCTGTTTCGTGACCGTCTTGAGCTGTTCAATCGCCGCCGGGCGATACACGTCGCCCGAAACCGTGAGCACCTTCTTCTTGCGTTTCTCGATCAGGTGTTTGGCGAGTTTGGCGGTGGTGGTGGTCTTGCCGGCGCCCTGCAGGCCCGCCATCAGGATCACGGCCGGCGGCTGGGCCGCCAGGTTGATGTCGCTGACCCCCTCGCCCATGGTGGCGGCGAGTTCGCGGTTGACGATGCTGACCAGCACCTGGCCGGGCGACAGCGAGCTCATCACCTCCTGGCCCAGGGCCTTGTCCTTGACGCGGGCGATGAAGTCGCGCACCACGGGCAGGGCCACGTCGGCCTCGAGCAGGGCCATGCGCACCTCGCGCAACATGTCCTGCACATTGGACTCGGTGATGCGGGCCTGGCCGCGCATTTCCTTGACGAGGCGGGAAAGTTTGTCAGTAAGGGCAGAGGCCATGAGCAGGCTCCACAGCTGGAGCAAAAAGGAAGTGGAGGAACAGATACCGGCCTGCGCGGCAGGCGGCTACAGCTAAACTGTAGCCATGATTTTAACTTTGAGCGCTGGGTGGGGTCTGGCGACGGCCATCGCCGCCGCGCTGGCCTATGCCATCCTGGCGCTGGCCGCCCGGCGCCTGGGTGAATCAAGCACCCGCATGGTGCTGTTTTTGGCCTGGCTGCTGCACGCCCTGGCCCTGGCTGACGGCCTGATCGGCGACCCGCCGCGTTTCGGTTTTGCACCGGCCCTGTCGATGACCGTCTGGCTGGTGCTCAGTGTTTATGCGGTGGAAAGCCGCCTTTTTCCGCAGCTCAAGGCCCGCTGGGCGCTGGCTGGCCTGGGCACGGCCGCGGTGTTGCTGGCGCTGGTATTTCCCGGTTCCAGCTACCACCTGATCGCCTCGCCGTGGCTGCCGCTGCACTGGGCGCTGGGCATCGCGTCCTATGGCCTGTTTGCCGCGGCCGTGGTGCACGGCTGGCTGATGAACCGGTCGGAGCGGTCGATCCGCTCCGCGACGCAACCGGACACCGGTGTTCCGCTGTTGACGCTGGAGCGCCTGACCTTCCGTTTCGTGCAGGCCGGTTTTGTGCTGCTGACCGCCACGCTGGCGGTGGGCTGGCTGTTTGCCGAAACCCTGTACGGTCCGGGACTGGCCTCGCAGTGGAACCACAAAACGGTATTTTCGGTGCTGGCCTGGCTGACTTTCGCCGGCCTGCTGGCCGGGCGCGCGCGCCTGGGATGGCGTGGCCCTCAGGCGGTGCGCCTGCTTTACCTGGGCTCGGGCCTGTTGCTGCTCGGCTACGCCGGTTCGCGTTTTGTGCTCGAAGTTGTCTTGAAGCGCGTATGAAGTACCTGATTGTTTTTGTCGTGGTGCTGGTCGGCATCTGGTTCTGGCGCAACAACCGGCGCGCCGAATTGCGCGACAAAAAGCCGCCGCGGCCCCCACCGGTCAGCGGCCCGCAACAGGCCACCGAAGTGGTGGCCTGCGCCGTCTGCGCGGTGCACCTGCCGCGACCGGACGCGCTGCCGGGCAGGCGCGGCCTGTACTGCAGCGAAGCGCACCGTCGCCAGGACGAAGCCTAGATGGCCAGCGCCCCGGACTCGGGCAACTCCTGGTTCGGCGCACTTGACGCCGGCGCCCGGGATGCCGGCCCCAGCGGCGAATCCTTTGCCCGGCTGTGGCGCGCCTTCATGACGGCACGCGTCACCATCGCCAGCGTGCTGCTCGCCCTGCAGGCCTCGATTTACGCGCTGGGCCAGCCGGTGCGCGAGGAAATGATCCTGCTGTGTGTGGCCTACTTCGCCGCCACGCTGGCGGTGCGGGCCTGGGCCCGGCCGAAGCGGCCAGGCAGCACCTTCGACGCCCAGTGGCTGTACACCGTTGGCATCGACGTGGTGGCCTTTTCGGCGCTGAATTTTCTGCAGCTCGGCGCCCTGAATTACACCGCCCTGTTTGCCCTGCCGGTGCTGCTGGCGTCCATCCTCGGGCCCATCCTGCTGGCGCTGGGAACGGCCGCCAGCGTGACCCTGCTGCTGCTGACCGATGCCTGGTGGGTGTCGCTGCATACCCAGGCCGACGCCACCGCGCGCTTTCTGCAGGCAGGACTGAGCGGCTCCGGCTTCTTCGCCGTGGCCCTGCTGGCCAACCAGCTCGCACTGCGCCTGTCGCGCGAGGAGCAACGCGCCCACAGCAACCAGTCTGCGGCGCGCATGCAGACCCAGGTCAATGAACTGGTGATCGACACCCTGGTCGATGGGGTGCTGGTGATCGACACCCACGGCATCGTGCGGGCGGCCAATCCGGCGTCGCGCCGGCTGCTGGCGGCGCAGGGCGAAGAGCGCGCCGCTCCGTTTGTGCTCGCTGCCGACGCCGCCTGGCAGCCGCTGGCAGAACTGGCCCACCTGACCTTTGAACGTCAGCAACCGCAGCAGGCCGACGTCGGTCTGGGCCACGCCTCGCGCCATGCGCGGCGACTGCAGGTACGCACCCGGCTGGCCGCCTCGCGTGACGGCTCGCACGAAAGCCTGTGCGTGATGTTCCTGGAAGACCTGCGTGAAATGGAGGCCCGGGTTCGCACCGAAAAAATGGCGGCCATGGGCCGCATGTCGGCGGCCGTCGCCCATGAAATCAGGAATCCACTGGCCGCCATCACGCAGGCCAACGCCCTGCTGGAAGAGGACCTGCAGGACGCCGGGCACCGGCAACTGACCGGCATGGTGGCGCAGAACGCCCAGCGCCTGGCGCGTATCGTCGAGGAAATCCTCAACCTGTCGCGGGTCCAGGAGCAGGCGCCGCTGGTGCAGACGCGGGCGCTGCGGCTCGACGACATGGCGCAGCGCATCTGCGCCGATTGGGCCCAGCAGAATGCGGCTGGCCACCGGCTGCGCGTGTTGACCGGCACCGGCCAGACCGCCATCCTGTTCGAGGCCGAACATCTGCGCCGGCTGATGGTCAACCTGCTCGACAATGCGCTGCGTTATGCCAGCCCGGCTGCCGACGCGATCCAGGTCTGCACCGATGTTTCTTCGGGCCAGGTGCGCCTGCTGGTCTGGAGCGACGGCCAACCGCTGGAAAAAACCGTGCAGGCGCACCTGTTCGAGCCCTTTTTCTCGTCCGAAAGCCGCTCCAGCGGACTCGGCCTGTACATCTGCAGGGAGCTGTGCGAACGCCACGGCGCCCTCGTGGGTTACCAGCGGGTAGCGCGGGGGCAGGTGGAGGGCAACGAGTTTTTTGTCATCTTCAGGCCGGCCTCCGCAGAGCTGGCGCCGCCGTTGGCCGCCAGCGACACCCTGTTCTGACACCCCGCTTTCCTGTTAAAACACGACACCCATGAGCACTCCGAATCAGGCCCACATCCTGGTCATCGACGATGAGCCGGATCTGCGCACCCTCTACGAGCTGACGCTGCTGCGCGAAGGTTACCGCGTGGAAGCCGCCGCCGACCTGGCGCAGGCGCGTGTGCAATTGCGGGAGCGCCGCTTCGATGCAGTGATCACCGACATGCGGCTGCCCGACGGCCTGGGACTGGAGTTGCTGCGCGAGATGGTCAGCCAGCAACGCCCCGAGCGCTGCGTCGTCATCACTGCGCATGGCTCTGCCGAAAATGCGGTGGAGGCGCTGAAAGCGGGCGCTTTCGACTACCTGACCAAACCGGTCGATCTCAAGCAGTTCCGCAGTGTGGTGGCCTCCGCCATCCAGGGCCCGGCCAGCACGGAAAAATCCAGGCCCGACAGCGAGCCCGGCCCGGCAGCCTCGCGTTCCGGCAAGTGTCAGGACGGTGCCCTGACGCTGCAGCGCCTGATCGGCGAGTCGGCCGTCATGCAGACCGTCAAGGCCCGCATCATCAAGGTGGCAGGCAGCATGGCGCCGGTGCTGATCCAGGGCGAGTCGGGCACCGGCAAGGAACTGGTCGCACGCGCGGTGCACGACTGCAGTCATCGCGCGGCCGGGCCTTTTGTGGCGGTCAATTGCGGCGCCATTCCGGAGAACCTGCTGGAAGCGGAATTTTTCGGGGCGCGCAAGGGCGCCTACACCGGTTCGACCCAGGACCGCCAGGGCTACTTCCAGGCGGCCAAGGGTGGCACGCTGTTTCTGGACGAAATCGGCGACCTGCCGCTGGCCATGCAGTCCAAGCTGCTGCGTTCCATCCAGGAGCGGGTGGTCCGGCCGCTCGGTTCGGCGCAGGAGGACACGGTGGACGTGCGTATTGTCAGCGCCACCCACAAGGACCTGGGCGCAGCCGTGGCATCCGGGCATTTCCGCCAGGATCTGTATTACCGCCTCAACGTCATTGAGATCAATGTGCCGGCCCTGCGTGATCGCCGTGAAGACCTCCCGGCGCTGTGCCATGACCTGCTGGGGCGTATCTGCCGGGAATCCGGCCTGCCGGTGCCCGAGTTGTCCGGCCAGGTGCTGGCCCGCCTGCAGGACCACCCCTTCAATGGCAATGTGCGTGAACTTGAAAACATGCTGCACCGCGCCGTCGCCCTCGGCGAAAGCAGCGATCTGCAGGTGGACACCCAGCCTGCCGGGCAAGTGGTGACGGTCCCGGAAAACCTGCAGGACTTTCTGGACAGCCAGGAGCGCGGCATCCTGACCAAGGTGCTGCAGGAAACCGGGTTCAACCGCACGGCCGCGGCGGCCAAGCTTGGCATCAGCCTGCGCCAGATGCGTTACCGCATCGCCCGGCTGAACATCGTCACCCCCAACAGTGACGACGCGCCCGATGAGCCCTGAGGCGGCCGGCGCCGCGCGGGCACTCTGGCACGACGGCTGGTACCGCTACGCGCGCGCCCTGGCCTCGCCCAACTTCGGCCCGCGCCCGGCGGGCGCGGCCGTCGACCTGATCGTGCTTCACTCCATCAGCCTGCCGCCCGGCCAGTACGGGACCGGACAAGTGCACAGGCTGTTCATGAACGAGCTCGACTGGGACGCCCACCCCTACTTCCAGGGCATACGCGGGATGCAGGTCTCCGCGCATTTTTTCATCACCCGTGATGGTGGTTTGTGGCAATTCGTCAGTTGTGACCAGCGCGCCTGGCACGCGGGCCCGTCGAGTTACCGCGGCCGCAGCAATTGCAACGACGACTCGATTGGCATCGAACTCGAAGGCCTGGAAGGCAGCCGGTTCGAAGCCGCGCAGTACGAAACGCTGTCCAGCGTCTGCGCCGCGCTGCTGCGCCACTACCCGGTGCAGCACATCGCCGGGCACGAACACATTGCCAGCGGCCGCAAGCAGGACCCGGGCCCGGGTTTCGACTGGTCGCGGCTGCAGGCCTCGCTGGGTCTGCCGGCTAAGTGTTTTCCCTTGGACGTTCACTGATCGCAGACGGGCCTGGGCGCCCCCCCCATCCCGCAAGCCGAGGTCGCCACGGCCGCGCACGCACGCCCGGAAAGCGCATGAACACTTGCTCAGCGCCAGGTTGGGCAGGACGTCTCTGCCATGGATCTGCACGCCACGAACCAAAGATGTGCATTTTTTCCCGCAAAAAAAACCAAACAAAAAGTAACGCGCAGGTGACGAAACGATTTGAGGTCGATACACTACCTGTAGCGCTTTAAATCACTCCAGACCCCAGATGTAGTGTTTCAGGCCACCAGTGATACGGACCGATTCAGGCCCTCAGCCCAAGGAAAGACCGCCAACACGCCAGCCCGTGCCCGTCAGCCCTCCTACCGCCCTGAAGCCCGTCGAACTCATCTAACAACAAAGCAAAACGAGGAAAACCATGCAAACAGCCCAACATGCAACCCCCGCCGCCGGCATGCCGATGGCCGCCCAGTCCGTCAACAGCAGCGCCCAGCCCAACCCGCTGACCCACTACCAGATCATCCGCCGCAATGGCGCGGTGGTTCCGTTTGAGCCGAACAAGATCGCCGTGGCCATGATGAAGGCCTTCCTCGCGGTGCACGGCACCCAGGGCGCGGCATCGGCCAGCGTGCGGGAAACCGTGGATGGCCTGACCCAGGCCGTGATGCGCGCGCTGATGCGTTCGCGCCCGGGCGGCGGTACCTTTCATATTGAAGACGTGCAGGACCAGGTCGAGCTCGGCCTGATGCGCGGCGGCCACCACGAGATCGCCCGTGCCTATGTGCTGTACCGCGAAAAACGCACGCAGGAGCGTGCACGCCAGCCGCAGACGCCGGTCGCCCAGGCACCGCAGCTGCATGTGCTCGACGGCGGAAAAAAAGTCACGCTGGACATCGGCAAGCTGCAGGCCCTGATTGAAGCCTCCTGCGCCGGTCTGGGCGCCGAGATCAAGCCCGACCCGATCGTGGCCGAGACCATGCGCAACCTCTACGACGGCGTGCCGATCGACGAGGTCTACAAGGCATCCATCCTGGCGGCCCGCACCCTGATCGAAAAAGACCCCGATTACACCTACGCCACCGCGCGCCTGCTGCTGCACACCATCCGCCGCGAAGTGCTGGGCGAGGAAGTGGTCCAGGAAGAGATGGGCACGCGTTACGCCGAGTATTTCCCCCAGTTCATTGCCAAGGGCGTGCAGAACGAACTGCTGGACGAAAAACTGCTGCAGTTCGACCTGGAGCGCCTGGGCGCCGCGCTCAAGCCCGAGCGTGACCTGAAATTCGACTACCTCGGCCTGCAGACCCTGTTCGACCGCTACTTCCTGCACGTGCGCAAGCAGCGCATCGAGTTGCCGCAGGCATTTTTCATGCGTGTGGCGATGGGCCTGTCGCTGGACGAGATCGACCGCGAAGCGCGTGCCATCGAGTTCTACGAAATCATGTCGTCCTTCGACTTCATGTCGAGCACCCCGACGCTGTTCAACGCCGGCACGCTGCGTTCGCAGCTGTCGTCCTGCTACCTGACCACCGTCGCCGACGACCTGGGCGGCATTTATGACGCCATCAAGGAAAACGCGCTGCTGTCGAAGTTTGCCGGCGGCCTGGGCAACGACTGGACGCCGGTGCGCGCGCTGGGCGCCCATATCAAGGGCACCAATGGCGAGTCGCAGGGCGTCGTTCCCTTCCTGAAAGTTGTCAACGACACCGCCGTGGCCGTCAACCAGGGCGGCAAGCGCAAGGGCGCGGTCTGCGCCTACCTGGAAACCTGGCACCTGGACATCGAGGAGTTCCTGGAGCTGCGCAAGAACACCGGCGACGACCGCCGCCGCACGCACGACATGAACACCGCCAACTGGATCCCCGACCTGTTCATGCGCCGCGTGATGGAAAAGGGCAGCTGGACGCTGTTCTCGCCATCGGACACGCCCGACCTGCACGACAAGTTTGGCGACGAGTTCGAAAAAGCCTATGTGGCCTACGAAGCCAGGGCCGAACGCGGCGAGATCAAGCCGGCCCGCAAGCTGCAGGCCGTCGACATGTGGCGCAAGATGCTCTCGATGCTGTTCGAGACCGGCCATCCCTGGATCACCTTCAAGGATGCCTGCAATGTGCGCTCGCCCCAGCAACACGTCGGTGTGGTGCACTCGTCCAACCTGTGCACCGAGATCACGCTCAACACCAGCGACACCGAAACCGCGGTCTGCAACCTCGGCTCGGTCAACCTGGTCCAGCACCTGAAAGACGGCGCGGTCGACCACGAAAAACTCAAGAAGACCATCACCACGGCCATGCGCATGCTGGACAACGTGATCGACATCAACTACTACGCCGTCAAGAAGGCGCGCGACTCCAACATGCGCCATCGCCCGGTGGGCCTGGGCATCATGGGTTTCCAGGATTGCCTGTATGAGTTGCGCATTCCGTATGCCTCGGACGCGGCCGTCGAGTTTGCCGACAAGTCGATGGAAGCGGTCTGCTACCACGCCTACTGGGCCTCCACCGAGCTGGCCAAAGAGCGCGGCAAGTACACCAGCTACAAGGGCTCGCTGTGGGACCAGGGCATCCTGCCGCTGGACACGCTGGACCTGCTGGCCAAGCAACGCGGTGGTTACCTGGAAGTGGACCGTTCGGCCACGCTGGACTGGGACGCGCTGCGCCAGAAAATCGCGGCGGACGGCATGCGCAATTCCAACTGCGTCGCCATCGCCCCGACCGCCACCATCTCCAACATCATCGGTGTGGACGCCTGCATCGAGCCCTGCTTCGGCAACCTGTCGGTCAAGTCCAACCTGTCCGGTGAGTTCACCGTGATCAACCACTACCTGGTGCGCGACCTCAAGCGCCTGGGCCTGTGGGACGACGTGATGGTGGTGGACCTCAAGCACTTCGACGGATCGCTGCGCCCCATCGACCGCGTGCCGCAGGACATCAAGGCGCTGTACGCCACCGCCTTCGAGGTCGATGCAACCTGGCTGGTCGAGGCTGCCTCACGCCGCCAGAAGTGGATTGACCAGGCGCAGTCGCTCAACATCTACATGGCCGGCGCCTCCGGCAAGAAGCTGGACGACACCTACAAACTCGCCTGGCTGCGCGGCCTGAAGACCACCTACTACCTGCGCACCATGAGCGCCACACACGCGGAAAAATCCACCGTGAAGGCCGGCAAGATGAATGCGGTCGCATCGGGCAACACCGACGACACCGGCAGCATGAACGCACTCGATGCGGCAGCGGCCACGGCGCAGGCGCAGATGGATGCATCACCTGCCACCGACATCAAGTTCTGTGCGATCGATGATCCAGGTTGCGAGGCTTGCCAATAACAACGCATCGCGGCACCGGAAAATCCGGTGCCCGATTCGATGTAATTGAGCAACACTAATTTATAGCGATGTGAATGAACACTTTTCATTTTGTATCGCTGCTTTCATAATCCAACTTATTGGAAACATCTATGTTGACCTGGGACGAAGAAGCCAAACCATCGTTGCAAAAACCTTTGACCAGCGGCTTGCCTGAAGGCCGCTCGATGGAGCTTCCGCCTCTTTCCTCCGTGCAGCCTCAAGCCGCGACCCGCATGCTTGATGACAGCGCACTGACTTCCACACAATCACGCCCAACAGCAGCGCCTGCTGCTGCGGTCGCACCTACCGCACACCGCGTCAAGGCCGCCGACAAACGCATCATCAACGGCCAGACCGACGTCAATCAGCTGGTTCCGTTCAAGTACAAATGGGCCTGGGAAAAATACCTCGCCAGCTGCGCCAACCACTGGATGCCGCAGGAAGTCAACATGACGCGCGACATCGCGCTGTGGAAAGACCCGAACGGCCTGACCGACGACGAGCGTCGCCTGGTCAAACGCAATCTCGGCTTTTTCGTCACCGCCGATTCGCTGGCTGCCAACAACATCGTGCTGGGCACCTACCGCCACATCACGGCGCCCGAGTGCCGCCAGTTCCTGCTGCGCCAGGCCTTTGAAGAAGCCATCCACACCCACGCCTACCAGTACATCACCGAGTCGCTGGGTCTGGACGAAAGCGAGATCTTCAACGCCTACAACGAGGTGCAGTCGATCAAGGACAAGGACCAGTTCCTGATCCCGTTCATCGACGCGATTTCGGATCCGAACTTCAGGACCGGCACGCAGGAATCCGACCAGACCCTGCTGAAGTCACTGATCGTGTTTGCCTGCCTGATGGAAGGCCTGTTCTTCTACGTCGGCTTCACCCAGATCCTGGCGCTGGGCCGGCAGAACAAGATGACCGGCGCCGCCGAGCAGTACCAGTACATCCTGCGCGACGAATCGATGCACTGCAACTTCGGCATCGACCTGATCAACCAGCTCAAGCTGGAAAACCCGCTGCTGTGGACCGCCGAGTTCAAGGCCGAGATCAAGGCCCTGTTCCTCAAGGCCGTCGAACTCGAATACCGCTACGCCGAAGACACCATGCCACGCGGCGTGCTGGGCCTGAACGCTTCCATGTTCAAGGGCTACCTGCGTTACATCGCCAACCGCCGGGCCACGCAGATCGGCCTGGAGACGCTGTTCCCGAACGAGGAGAACCCGTTCCCGTGGATGAGCGAGATGATCGACCTGAAAAAGGAACGCAACTTTTTTGAAACCCGTGTGATCGAGTACCAGTCCGGTGGTGCCCTGTCCTGGGATTGAAGCTGCAAAACACAATGATTTCAAGAATTGCAATGACCAGTGACGCTACCGAAGAGTGCGCGTTGGGCTTTGCTCCTGTGTTCGCGGCGCTGGGCACGGTTTATCCGTCCGCCCAACGCCGTGAATCGCTTCGCGTACTCCAACCGTGAAGTGCTCTTTGCAATGTGATCAAGGAGAAAACTATGGCAACTGCGAAAAAATCTGCGGCTAAAAAAGCTGCTCCGAAGAAAGCCCCTGCGAAAAAAGTAGCGGCTAAAAAAGCGCCTGCTAAAAAAGTAGCAGCGAAAAAAGCCCCGGCCAAAAAAGCGCCAGCGAAAAAAGTAGCAGCTAAAAAAGCTCCTGCGAAAAAAGCGCCAGCGAAAAAAGCCCCGGCCAAAAAAGTAGCGGCCAAAAAGCCAGCTGCGAAAAAAGCAGCAGCTAAAAAGCCTGCGGCGAAAAAAGTAGCGAAGAAGGCCCCAGCGAAGAAAGCTGCTGCCAAGAAACCTGCTGCCAAGAAGCCTGCAGCCAAGAAAGCAGCGAAAAAGCCCGCTGCGAAGAAAGCCGCGAAAAAACCCGCTGCCAAAGCACCCGCTGCCCCGGCTGCCCCTGCGGCTCAGACAACTCTGAACCCGCAGGCTGCCTGGCCGTTTCCGACAGCCAGCAAGCCGTAAGCAACAAGGTAGTTTTGCTTGAAGCCCGGCATCGCAGGATGCCGGGCTTTTTCTTTGGGGAAAAAATCAGGCCGCAGCCCGGATTGCTATCGAATTTATAGCTGCTCGCCCCTGCCAGTCATGGGCTAGAGGCCGGTTTGTTCAGCACCCAGGGTGTAGTTCTGGCCGCCGCGGAAGGCGATCTTGTGGGCGCCGACACGGTTGCCCAGTTCGGCGCAACGCGCCAGCGGCCAGCCCTTCTCGAGACCGAACAGCAGCGCGCCGCGAAACGCATCGCCGCAGCCGGTCGGGTCCACCACCTCCGCGGCCTTGACCGGCGGCACCAGTGTTTTTTCGCCCGCCACCCAGACCTCGCAGCCCTGCGCCCCGAGGGTGACGATCAGGCCCTCGACACGTTGTGACAACTCCGCAATCGACAGCCCGGTGCGGTCACAAAGCAGCTTGGCTTCGTAGTCATTGACGGTGACCCAGGTCGCCAGCTCGACGAAGTGCGCCAGGTCCTTGCCGTCAAACATCGGCAGGCCCTGGCCCGGATCGAACACAAAGGGGATGCCGGCCGCCTTGAACTGCTCGGCGTGCTGCAGCATGGCATCGCGCCCGTCCGGCGAGATGATCCCGATCAGGATATCGGCGCGCGCCGTGATGCGGGTGGTGTGCGCCTGGCCCATGGCGCCGGGATGAAACGCCGTGATCTGGTTGTTGTCGCGGTCGGTCATGATCATGGCCTGCGCGGTGTAGGCATCGGGGACCTCGCGGACAAACTCGGTGCTGATGCCCAGCGTGTCCAGGCGCGCCACATACTCGGCGCCGTCGCTGCCAACCGTCGCCATCGGCAGCGGCGTGCCCCCGAGCTGCCGCAGGCTGTAGGCAATGTTGCCGGCGCAGCCGCCGAACTCGCGGCGCAGGGCCGGCACCAGGAAGGACACATTGAGGATGTGCAGCTGGTCGGGCAGGATCTGCTCGGCAAAGCGGCCCTCGAAGGTCATGATGGTGTCAAAGGCCAGGGAACCACAAATCACTGCAGGCATGGGGTCTCGATTCAAGTCAGGGATAAAAAGCAAGGACGCGGTAACCGGCAATCCGCAGGGGCGCGGATGGCCGGGGTGAAGCCGCAGGAGCACTGGCAGCGGCCAGGGGGGCCGCCGCCGGATTGGAAACGGCAATTGTCAGCAGCCCCGAAAACTCGGCGCCGGCGGCGAGTGTGGCGGTTTCGGCGCCGAGTTCGCGCGGTGCCAGCACCCGGCGCAGCACGGCCTGGTCCTGGCTGTCGGTCAGCGTCAGTTCCAGCGAAGGCATGGCGAGCGCCAGCTTGCCGGTATTCTTGATCACCACCTTGAGGCGATAGGCATCGGGCGCGAGCTTGCTGAAGGACGAACTGTCGATCACGATGGATTCGATCTGCCGCAGCGGCCCGATCTCGCAACCGAGGTAGCCGCACAGTGTCTGCAGACCCCCATGCAGGCCGGGCTGGCGCACGGCCAGCGCATCCCGCTGGAACAGGGCCACCTGCAACACCAGGCCAGCCAGCAGCACCAGCGCCGCGCCGCCCAGTGACCAGCGCATGACCGGCTGGCGCCAGAAGGCCTGGCGCCGGGCATCACGCACAAACGACACGTCCTGCACCGCCTCTTGCGGCGCGGCAGACTCGGCGAAGTGGCTGTCATGCTGCGGCTCGCGCGCCGGCGCATCCGGCAACACATACACATCGGGACTCACCGACGAGGCGAACACCTCGGCAGCCAGGTCGGGCGGCATGGAGACCTGGACTTCAGGCACGGACAGCGGGGCCACCGGCGGCTCGGGCGCCGCGGCCGCTTGCGTGTTGTCAGGCGCCACCAGCAGGGTGGACAAGGCTGCCACGGCATCTGGCGCCGGCGGCGGCGCCGCAGTTGCACCAGCCGGGGCAGTGGCCGGCGCGCCTGTCGCGCCCGACACGGGAGCCGGGGGTGACACACCGAGCTCGCGCGGCTGCAGGTGGGCGGCGGCATCAAACACATCGGCGCACTGGCCACAACGCACCCAGCCCTGGGAAATCTTGAGTTGGTCGGCCACGACTTTGAACATCGTGCCGCAAGCGGGACAGCGCGTAATCAGACTCATGTGGGCCGTATTGTAAGGGGCCGGTATGCCCGGAACTCACACGCGCGCGCGTGTCACCGGGTCAGAGCCGCGCGGTCATCAGGATCCAGCCATCTTCCTGGTCACTGACCTGCAGTTGCGCATGGGGCGCATAGGCGGCCTTGAGTTCGTCGGCCTGCCGCTCGAGAATGCCGGCCAGCACCAGCGAACCACCGGGCGCCACCCGGGCACACAGCAGCGGCGCCAGCACCTTGAGCGGCGTCGCCAGAATGTTGGCCAGCACGGTCTGGTACACGCCGTCGACCTTGTCGGGCAAGCCGGCATTCAGCGTGACATGGTTGGCCTCGGCGTTGGCCAGCGTCGACTGCACCGCGGCTTCATCGATATCCAGCGCGTCGATGCCCTCCGCGCCGAATTTGGCGGCACCGATGGCGAGAATGCCTGAACCGCAGCCGTAGTCGAGCACCCGTCCGAGACGACCTGCCCCCACGCTGCCGACTTCGTTCGGTTCGCTGCCCCCCGAGGGGGCTGTGCTGGCCAGGGGCGGCCCGTCGCTGCGCACGCTCTGCGCGCCTGCGCCGGGCGGCGCACCATGAGCAGCGATCCAGCGCAGGCACATGCGGGTGGTCGGATGCGTGCCGGTGCCGAAAGCCAGGCCCGGATCGAGCCGGATCACCCGGGTCGCCTGCGCCGGCGGCTCATGCCAGGTCGGCACGATCCAGAATTCCGGCGTGATCTCGACTGGCGCGAACTGCGACTGGGTCAGCCGCACCCAGTCCTGCTCGGCCACCGGCTGGATCGCCACCAGCTGGCAGCCCGCGAAAAAATCCTGGACGGACAACAGGGCCGCGGCGTCGCGCGCCAGCGCCTCGCTCTCGAACAGCGACACCACCCGCGAGCGCTCCCAGCCGGCTTTCGGCGGCGGCATGCCAGGCTCGCCGAACAGCGCCTGCTCGGCATCGGTCTGCGCGTCGGCATCCTCCACCGACACGCTGAGCGCATCGAGCGCCTCCAGCGCATCGCTGAGTGCCTCGACCTGCGCCACCGGCGCCAGCAAAATCAGTTCAAACATAGGTGTCACCAGAATCCGTTCTAGCAGGGGCCGCGGGTCCGGCTTTTCCGGCCCGCAGGCGCAGCGGCCCCGACGGGGGCAGCTCACTACGCCAGGCGAGAAGCGTGGGGGCTAACGATCACGCTTGGACAACCACTCTTCCAGGTAGTGGATGTTGGTGCCGCCGTCCATGAACTTGGCGTCCACCATCAGCTCGCGGTGCAGCGGGATGTTGGTGTTGATGCCCTCGACCACGGTTTCGGCCAGCGCCGTGCGCATGCGGGCCAGCGCCTGCTCGCGCGTATCACCGTGAACAATGATTTTTCCGATCATCGAGTCGTAGTTGGGCGGCACAAAATAGTTGGCGTAGATGTGCGAGTCAACCCGCACGCCGGGGCCGCCCGGCGTGTGCCAGGTCGTGATGCGCCCGGGCGAGGGGGTGAACTTGTAGGGGTCTTCGGCGTTGATGCGGCACTCGATCGCATGGCCCTTGATCTGGATGTCGCGCTGCGCGAAGGGCAGCTTTTCATTGGCCGCCACCATGATCTGAGTCTTCACGATGTCCACACCGGTGATCCACTCGGTGACCGGGTGCTCGACCTGCACGCGGGTGTTCATCTCGATGAAATAGAACTCGCCGTTTTCGTAGAGGAACTCGAAGGTGCCGGCGCCGCGGTAGCCGATTTTCTTGACGGCGGCCACGCAGCGATCGCCGATACGCTCGATCAGCTTGCGCGGGATGCCCGGTGCCGGCCCTTCCTCGATGACTTTCTGGTGGCGGCGCTGCATGGAGCAGTCGCGCTCGCCCAGCCAGACCGCATTTTTGTGCTGGTCGGCCAGGATCTGGATCTCGATGTGGCGCGGGTTCTGCAGGAATTTCTCCATGTAGACCTCGGGATTGCCGAAGGCCGCGCCGGCTTCGGCCTTGGTGGTCTGCACCGCGTGCAGCAGCGCCGCCTCGGTGTGCACCACCCGCATGCCGCGCCCGCCGCCGCCGCCGGCCGCCTTGATGATGACCGGGTAGCCGACCTGCTTGGCGGTGCGCTTGATGATCACCGCATCGTCCGGCAAGGCGCCTTCCGAGCCGGGCACGCAGGGCACGCCGGCCTTGATCATGGTCTGTTTGGCCGAGACCTTGTCACCCATGATGCGGATGGACTCCGGCGTCGGGCCGATGAACTTGAAACCGCTTTTTTCCACCCGCTCGGCGAAATCGGCGTTTTCACTGAGAAAACCGTAGCCGGGATGGATCGCCTCGGCGTCGGTCACCTCGGCGGCCGAGATGATGGCCGGCATGTTGAGGTAGCTGTCGCGGGAAGGGGCCGGCCCGATGCAGACCGACTCATCGGCCAGCTTGATGTATTTCGCCTCGCGGTCGGCCTCGGAATAAACCATCACCGCCTTGACGCCGAGCTCGCGGCAGGCGCGCTGTATCCGCAGGGCGATTTCGCCGCGGTTGGCAATCAGTATCTTTTTGAACATGCGGCGATCACTCGATCATGAACAGCGCTTGGCCGTATTCCACCGCCTGGCCGTTCTCGCAGAGGATGCGCGTGATGGTGCCGGATTTGTCGGCTTCGATCTCGTTGAGGATTTTCATGGCCTCGATGATGCAGATGGTCTCGCCTTCCTTGACCTGGCTGCCGACTTCCACAAAAGCCTTGGCTCCGGGGCTGGCGGACCGGTAGAAGGTGCCGACCATGGGGGACTTGACGGCATGGCCGGCTGGCGCCGCGGCGGCCTCGGCGACCACAGGCGCGGCAGCGGCAACCGGCGCGGCCGCGACCGGTGCCGGGACCATCGCGGGCTGCTGCATCACCTGGGGTGCGCCGCCGGACTTGACGATACGCACCTTGCCCTCGGCTTCGGTGATTTCGAGTTCGGACACATTGGACTCCGAGACAAGGTCAATCAGGGTCTTGAGTTTTCTTAAATCCATGGAGAGCTCCAACGACGGTAGAGGCCAAGGCTTGGCGGGGCGATTTGCACCTAAGCTCCGCGTTTTACACCTTTTAGTGCCTGAAAATCACTTAAATTTTATGAACCCGGCAGCAAGCCAGGTCAGGAAAGGGCGAAGTCTACCCTATCCGGCGCTCACTTTGAGCGGAAAAGGCCGGCGGGCTGCGGCCGAAGCGCAAGACGATCAACCACGGACAGAAAAATTAGCAAAAAACCCGCCAAAATTCATCAAGTGTTTTTAAATTATCGCTATTTTTCAGTATTGGCGATTTCACACCTATTCTTTCAGCTGCAAAAAACAGCCGGCAGCGCGGCTCAGCCGAGTTGTGACCACTGCGCCAGATCGTTCGCCGACACCTGGCCGCTTTTGCGGTGCAACAGTTGGCCGGAGGCGCCGAACACCACGGTAAACGGCAAGCCGCCAGCCAGGTTGCCCAATGATTTGCTGAGCTCGGTGCCCTGCAGTCCGGCCATCACCACCGGAAAACCCAGCGGTTTGCGCTGCAGCCAGGCCCGCACCGCGCTCGGCTGGTCGACCGCCAGGCCCAGCACCTGCCAGTTCCTGGCCCGGTTGTCGGTGTGAAAGCGGTCGATCAGTGGCAGCTCTTCCACACAGGGCGGGCACCAGGTCGCCCAGAAATTGACCAGCAAGGGTTTGCCGGCAAAACCCGCCATCGGCAGGGGCACGCCGTCCGGGGTGTCAAAACTCTGCTGCCAGAAAGCCTGCAGCGCCGGATCGGACGCAGCAGCGCCCGGGGATGCGCCGGCGCCATGCGGCTGGATCTGCCACCAGGCCAGGCCGGCGCCGGCCAGCGCTGCGGCCGCCGCCGTGCCGGCGTAAATCAGTTGTCTGCGTTTCAAGAAGAAGGCTCCGTGCGGGACATCAGCAATTTTTGCACGTCTGCCAGGTCCCCACGCGGCTTGCGGCCTTTGCCGTCCGGTCGCAAGGCGCCGCGCAGGTCGTCGTGGTCGTACACCAGCAGGTGCACACCGACCGGCTCCTGGAGACCCGGGCAAAAGCTGCTCAGGCTCAGCGCCTCGACCTTGTCGCCGGTGAATCCCGTCACGGTGCGCGGTTCGTAGTCCACCTGGTGGTCGATCAGCGCAATTTCCGCCGACTTGGAGTCGTCGCAGAACAACTGGATATAGATGTCCGACAGCCGCGTGGCCGTGCCGTGCCAGACGGCGCCGCCCAGGTAGGGGCGAAACGCCGCCATCCGCTGCATCCAGGTCAGGGCCAGCTCGCGCAGCGCCGCCAGCTCCAGCGGCTGGGTGTCGGCGCAAAAAATCGAGATGTATTCAAACACCGCGTCCTCGACCTCGTCGTTGCCGGGCAGCTCGGTGCGCGCAGGCAGGCCCATCTGCTTGACGGCACGGTGTTTGGCCGGGCCGTATTCCAGGCCTTCCTCGACGACGAGGGCGGCGGCGGCGCCAGCAATTTCCAGTTTCAGGGTGGTCGGGTTCACGATGGCGGGGTGCGGGAGCGAGGCTGTGACTCTACAGGGATGGCGCCGCCGGCTCGCCGGAAAGTTGCAATCCCCCGCCCGGCGTGCTGGAAAGCTATCAAATTCATAGCTATTGGTGCTGGATGGACATGGGCTGGAGGCTGATTTGATGCAGGGGCCCGGGCCAGCTCTCTAGAATACCGCATGCACATACATATCCTCGGAATCTGCGGCACCTTCATGGGCGGCCTGGCGGCACTGGCGCGCGAGGCCGGCCACACCGTGACCGGCTGCGACAGCGGCGTGTACCCGCCCATGAGCGACCAGCTGCGCGCGCTGGGCATCGAACTGGTCGAAGGTTACGACGCCGGGCAACTGGCCTTCCAGCCCGACATGTTTGTGGTCGGCAACGTGGTGTCCCGCGCCCGCGACGCGCAAGGAAAGCCGAAGTTTCCGCTGATGGAAGCCATTCTCGACGCCGGCCTGCCCTACACCAGCGGCCCGCAGTGGCTGGCCGGCCACGTGCTGCAGGGCCGCCACGTGCTGGCGGTGGCCGGCACCCACGGCAAAACCACCACCACCTCCATGCTGGCCTGGATCCTGGAATGCGCCGGCCTGCAGCCGGGCTTCCTGGTCGGCGGCGTGCCGCTGAACTTCGGCCTGTCAGCCCGCCTGGGCACCGGCCACAGCTTCGTGATTGAAGCCGACGAATACGACACCGCGTTTTTCGACAAACGCAGCAAGTTCGTCCATTACCGGCCACGCACCGCGCTGCTGAACAACCTCGAGTTCGACCACGCCGACATTTTTGACAACCTGGCCGCGATCGAGCGGCAGTTCCACCACCTGGTGCGCACCGTGCCGGCATCCGGTCGCATTGTGGTCAATGCCGGCGAGGCCAGCCTGGCCCGGGTGCTGGCCCAGGGTTGCTGGAGTGAGCAGGTACTCTTCGGAACAGCCACGAAACAAGGGTTTTCAGCCAGCGGCGAACCCCATGACTTTGAGGTGCTGAAAGATGGCCAGCCGGTCGCCCGCGTGGTATGGGCCATCAGCGGGGTGCACAACCAGCTCAACGCGCTGGCGGCCATCGCTGCGGCCGAACACCTGGGCGTGGCGCCGGCGCTGGCCGCCCAGGCGCTGGCCACCTTCCAGAACGTCAAGCGGCGCATGGAAGTGCGTGGCGTGTTGCCGCGCAGCGGCGGCGCCATCACCGTCTATGACGACTTTGCGCACCACCCGACCGCCATCCACACCACCGTCGACGGCCTGCGCCGCCAGCTCAACGCCGCCGGCAAACAGGGCGAGCGCATCCTGGCGATTTTCGAGCCGCGCAGCAACACCATGAAACTCGGCACCATGACGGCGCAGTTGCCCTGGAGCCTGGAGCAGGCCGACCTGGCGTTTTGCCACGCGGGCGGGCTGGACTGGGACGCGCGTGCCGCCCTGGCGCCGATGGGCGCGCGCGCGCAGGTGGCCGACAGCCTCGACACACTGCTGGCCCAGGTCCAGGCGGCGGCCCGCCCCGGTGACCACTTGCTGTGTATGAGCAACGGCGGTTTTGGCGGCATCCACGGCAAGTTGCTGGACGCGCTGCGGGGCGCCTGATGCTATTTATTTGATAGCTGCATGCCCTTTCCGGACAGGGGGCAGCGGCCGAAAAGGCTTGAATCAGTAACTGATGCTCATCGCCGCCACGTCGATGTGCACCACCGGCTTGGCCAGCGCCGCGCTGACCGCGCGCGCAAAGGCCTGGGCCCAGGCCGGGTCGGCAAAGCGGGCCCGGCCGGCGGCCTGCGCCACCACCAGCACCTTGTCGGCGGTCAGCAGCTTGCCGGTGGGCCGCAAGGGTTCGCAATCCATCTGCGTGAACTGCTCGTCCAGCCAGATCCTGGCCAGGTCGTGCGGCAGCGGCTGGACTTCCTCCAGGTCCACGCGGACCGGCGGGGCGTTTTTGAACGACACGGTGACTTCGCTGCGCATGGGGGCCTCGCTGGAAAAATGATGGCAGCCCCAGCTTGGGCGGGCTGGCCGCGGCTGGCAATCGGCTGAAACCCGGGCGTCGGCGATGTTTACTTGCGGCCGAGCTGCGCTGGCGCCGTCAAATCCACCGTCACGGTGCGCGGCTGGCCGCTTGCGCCGGCGGGCGAGGCGGCCGCCCGCAACGCCGCAGCGTCCGCCGCGCTGCCGGAGGTGATATCCAGGCTGCCGAAGCTGGCGGTGCCGGCCTTGTCCGGCGTGGTGGTGATGGATCCGGCGAAATACAGGCTGGCGAGATCGCGCGTGAGCTGCGCTGGCGCCAGGCCGGTGCGCTGCTGCAGGCGGTCAAAGGTGCTGACCTCCTGGGACAGGGCGCGCAGCAACAGCAGTTGCGAGTCGCGCAGCCAGCGCTGCGGCACATCGGGCGCACGCCGGAAATACACCGGTTTGTTGCGGTAGCGCGGCGGCAACACATCGCGCCGCGTGCGCTGCGCATAGATCCAGCGCAACTGCGACAGGCTGTTGGGCAGGAAATGCGGCGGCACGCCGCGTGCGGCCAGCGGACGCCGGTCCCAGCGCGCCAGTTCAAAATCCTGCGGCTCGGCGTCCGGCGAAATGCCGATGCGCCATTCGTGAAAGTCCATCACCGCCAGCAGCGCCCCCCGGTGGCTGACCTGGTAAATGCCGGGCAGCAACTGGCTTTCACGCGCAATCAGTTGCCCGCCGAGTACAAACTGGCAGCACAGCGAGCGCAGCCGGGCCTCGAGCTGCTGCAGCACCTGGTGCAGGCTGGGCGCCGAAGCGGGATCGAAGGTGTACATCGGATCGAGGTTGCTGGACGCCAGCGGCAGCGAAAACGCGATCGGCCGGTCCACTTCCGACAGGTTGAGCTGGATGGCGCGTTCGGTCGGCCGGCCGGCCAGCACCTTCAGGGTGTCGGCGCTGAGCAGCCGGCTTTTTTCACCACTGACCAGCCAGGCATCGGCTTCTGAAAAAGCGCCGCCCTGCCATACGGCCAGCCCCTTGGGCAGCTGCGCCAGCTGCAGCTCCAGATGTTTGCCTTGCTCCGGCGTAAAACCGGCCAGGCCCAACCATAGAACAGGCTGCTCAAGAGACATGGGGCATTTTTGGACAAAAGGGTGGGAAACGTGGGTTTGGCGAGTTGCAACAACACGTAACCAAACTGTAACCCCTTCCGCCCCGCCCGGCACCCCCCAAATGGGGGAGACGGGCGGAAACGCCACACTGGTGGGCCTAACGCGCGCGCCGGGTCTTGACCGCTTCCGACAACACATCGAGCACCGTCAGCGAATCCTCCCAGCCGAGGCAGGCATCGGTGATGCTCTGGCCATAGGCGAGCGCCTTCGCATCGTCCTTGCCGGGCGTGAACTTCTGCGCGCCGGCGTTCAGGTGGCTTTCCACCATCAGGCCGAACACCTGGTGCGACCCGCCGGCCACCTGGCTGGCGATCTCACGCGCCACGTCGCGCTGCTTTTCATGCTGCTTGGAGCTGTTGGCATGGCTGCAATCGACCATCAGGGTGGCCGGCAGCTTCGACGCCTCGAGTTCCTTGCAGGCCGCCGCGACACTGGCCGCGTCGTAGTTGGGCGCCTTGCCGCCGCGCAGGATCACATGGCAGTCCTTGTTGCCGTTGGTCTGCACAATCGCGACCTGGCCGTTTTTGTGCACCGACAGGAAGTGGTGGCCGCGCGCCGCCGCCTGGATCGCGTCGGTGGCAATCCGGATGTTGCCGTCGGTGCCGTTCTTGAAACCGATGGGCGCGGACAGGCCCGAGGCCAGTTCGCGGTGCACCTGGCTTTCGGTGGTGCGCGCGCCGATCGCGCCCCACGCGATCAGGTCGCCAATGTATTGCGGCGAGATCACGTCGAGGAACTCGCTGCCAGCCGGCAGGCCCAGGCGGTTGATGTCGATCAGCAACTGGCGGGCGATGCGCAGACCCTCGTCGATACGGAAGGTTTCGTCGAGGTAAGGGTCGTTGATCAGGCCCTTCCAGCCGACGGTGGTGCGCGGTTTTTCGAAATAGACGCGCATCACGATCTCCAGCGTGCCGGCGTATTTTTTGCGCTGCTCGGCCAGGCGGCGTGCGTACTCCAGCGCCGCGGCCGGGTCGTGGATGGAGCAGGGGCCGATCACCACCAGCAGGCGGTCGTCGGTGCCGGCCATGATGTTGTGGATGTCCTGCCGGGTCTTGCTGATCAGCGTTTCAACCGGGGTGCCGCTGATCGGGAAGAACCGGATCAAATGTTCGGGAGGTGGAAGCACGGTGATGTCCTTGATGCGTTCGTCGTCGGTCTGGCTGGTTTTCTCGACGCTCGCATACCAGCTGTCGCTGGTTCGGGTGGCTGTGGCATTCATGGCTGGCTTCCTTCTGGACTTTGAACAATCAATCGGTGCGCCGCAGGGCAAAAAAAAACCGCCGGAGGTCCGGCGGTTTTTCAAGATTCTGTGGCGTATTTTTTCTGCTTACGCGAGGATCTCTCTACCGCCGGAGGCGCTTGAGAACCAAAAGTAGGCAAAATAAAATTTCGCGGAGGTCATGGCTGGAATGTAGCACAGCCTCTGATGGCATCCGGGAATTGCGGCCGGCAGGTGATGCCGCCGTGGGTCGCACGCCACAGAACCGCGCCAGCCAGGTCAGTTCAACGGCGTAGCCGCACCCACCAGCTGCGGGCGCGTTCCACCCGGGTGGGATCCAGCGCGTCCGACACGGATTCCGCAGGCGCCTGATTGCCCAGTTGCTCGTACATGTCGACAAGCAGCATGCCCTCGCCCAGCGTGCGCCAGGCGACCAGCTCGAAATCGTCCAGCGGAATGTCCTGCGCAGGCCGCGCATTCGGCGCTTCCGGCTGGCCGGTCGGCAGCAGCCACTGGCCGATCAGCACCCGGAAGTTGTTCAGCGCGGCCAGGTAGGCCGCGTATTCGTAGAGACCGCGCCAGACCGGGCTCAGGCCGATCACCAGCGCCCGGTGTTCGCGCAGGGTGGTCATCAGGTCCATCAGCAGGGGCGCGGCTTCGGCCGGCGCGGCGGCCAGCTTCAGGCGCGACAGCACCGCCTCGATGCTGACCGACAGGATGCCCATGCCCTCGGCCAGTTGCAGTGACTCCTCGTCGGCCATGGCCGAACGCAGGAACTGGCTCAGTTCATCAAAACTATGGATGCTGGGAAGCTGGGTCGAGGCATCAATCACCAGCCGGGAGTTTGGCGCAGCAGCCATGCGACGGTCCTCAGGCGGTGCCGCCCACCGTCAGGCCGTCGATGCGCAGGGTCGGCTGGCCCACACCCACCGGCACGCTCTGGCCTTCCTTGCCGCAGGTGCCAACGCCGCTGTCGAGCTGCATGTCGTTGGCGATCATGGTGACGCGGGTCAGCGCATCCGGGCCGTTGCCGACAATCGTCGCGCCCTTGACCGGGTACAGAATCTTGCCGTTTTCGACCCAGAAAGCCTCGCTGGCCGAAAACACGAACTTGCCCGAGGTGATGTCGACCTGGCCACCGCCGAAGTTGGTGGCGTACAGGCCCTTCTTGATGCTGGCGACAATTTCCTCCGGCGCCTTGTCGCCACCCAGCATGTAGGTGTTGGTCATGCGCGGCATCGGCACATGGGCATAACTTTCGCGACGGCCGTTGCCGGTAGGCTTGACGCCGGACAGGCGCGCATTGAGCGAGTCCTGGATGTAGCCCTTGAGGATGCCGTCCTCGATCAGCACATTGCGCTGGCTGGCATTGCCCTCGTCATCGACGTTGAGCGAACCGCGCCGGTCGGCAATCGTGCCGTCGTCGAGCACGGTGACCCCCTTGGCCGCCACGCGTTCGCCGATGCGTCCGGAAAACGCGCTGGAGCCCTTGCGGTTGAAGTCGCCTTCCAGGCCATGGCCGATCGCCTCGTGCAGCAGGATGCCGGGCCAGCCGGGGCCGAGCACCACGGTCATCTCGCCGGCCGGCGCCGGACGCGCCTCCAGGTTGGACAGCGCGGCCGTCACCGCGTCGTTGACGTATTCATTGATCTGCGCTTCGTCGAAATACGCCAGGCCGAAACGCCCGCCGCCGCCGCCCGAGCCCATCTCGCGACGGCTCACGCCGCCGACCTTTTTCTCGGCGATCACGGTG
>PNNC01000153.1 GCA_013824015.1 Polaromonas sp.
TACTGGTCGACGCTGTCGTGGTCCATGCCGCCGCCGGCGTGACGACCGTTCTGGTAGCGCAGGTAGAGCTGGTAATGCTCGGGCATGAAACACAGCTTGAGCACACGCGCCTGCAGCGACTGGTGGCGCTTCCAGGCGCGGCGCTGGCTGCGGTCCGGCTGGAAGGTGGCCACCGGAACGCGCAGCGGCACGCAGGCCTGGCAGCCATCGCAGTAGGGGCGGTAGGTGAACATGCCGCTGCGGCGAAAGCCGTTGGTCACCAGCTCCGAATAGGCGGCATTGTGGATCAGGTGGCTGGGGGTGGCGACCTGTGAGCGTGCCTGCCGGCCGGGCAAATAGCTGCAGGGATACGGCGCCGTCGCATAAAACTGCAGCGCCTGGAGGGGCAGGTCTTTGAGGTGCGTCACGTCATCAGCTCGTTGTGCGTTCGGGCGTCAATAACTGGTTCCAGTATAGGGGCTCAAACTTCCACCGGGGTGGGGCGAGTGCCTTGCGGGCTGCCACATGCGCGACAAATGCCTCACGCGGGATTTCGGCCGCGCCCAGCGAGGCCAGGTGCCGGGTGTTCTGCTGGCAGTCGATCATCGCGATGCCGTGTGCCCGGCAAAACGCGACCAGCGCGGCCAGCGCCAGTTTGGAGGCGTCGGTCCGGTGCGCAAACATGGACTCGCCAAACACCATGCCGCCGATGTTGACGCAGTACAGTCCGCCCACCAGTTCGCCGCCGGCCCAGGTTTCAACGCTGTGCGCATGGCCGGCCCGGTGCAGCGCGGTGTAGGCCTGCACCATGTCCGGAACAATCCAGGTGCCGGACTGGCCGGCGCGCGGCGTGCCGGCACAGGCGGCGATCACCCGGGCAAAAGCCGTGTCGAAGCGTATCTCGTGGTTTGCCGCGTCGCGGAAATGCGCGATGCTTTTGCGCAGTGAGCGATGCAGCCGGAAATCGCGCGTTTGCAGCACCATGCGCGGATCAGGGCTCCACCAGAGAATCGGCTGCCCGGCGCTGAACCACGGAAAAATGCCCAGGCCGTACGCCTGCAGCAGACTGGCGACCTCCAGCGTGCGGCCAGCCGCCAGCAAGCCCGGCGCCGGATCGTGCTCGCCCCAGGCCGTATTCACAGGCGGGAACGCCTCGTCGGCAGCGAGCCAGGGCAGGGAGTGGGGGGACTTGCGCATGCAGCAGTGGGGTGGCGGGGCCCTGCTCCTGTGTTCAGGTGGCAAGGGCCAGGTGCCTGCGCAAATGGTAACGCGTCCAACGAAAAAAGCCCGGACGCAAGACGCGTCCGGGCTTTGAATTTTGGCTCCTCAACCTGGGCTCGAACCAGGGACCTACGGATTAACAGTCCGGCGCTCTACCAACTGAGCTATTGAGGAATACAGCCAAAGATTATAGCCTGAATTTTCTGCGGTCCCGCCGCGCGGGCATGCGCGAGGCCGTCATCGGGGGGGGGCGGGATCACGGACCATGGTGCGGCGGCGTGTGTCCCTGATAATCCGGCATCGCCTCCTGCAGGCCGTGATCTACCGGAAAAATTTCTTCATGAGCCACACCTCTTTTGAATTCGAGTACCCGCGCGTGTTGTCGATTGCCGGGTCCGACAGCGGCGGCGGCGCAGGCATCCAGGCGGACCTGAAGACGATGGCGGCCCTCGGTTGTTACGGCATGACGGCGATCACGGCGCTGACGGCGCAGAACACGCTGGGCGTGCGCGCCATTCACGGGGTGCCGGCAGAGATCCTGGGTCACCAGATCGATGCGGTGGTCGAGGACATCGGTGTACACGCGGTCAAGATCGGGATGCTGCATGCGCCGGAAATCGTGATGGCGGTGGCCGGGGCGATCGACCGTCATGCGCTGCAGAAGGTGGTGCTGGATCCGGTCATGGTGGCCACCAGCGGCGCGGTGCTGATCGACAACCCGGCGATAACGGTGCTGGTGCGCGAGCTGTTTCCGCGCGCCGTGCTGGTCACACCGAATCTTGATGAAGCGGCGCTGCTGGTGGGCCGGCCCTTGCACAACGCGCAGGACATGGAGCGCGCTGCGGGCGAACTGCTGGCCCTGGGCGCGCATGCCGTGCTGCTCAAGGGTGGGCATTTGCCGGGCGACACGGTGATGGACCTGCTGCTGACCGCCGATGGCGACAGGCACTGGATGCAGGCGCCGCGTATCCCGAGCGCCAACACCCACGGCACCGGCTGCACGCTGTCGTCGGCGATTGCCTCGGGACTGGCGCTGGGCATGCCGCTGCTGGAGGCGGTCGAGATGGCACGCGCCTATGTGCGCGCGGCCCTGAGCGCGGGGGCCAGCGTCAAAACCGGTGCCGGTGGCGGCCCGCTCAACCATGGCCACGCCCCGCTGCCGATGCGGCTCAAGCCGCTGGGTTAGGGCGTTTCGACGCCGAGCAGCTTGTGCAGCTTCGGGCTGGTGGTGGTGTACTGGAACGGAATCTTCTGGCCCGGGAAGATGAGTTCGGCCGCCGCATAAGCCGCCAGCGTACTTTCATGAAAGCCGCAGAGGATCAGTTTTTTCTTGCCAGGGTAGGTGTTGATGTCGCCGACGGCAAAAATGCCGGAAAGGCTGGTGGAGAATTTTGCGGTATCCACCGGAAGCTGTTTGCGCTCCATCGCCAGACCCCATTGGCTCAGCGGGCCCAGCCGTGGTGACAGGCCGAGCAGGACCAGCAGGCTGTCCAGCGGCAGGGCCGCGGTGTTGCCGTCCACATCGGTGACCTGCGCTGCGGTCAGGCGACCGTCTTCCGTCGCGATGCCGGTGACCTGGCCGACCTGGAAGCGCAGCGCGCCGCTGTTGCGCAAGACCTCGAAGCGGGCCAGGCGCTCGGCCGGGGCCTGCAGCACATCACGCCGGTGCAGCAAGATCACACGTTTGGCTTGCTGCGGTCCCGCTTCAGCCAGGCGGATGGCGCTCTCCACCGCGGCTTCGTCGCCGCCCACCACCAGCACGGTGTGACCGGCAAAACGCGCCGGCTCGTCGTCATGGTGAAAAAGCTGGGTGTTTTCAAATACATCGAGGCCGTCCAGCTTCAGACGCTTCGGCTGGAAGGCGCCCACGCCGGCGGCGATAAAAATGGTTTTGCTGAGGAAGGCCTGGCCGCGCGAAGTTTCGACCAGAAAACGGCCATCGGCCTGCTGCGTCAGCGTGCTGACTTCCTGGCCCAGATGAAAACTGGCGCCAAAGGGCTTGATCTGTTCCAGCAGACTGGCGACCAATTCGCGGCCCGTGGTGCGCGGCGTGCCGGGGATGTCGTAGATCGGCTTGTCGGCATACAGCTCGATGCACTGGCCGCCCGGGTAGGGCAATGAATCGACCACATGGGCCTTGATGTCCAGCAGGCCAAGCTGGAAGACCTGGAACAGCCCGACCGGACCTGCGCCGATCACGAGCGCATCGGTCTGAATCATTGCGGTGCCGGTCATGCGTGCATGGCTAGCGGACGAGTTCAGACAGTTTGTTCGGCTTGTCTTTCCACTCTTCGGCGTCGGGCAGCGGCTCCTTGCGCTTGGTGATGCTTTTCCAGCCGGCGGCATGGCTCAGCTCGACGTTGAGCTTGATGAAGGCGATCTGGTCGGCCGGCACGTCTTCTTCGGCATAAATCGCATTGACCGGGCACTCGGGGATGCAGACCGCGCAATCGATACATTCGTCCGGATCGATCACCAGCATGTTCGGGCCTTCGCGGAAGCAGTCGACCGGGCAGACATCCACGCAGTCGGTGTACTTGCAGCGGATGCAGGATTCGGAAACGATGTGAGTCATGTTGTTCTGGCGGGGATCGGTGGAAACCCTAGATTTTAAGAGGATTCGGCAAGAAGGGGTAAGTTGATGCCGGGCGGGCCTGATTCGGCTCAAAGAATCAGTGCGGCGCCCGAGGTCTTGTTCGAGGCGGTATCCACCAGCACCAGCGAGCCCAGCACCCGCGAACGCGCATAGGGCAGGGTGGCCAGCGCTTCCTGCAGGCTGAGCTCGATATGGCCAATCGCATTGGGCGGCAACGCGCTGGCGTCTTCCTCGGCCAGCGTGTTGACATCGAGCTTGTGCACGATGCGTTTGACTTTGGCCTTGACCCAGCGGTGGCCGTGCAGCGCCCAGTACACCCGTCCGGCGACCAGCGGCTCGTCATCCATCCAGGCGATGGTGACCGACAGTTCGCGCGTTGGCTCGAAGGTGTCCGCCGCCAGCAGCCAGTCGCCGCGTGACACGTCCACTTCGCGGTCCAGCGCGATGCCGGCGCTGTGGCCAGCCAGAATGGACTTGGGCTGGCGGGTGTGGTCCAGCACCTGGGCCACCACGGCGGTTTGCCCGCCAGGCAGCACGGTGACGGTTTGGCCCGGCTGCACGCCGCCGGTGGCGACGCGGCCCCAGAACACGCGCCGGCCCTGCGAGGTGTCAGAGGATGACGAAAATTTCTCGACCCACTGCACCGGGAAGGCAAACGCCTCGGTGGATTCGGCCGGCGTCGCAGGCAGCTGCTCCAGCAACTGCAGCAGCGACAGGCCTTCATAACCACACCAGCCGGGGCTGGCCTCCACCACGTTGTGGCCCTTGAGTGCCGACACCGGCACGATAGACCGGACCGGGATCCGCGCTGCCGCTGCGAAGGCCGTCAGCGCACTGCGGATGTTGGCAAAGGCCAGCGCGGCATCTTCCACGGCGTCGAGCTTGTTCACCGCAAACACGATGGACGGCACGCGCAGCAGGTTGACCAGCAGCGAGTGGCGCCGGGTCTGCGGCAGCAGTTCCATGGACGGGTTGTTCCAGTCCAGCTTGGTCGCATCCACCAGCACCACGGCGGCGTCGGCGCTGGATGCGGCGGTGACCATGTTGCGGGTGTACTGCTCGTGGCCGGGCGCATCGCCGATGATGAACTTGCGGTTTTCGGTGTTGAAGTAGCGGTAGGCCACGTCAATCGTGATGCCCTGCTCGCGTTCGGCGCTCAGGCCGTCGGTCAGCAGGGCCAGGTCGGTTTCGCCGCCGCGCTGCACGCCGGCCAGGTGGTCCTGCAGCACGGCCTTGCTGTCCACCAGCAGGCGGCCGATCAGCGTGCTTTTGCCGTCATCGACCGAGCCGCAGGTGATGAACTTCAGTGCGGATTTTGTGTCGTTTTGGCCTGCAGCCCATGCCGGTAGTGGCTCTGCAGCTATCAAATCAGTAGTGCTCATCAGAAATACCCGTCTTTCTTGCGCTTTTCCATCGACGCATCCGAGGTCTTGTCGTCCATGCGTGTGGCGCCGCGTTCGCTGACGTCGGCGGCCAGGGTTTCGATGACGATTTCGGCGGCCGTGGCGGCCGGGCTGTCCACCGGGCAGGTGCAGGTGATGTCGCCAACGGTGCGGAAACGCACGGTTTTCTCGACCACCTGCTCGCCGTCGCGCGCCGGTGTCAGGTCCGTCACCGGCACCAGCAGGCCCTTGCGTTCGACCACCTTGCGCTGGTGCGCGTAGTAAAGAGAAGGCAGGGCGATGTTCTCGCGGTCGATGTATTGCCAGACGTCGAGCTCGGTCCAGTTCGAAATCGGGAACACCCGGAAGTGTTCGCCGGGCTGCAACCGGGTGTTGAACAACGTCCAGAGTTCAGGCCGCTGGGCCTTGGGTTGCCACTGGCCGAAGCTGTCGCGGTGCGAGAAGATGCGCTCCTTGGCGCGGGCTTTTTCCTCGTCGCGGCGCGCGCCGCCGATCAGCGCGTCGAAGCGCAACTCCTCGATCGCTTCCAGCAGCGTCACCGACTGGTGCACATTGCGCGACTCGCCGGGGTGTGCCAGCCGCACCGTGCCGCGTTTCATCGAGTCTTCCACCTTGCGCACGATCAGTTCGGCGCCCAGTTCCTTCGCGCGCAGGTCGCGGAAGTCGGTGACTTCGTGGAAGTTGTGGCCGGTGTCAATCATCAGCAGCGGGTAGGGAATGCGGCCCACGCCAAAGGCTTTTTCGGCGCACTTGAGCATGACCAGCGAATCCTTGCCGCCCGAAAACAGCAGGGTCGGGCGCTCGAAGGCGGCCGCCACTTCGCGCAGGATGAAAATCGTTTCCTCCTCGAGCGCATCGAGGTGGGCGTTGGACAGCCGCGCGGTGGGCAGGGCCGGGTCGGCGGGCAGCAGGCTGGAGGGTGTGCGGGCGTTCATAGGTCAGTGTGCGAGGTGCAGGCCGCATTCGCGGTTGTCCTCGCCCTTGGTGGGATCCACATAGTCGAAGTTGTTGGGCAGGCCGTGGCGTTCACAGTACTGGTAGAGGTCTTTGGCCGACCAGTGCAGCAGCGGCGCGACCTTGATCAGGCCGTCGGGGTTGACGCTGACGGGCTCCATCTGGGCACGCACCGCGGTGTCGGTCGCGCGCAGGGCGGTGAACCAGACCTGGGGCGCCGTCTCGCGCAGCGCGCGGGCGAAGGGCTCGAGTTTGACTTCTTCGGTGAACGCCGCATGGCGCGGGTCGTCCAGCGCCGGCGTCGCGCCTTCCACCGCCTCGCGGTGTGCACGCGAGCGGCGCGGCAGGTAGATATGCAGGTCCAGCTGGAGCAGCTTGGTCACTTCGTCGGCGAAGCGGTAGGTGGCCTCGGTGTTGTAGCCGTTGTCCATCCAGACCACCGGAACTTTCGGGTTGGCCCGCGTCACCATGTGCAGGATCACGGCCTCGTAGGGACGGAAATTGGTGGTGACAATGGCTGGCAGGCCCAGGCCGACGGCCCAGTCCACCAGGCCCTGCGCGTTGTGGCCGAGTTCTGCGTTGATGTTGGCAAGGTTGAAGGTCATGGTGGTCAGGCCGCAGCCGCTTCGCCGGCTTCCTTGAAATGGGGCAACACGTCGACGGCGTCGCCCTGGTAGCTGCCGACGCCGTAACCGGGGTAGGACGCCAGCACGCGTTGCGCGGTCGCCATGTCCTGGTCGGCACGCAGCACCGCGACGTCAAACCCGCTGCGCGCCATCTGCGCGAGCTGGTCGGCCAGCACGTCGCCGGTGGCCCGGATCTCACCGCTGAAACCGCGGCGGCGGCGCAGCAAAAAGGCCTGGCTGAAGGCGCGGCCGTCGCTGAATTTTGGAAAGTGCAGGTCGATGCGGGTCACGCCGTCCAGCGCGGGCAGCAGCGGATCGGCATCGTTGGAGAGCACCAGCACGGCGGGGCCATCATTGGCAACGTGATCGGCGAAGGGCAACAATTTCATGGCGGATTCCTCAGGCGGCCACAGCGGCGGCAAAACGTGCGCTGTTGGCAGCCAGCTTGAACGGTTCGATGCCGGTGCGGCGCAGGGTGGCAATAAAGGTTTCGCCGGTTTCACGTTGCTGGCGGTAGGTCTCCAGCACGGCTTCGATCACTTCCGGCACTTCGGCGGCCGAAAACGAGGGGCCGACCACCTTGCCGGGCAGCGGCGCGCCGCTCAGTGTGGAGCCGTCGGAGCCGCCCAGCGTGACCTGGTACCACTCCTTGCCGTCCTTGTCGACGCCCAGGATGCCGATGTGGCCGCTGTGGTGGTGGCCGCAGGAGTTGATGCAGCCGCTGATGTGCAGGTCGATCTCGCCGAGGTCGTGCAGCTCGTCCATGTCCTGGTAACGCTCGGTGATGGATTCGGCGATCGGGATCGAGCGCGCGTTGGCCAGCGAGCAGAAATCACCGCCCGGGCAGGCAATCATGTCGGTCAGCAGCCGGATGTTGGGGCGGGCAAAACCCGACTTGCGCGCGGCGCGCCAGAGTTCGGGCAACTCGTCGCAGCGCACCCAGGGCAGCAGCAGGTTCTGGTCGTGGGTGACACGCAGCTCGCCGGCGCTGAAACGGTCGGCCAGATCGGCGGCGGTGTCGAGCTGGTCGGCGGTGGCGTCGCCCGGCGCCTGGCCCAGGCGCTTGAAGGACAGCGTCACGGCGCGCAGGTCCGGGTTCTGGTGTGGGGCCACGTTCTGCTTGAGCCAGCGACCGAAC
Source organism: Polaromonas sp. (assembly GCA_013824015.1). Taxonomy (GTDB): domain Bacteria; phylum Pseudomonadota; class Gammaproteobacteria; order Burkholderiales; family Burkholderiaceae_C; genus Polaromonas. The sequence continues at coordinate 7,918 of PNNC01000153.1, forward strand.
TCGATGTCGTCCTCGGCGGCGGCACGCAGGATGTTGGCGATCTTGGCGTCGGCGCTCTTGCGGTCGCAGTTGAGCGCCGGCGGCACGAAGCAGGCGGTGACGCGGTCGAGTTCAGCCTGGGTGATGGTGTGCGGGCCGCCGTCGTGTTCCATGATCTGCCGGTACTCGGCCTCGACGTCGTCGATGTACTTCTGGCCTTCGGCCTTGACCAGGATCTTGATGCGCGCCTTGTACATGTTGTCGCGCCGGCCGTAGCGGTTGTACACCCGCACGATGGCTTCGATGAAATTCATGATCTGGTGCCAGGGCAGAAACTCGCGGATCACCGTGCCGATGATGGGGGTGCGGCCCATGCCGCCGCCGACCTGGACCCGAAAGCCCAGTTCACCTTCGTCATTGCGGATCAGGTGCAGGCCGACATCGTGCCAGGCGGTGGCCGCGCGGTCCTCCTTCGCGCCGCTGATGGCGATCTTGAACTTGCGCGGCAAAAAGGCGAATTCCGGGTGCAGCGTGCTCCACTGGCGCAGGATCTCGCCGAAGGGGCGCGGGTCGGCGATTTCGTCGACCGCGATGCCGGCGCGTTCGTCGCTGGTGATGTTGCGTATGCAGTTGCCGCTGGTCTGGATGCCGTGCATGTTGACGCTGGCCAGCAGGTCCATCACGTCGGCTGACTTGTCGAGCGGAATCCAGTTGTACTGGATGTTCTGGCGCGTCGTGAAGTGGGCATAACCGGCGGTCAGTTTGGAGGCCACCGACAGGCCGCTTTTGAGTTCGACCGGACCGAGTTTGTCCTGGGCCGCCTGCGCGTCCGCAAACAGCGCGGCATTGGGCTGGTCGTACTCGCGGGCAATCTTCGCCAGCACGCGCACCTGCGCGCTCGACAGCTCGCCATAAGGCACGGCGACACGCAGCATCGGCGCGTAGCGCTGCACATACCAGCCGTTTTGCAGGCGCAGCGGACGGAATTCGTCTTCAGGCAACTGGCCGGCCTGCCAGCGGGTCAGCTGGTCGCGGTACTGGTCGGCGCGTGCTTTCACGAACTGGCGGTCAAAGTCGGTGTATTGGTACATGGGCGGTCAGGGATCAAAAAGGATTCAGATGGCGATGAGCTTGACACCGGCATAGGCCAGCAGCACGGAAAGCAGGGAACGTATCCAGCGGTCGGGCGTGTGTGTCACCAGGCGTGAACCGAGCCAGATGCCGGGCAGCGAGCCGGCCAGCAACTTGGCCAGCAGCACCCAGTCGACCGAGCCGATCGACGCATGGCCCAGGCCGGCCACCAGTGTCAGCGGCACCGCATGGGCAATGTCGGCGGCCACGATGCGCGGCAGCGGCAGGGCGGGATACAGCAGCATCAGCACGATCACGCCAATGGCGCCGGCGCCGACCGAGGTGATGGTGACCAGCGTGCCGATCACCGCGCCAAACAGCACCGGCAGCGCCCAATGCCGGGCCTGGGTGGCGGCGCCGAGGGCGGCCGTATCGATATGGCGCGGCGCCGCCTTGCCGTACACCGCCTTGTACAGGGTGGCGGTGGCGGTCAGCAGCAGCGCGATGCCCAGCGTGGTGGTCATCACCGCATGGGCGGCCGGGCTGGCCGGGCCAAGCCGGTGCAGGGCGTACAGCGTGACCAGCGAGGCCGGGATGCTGCCGGCGGCGGTCTGGCCGACAATTTTCCAGTCCACGATGCGCGCGCGCGCCAGGCTGACCGTGCCGCCCATCTTGGTGAAGGCGGCAAACAGCAGGTCGGTGCCTATGGCCAGGTGCGGTTTGATGCCAAAAAAGAAGATCAGCAGCGGCGTCATCAGCGAGCCGCCGCCGACCCCGGTCAGGCCAACCACCAGGCCCACCGCAAAACCGGCGAAGACAAACGCGAAATCATGCATAAGCCGGGGACTTTAGGGCGAGCGCTTATGAAAACAAACTACAGATTTGTTGTTCACTTATGCGAATAAGCTTATTCGCCTGCATTCATGCCTCGCGCCCATGGGGCAAGCCCGCTGGGAGCCGGCTCCCAAGCCCCGCATAATTCACGGCAAACAAGTACGGAGCGGTGGGACTGTGAAACGGATTGTCGTCAAGTATTTCGGGTTCAACGAGGCCGAGCGCCATGCCCTGGACACGCTGTTTCGCCTGTCCGAGTCGGGCGCGACGGTGTATTCGCCGTGGACGCCGGAGGCGCCCGAAGCGCCCGCGGTGCTGCTGGTCGATGGCGACAGCTGGGAGGCGGTGCTGGAACTGGCCAACCCGGTGCACGACGGCATCCGGCTGGTCTGGGTCGGTGACGCTGCGCCGGCCGAGGCCTGGCGGGTGTTTGCGGCGCCGGTCAAATGGTCGGCCGTGATCGAAGCGCTGGACGCGGAGTTTTCCCCGCCGCGTAGCCAGACCCTCTCGCTGGACCTCGATCTGGCGCACGATCAGGACATGGACGTGCATCTGGACGGCGATGACGACACCGCCCCCATGGCGCTGGATGGGGCGCCAGCACCCACGCGGCGCGTGCTGGTGGTGGACAGCGGGCGCGATGCGCGGCTGTACCTGCGCGCCAAACTGGCCAGCGCCGGCCTCTACGAGGTCGATGAGGCCGTCAGCGGCGCCGACGCGCTGGCCCTGCTGGGCCGCAACAGCTACCACCTGGTCACGGTCGATCTGGGCCTGACCGACATGGACGGCTGGCAACTGGTCAAGGCGGTGGACAGCACCCGGCCCGCGATTGCCCACCTGTTCATCACCGGCACCGAGCCGGCCTGGCGGCGCGGCCTGCAAGCCCGGTTTTCCGGCGCGCAGGTCTACCTGCCGAAGCCGCTCGATCCTGAAAAACTCAGGATTTTGCTACAAAATCTATAGCTGTCAGCCCTTGTCCGACATGGGCTGAGCCCGAAAAAGACTGCAATCAGGTGGTCAGCGCAGAAAGCGGGCGGGCGACAGCGCCTGCGCCAGCCGCTGTTCGACCGGCAGCGGTTCGCCGTGAAGCTTTGCTGCCAGCAGTTCGCCGCTGAGGACCGCAAAGCTGAGCCCGCGCGAACCCATGGCGGTGCTGAGCCAGAGTCCCGCCTGGTTGGCGGCGGCCACCGCGCCCACCAGCGGAAGGCGATCCGGCGAGGCGCAGCGCACCCCGGCCCAGGCCCGTGCCGAGCCGTTGTCAAAGACCGGCGCCAGCGCGCTTGCCGTGGCCGGCAGCAAGGCCTGCAGGCGCTCCAGATTGGCGGACTGGTCGGCCGGCCGGAGTTCGGTGCCGTCCTGGTCGCGCTGGAAACTGGCGCCCGCCAGCCAGGCCAGGCCGTCCTGCAGCGGCACGGCCGGAATGAAGCTGCCGCTGCCGTTGACCACAAACGGCGGAAGAGATGGCGTGCCCGGCAGGTCGGCGTGCAGGCCCCAGGACATCTGCCCGCGGATCGCCTGCAAGGGCAGGCCGCCCTCGACCAGCAGGCGGCTGGCGTGGCCCGCGGCCAGCACCACGATCTCGGCCTGCGCCAGCAACTGGTCCTGCGCATCCAGCACCTGCCAGTGGCCGGTGTCCCGGTGGCGCCGTAATTGCGCGGCGTGGGTGTTGCCGCGCCAGCTGATGCCCGGCTGTGCCAGCAGCGCCTCGACCAGGCGCGCCGGCTTGATCCAGCCGGCGCGCTGGTGCCAGCAGGCCGGGCCGGCGTCGCTGCCGAGTCCGGCCGCAGCCGCTTGCGCGGCATCGGCGATCTCACTCCAGTCCCGCCCGGCCTCGGGCCAGTCCGCGGCCAGGCCGGCGCTGCTGTCCAGCCGCCGCTCGAGCACACCGCAGGCCTGCCAGTCGCTGCCCGGCTGCAGCAGGTCTTGCGCCTGCTGCCAGGTGGCGCGCACACCGCAACGCGTCAGGCGCGACAGCAGGCTGTCGTCGGGCGAGACATGCGGCACCAGCACGCCGGTCGGCAGTCCCGAGGCGCCGCCAGCGGGCGCCGGGTGGCGGTCCAGCACCTCGACCTGCCAGCCACGCCGCGCCAGGCTGGCGGCCGCGGCCGCGCCGGCCAGGCCCCCGCCTATCACCACGCAGCGGGTCGGTGAAACCGTGCCGGCGGACAAGGTCTTGCGCGGCTCCCAGCGCGGGTCAAACACACCCTGCAGGTTGTCGCGTTTGGGTGGCAGGCCCGGTGTCTTGCGCACCACAAAGCCGCACTGCGTCAAGCCGTCGAGCACGCTACGCGCGATGGTCCAGCTCGCGATGCGGGTGCCGCGGCGGCAGCAACGCGCCACCGCCTTGAGGGTGTGGAGGTCCCAGATGTCCGGGTTTTTGGCGGGGCTGAAGCCGTCGAGGTAGACCGAGTCGGCCTCGAACTGCTGCTCGCGCAGCACGGCCCGGGTGTCACCGATACACAGGCTCAGCAACACCCGGCCTTCTTCAAACACCAGCCGGTGCAGGCCCGGCAGCAGGCCCCAGCACTGCGCCTGCAGTTGCTGCGCCAGAGGCATCAGTTCGGGGTGGGCGGACGCGGCGCGCAGCATGTCGGCGGCGCTGGCCGGAAAGGCTTCGGTGGCAACAAAGTGCAGCAGGCGGGGGCGCGCCGGGTCGGCCTGCCAGGCCTGCCAGGTCACCAGAAAATTCAGGCCCAGGCCGAAGCCGGTCTCCAGGATGCGCCACTGCGGCTGCTGCGCCCAGGCCCCGGGCAGGCCACAACCGCGCAGAAACACCTCACGCGATTGCGCCAGCCCGCCCAGTTCGCTGCGGTAACGGTCGCCGAAGCGCGGGCTGTAGGGCGTGCCGTCGGCCAGCCACTCGATCAACTCAGGCATGTATTGCCACGCCAAAGATCCCGGCGCCCCTCATCTTGTGAAAGGGGCAGCGCACCGAAGGCTCGCGAAGCGACAAGCGTGGGGGCTCTAAGCTGCTGGTGGGATGTAGCCCTGGACCTTGTCGGCGCCGGTGCCGAAGAAGTGGTTTTCCATCTGCCGGGCCAGGTACTGGCGGGCCCGTGCGTCGGCCAGGTTCAGGCGGTTTTCATTGACCAGCATGGTCTGCTGCTTCATCCATTCGGCCCAGGCTTCCTTGCTGACTTCTTCCCACAGGCGCTTGCCCAGCGGGCCAGGGTAGGGCGGGAAATCCAGGCCCTCGGCTTCGCGGCCCAGTTTGATGCAGTTGACGGTGCGTGCCATGGAGATGTCTTTCGTGGGATGGTTATAGATGTGTTGGGTATTAAGAACTGAATTTTTATTCGTTCCTGTTTTGTGACGGCGCTTCCAGAATCCAGTTTCTCTTAATCGCATGCAAATGCACTGGACTGAAAGCTGACCATGACCACACGCCGCCATTTTATGAATGTTTCCACCCGCCTGGCAGTAGCCGTTGCGCTGGCAGGGTCGGCCGCCGCCGCGCTGGCCCAAACGCCGGCGGCCAAACCGCCGGTGACCCTGCTCAATGTGTCCTACGACCCGACGCGCGAACTCTATGTGGAGTTCAACGCCGCTTTTGCGAAACACTGGAAGGCCAAGGCTAACCAGGACGTGACCATCAAGCAGTCGCACGGCGGCTCCGGCAAGCAGGCGCGCTCCATCATCGACGGGCTGGACGCCGACGTGGCCACGCTGGCGCTGGCCGGCGACACCGACGCGCTGGTCAAAAATGGCGGCTGGCTGGCGGCCGACTGGCAGAAGAAGCTGCCGCACAACGCCTCGCCCTACACCTCGACCATTGTGCTGGTGGTGCGCCAGGGCAACCCCAAGGGCATCAAGGACTGGGACGACCTGATCAAGCCCGGCGTCAGTGTCATCACGCCCAATCCCAAAACCTCCGGCGGCGCGCGCTGGAATTACCTCGCCGCCTGGGAGTTTGCCAAACGCAAGTACGGCAGTGACGCCAAGGCCAAAGAGTTTGTCGCCAGGCTGTACGCCAACGTGCCGGTGCTGGACACCGGTGCCCGCGGCTCGTCCATCACGTTTGCGCAGCGCAACCAGGGCGATGTGTTCATTTCCTGGGAAAACGAGGCCTGGCTGATCGAAAAGGAATTCGGCAGCAAGGTCGATGTGGTTTACCCCTCGCTGTCCATCCTGGCCGAACCGGCAGTGGCTGTCGTGGATAAAAACGTCGACCGGAAGGGCACACGCGCCGTCGCCGAGGAATACCTGAAGTTCCTCTACTCGGAGGAAGGCCAGGACATCGCCGGCAAGAATTTCTACCGGCCGGCCGTGTCGCAAAAGGCCATCGCCAAATACGCCAAGCAGTTTCCCAAACTGAATTTGTTCAGCATCGACCAGGCCTTCGGCGGCTGGGCCAAGGCGGACAAGGAGCACTTTGTCGATGGCGGCAGCTTTGACCAGATCTATCTGCGCAAGTGATCAGCGGCCTGCGGCAGCCGCGCCTCACCCGAGCTGCGGCCGCAGGTAAGGCGCGGTCCGGCTGTTGGTGCTCTTGCAGATCTCTGCGGGCGTTCCGGCAGCCACAATCCGGCCGCCGTGTTCGCCCGCGCCGGGCCCCACATCGATGACCCAGTCGCTGGCGGCGACCACACGCATGTCGTGCTCGACCACGATCACGCTGTTGCCGGCATCGACCAGGCCCTGCAGCTGTGCCATCAGCCGGTCCACATCGGCCGGGTGCAGGCCGGTGGTGGGTTCGTCCAGCACGTACAGGGTATCGCCGCGCTGCGGGCGTTGAAGTTCGGTCGCCAGCTTGATGCGCTGGGCCTCGCCGCCGGACAGCTCGGTGGCCGGCTGACCCAGCCGCAAATAACCGAGGCCGATGTCGCGCAGCAGCGCCAGCGGCTTGAAAATGGCCGGCTCACTGGCGAAAAAGTCACAGGCCTGCTCGACCGTCATGCCGAGCACGTCGGCAATGGTTTTGTCCTGCCAGGTGATTTTTAATGTTGCCTCGTTGTAGCGTGCGCCGTGACAGCTGGGGCAGGGCGCATAGACGCTGGGCAAAAACAGCAGCTCGACGCTGACAAAACCCTCGCCCTCGCAGGTGTCGCAGCGCCCCTTGGCGACGTTGAAGGAAAAACGCCCGGCGTCGTAGCGTTTGGCCTTGGCCGCGCGGGTGGCAGCAAACAGTTTGCGCACATGGTCGAACAGGCCGGTGTAGGTGGCGAGGTTGGATCGCGGCGTGCGGCCTATCGGTTTCTGGTCGACACGCACCAGCCGCCGCAGGCCGTCCATGCCGCCGGCGATGTGGCCGCCGGTGGGCGCGGCCACCCGGGGTTCGCCGTCCACCTCACCCTGCTCTGGTTCGTCCGGCTCATGGCCCATGTGGCCACCCACCAGTTCGACCAGGGCCTGGCTGACCAGGCTGGACTTGCCGGAGCCCGAGACACCTGTCACCGTCGTGAACACACCCAGCGGGAATGCCACGTCCACGCCGTGTATGTTGTTGCGCCGGACAGCCTGCAGTTTCAGCCAGGCCGTGGGCTGGCGCGCGTGGCGCGGCAGCGGCAAGTGTGAGCCGAACAGGTAAGGCGCAGTGCGGGATTCCCTGACCGCTTCCAGCCCCGCGGGCGGCCCGCTGTAGAGCACCTGGCCGCCGCGTTCGCCGGCGTCGGGCCCCACATCGACGATCCAGTCGGCGCGCCGCATCATGTCCAGGTCGTGCTCGACCACAAACATCGAGTTGCCGGATTGCCTGAGCTGATCCAGCGCCCGCAGCAGCGCCTCGCTGTCGGCCGGGTGCAGTCCCGCCGAGGGTTCGTCCATCACATAGACCACACCAAACAGATTCGACCGGATCTGCGTGGCCAGCCGCAGCCGCTGCAACTCGCCGGACGACAGGGTCGGTGTGCTGCGCTCCAGCGCGAGGTAACCCAGGCCGAGGTCCTGCAGCGTGGTGATGCGTACCAGCAGGTCCTGCGCGATGCGCTGGGCCGCGATGCGTTTTTCTTCGGACAGGTTGGGTGTGCGCCGCACATCGGGCGCCGCGTCATGGGCGCCGCCGCCGGCCGCCACGCGTCGCGCCGTGGCCGCGCCGGCCTTTTTGCGGCTCAGGATGGCGCTGTCCGGTGCCGGCCCGAACTCGCCGCGCGCCACCGGCGCCAGCAGCTCGGCCAGGCGGTCCAGCGGCATCTGCGACAGGGTACCGATGTCCACGCCGGCGAAAGTGACTGACAGCGCCTCGCGCTTGAGACGCCGGCCATCGCACACCGGGCAGAGGCTGCCAGCCATGAACCGCGCCACGCGTTTTTTCATCAGGGCGCTTTGCGTGGTCGCGAAGGTGTGCAGCACGTACTTGCGCGCGCCGGTGAAGGTACCCTGGTAACTCGGCTCGGTTTTGCGGCGCAGCGCGGCGCGTGTTTCCGCAGGCGTGAAGCCGGCGTACACCGGCACCGTCGGCTGTTCCTCGGTGAAGAGGATCCAGTCGCGGTCCTTTTTGGGCAGGTCGCGCCAGGGGATGTCCACGTCGTAGCCCAGCGTGACCAGGATATCGCGCAGGTTCTGCCCGTGCCAGGCGGGTGGCCAGGCGGCGACCGCACGCTCGCGGATGCTCAGGGAGTCATCCGGCACCATCAGCTTTTCGGTGACCTCGAAGACATGACCGAGACCGTGGCAGCGCGGACAGGCGCCCTGCGGTGTGTTCGGCGAGAAATCTTCCGCATACAGCATGGGCTGGCGTGGCGGATAGCTGCCAGCGCGTGAATACAACATGCGCACAAAACTCGACAGCGTGGTGACGCTGCCGACCGAGGAGCGGGTGCTCGGTGTGCCGCGCTGCTGTTGCAGCGCCACCGCGGGCGGCAAGCCTTCAATCGAGTCCACATCGGGCACACCGACCTGGTCGATGAGACGGCGTGCATAGGGCGCGACCGACTCGAAATAGCGCCGCTGGGCCTCGGCGTACAGGGTGCCGAAAGCCAGCGAGGACTTGCCGGACCCAGAGACCCCGGAAAACACCACCAGCGCGTCGCGCGGGATGTCCAGATCCACGTTCTGGAGATTGTGTTCACGCGCGCCGCGCACCTGCACGAAGCGGCTGCGTTCCGGGCGCGCTGCAGCGGCGGGCGTGCGCGGTCGGGGGGAGCGGGGCATCTGGATCCGTTTCACGGGCGGCTGGGTGGTCGCGGCCCGGCGCGGCGCTTGTTCAGCAGCAGGGACAGCAGCACCAGGCCGCCGGAGACCGCAGCGTAAACCGCGGCACGTTGGCCCAGGGTGGGCGCTGCCGCGCGGCGGCGAACCGGCAAGGCGGGGCCGGAAGCCGGAACCGCCGGAATGGCCTTGCCGGCCGACTCGGTGCGGCGCGGGGCGTCGACTGCGGGTGCGAGCACACTGCCCTCGGCAGCGGGCCGTGCCCCCGCTTCAGCAAGGGCGGCGGCATGGGCTTCGGCCTTGGTGTCGGCCTGGCCGCGCAGGGAACCATGTTCGTGGGCAAACACCCAGGTGAATTCCGCCCCGAGCAGGAAAATCTGCGCCGAGTAATAGACCCAGACCAGCAGCACCACCAGTGAACCGGCCGCCGCAAACGAGGAGGTCACGCTGCTTTTGCCGATGTACAGGCCGATCAGCGCCTTGCCGATCTCGAACAGCACCGCGGTGACGGCCGCGCCGACCCAGACATCGCGCCAGCTGACACGGGCTTGCGGCATCAGCTTGAAAATCATCGCGAACAGCAGGCTGGAGATGCCCAGCGAAATCGCCGTGTTGACGATTTGCAGCACCACCTCCCAGCCCGGAAACAGGCCATTGGCCCAGCCGCCCAAGGCCGCCACGGCGGCACTGAACACGAGCGACACCGACAGCAGAAAACCCAGCCCGAGGATGAAGCCCAGCGACAGCAGGCGGGCGCGCAGCGTGGCCCAGATGCCGGAGGCCTTTTGCGAGGGCGGCACGTCCCAGACCCGGTCCAGCGCGCTTTGCAGCTCGGCAAACACCGTGGTCGCGCCGACCAGCAGCACCCCCACGCTGATCAGGGTGGCAAGCACGCCTTTGGCGGGTTTGTTGGCGCTTTCGATCAGGGCCTGCACACCGATGGCGCCGTCCTGGCCGATCAGGCCGGTCAGTTGGGCGACGATCTCCCCCTGCACGGCGTCGCGGCCCCAGACCAGGCCCGCCACCGCAATCACGATGATCAGCAGCGGCGCGATCGAAAACACCGTGTAGTAGGAAATCGCGGCCCCCATGCTGGGCGCGTAGTCGTCGATCCAGGCAGTGACGGATTGCCGGGCGAGGCGGTAAAAAAGCTTGAAATGCACGCGAGAGGTCCTGAAAACGCCGGCAAGGGCTGGGCGATCGCCAAAGTGTTTCAGGGGTGCGCTGCCGGCGCCGTCGGTCCCGGCTGTCTCTGCGTGTAGGCGGGCTGCGACGGGCCGGCCCGGCTCCAGCCATGGGCAGCCCCCGTTGACAGCCGTGTTTTGAAGTAAAAATGCCTGCCAGCCCTTGTCCGGCAAGCTTGGGATGCTATAAAAAAAAGAGTGATCCGGTGCCGCCCCGGGATGGTTTGCGGCTTGACGCTGCTGGTAAAATAGCCATCCCGGTGCTTGATTTACAGGCCGGGGCCCCCAGCTTTGAAGCATGACCACCACCCACACCCCTTCTTCCAGCGCCAGCCTGACCGTGACCCACGTGCTGGCCGAACTGCTTGAACGTCTGGAGCACAGCCAGGAGCCGGTCGGGCCGGAGCAATACCTGTCGGTCGTGAACCACCTGGTCGAGGCCTTTGGTGAGGCCCCGGCGGGCGCCGAACTGGGGGCTTTGCTCGATACCCACCCGGCCGCGGCCGAGTTGTACGAAAATATGAACTACCAGTACGCGGGCTTGTGCCGCTCTCCGCTGGAAACTTCCCTCAGCGCCGAGCAGCAAGCCAGGCAAGTCATCGAGCGCGCCATGCGCTCATCCAACAAAGGAACCCCCTATGGCCAGAGCTGATGCCAAAACCACTGTCCTCGCCGACGGGCTGCGCTACAAATCCAAGGTATCGGGTTCGCCCTTTGTGGCGTCCGCTTCGTTTGGCGCGGCCACCATGTCGTGTTTCATGTGCGGCAAACACCGTCCGCGTTCGCAAATGGGCACCCGCAAGGTGCTCGGCAAGTCGCACGCCGTCTGCGCGCCTTCGTGCAAGGCGCTGGACGAGGCTGGCAGCTGATACGCTGCTGAAAAACACACCGGGCACGCGCGATGGCTGAATCCCTGCACATCGTCTGCCCGCATTGCCACACCACCAACCGGGTGCGTCAGGACGACCTGAGCCGGGCGCCCGACTGCGGCAGCTGCCACAAGATGCTGTTCACGCAGCATCCGGTCGCGCTCGACGAGGCAGCGTTTGACCGCCACATCAGCCGCAACCAGATTCCGGTGCTGGTCGATTTCTGGGCCCCCTGGTGCGGCCCCTGTTTGCAGATGGCGCCGGCCTACGCGCAGGCGGCCGCCCAGCTCGAGCCGGCTTTCCGGGTGGCCAAGGTCGATACCGAAGCTTGTCCCGGTCTGGGGGCGCGCTTCAACATCCGCAGCATCCCGACGCTGGCGCTGTTCGTTGGCGGCAAGGAAGTCGCGCGCCAGCCCGGCGCCATGGGGGCGGCGGACATCGTGCGCTGGGCCCGGTTCCACGCCCTCTGAGCCCTCCCGACCCGGAAGCTGCCATGCGCCCTCCGGCCCACCCCGATCCCCTGTTGCAGGCTGACGAGGCGGTGGACCACATCCTCGGCCAGGTATCGGCCCCGGTGACCTTGCTCGAATACGGCGACTTCGAGTGTCCGGCCTGCGCCCAGGCCTTTCCGGCCGTTGCCAGGCTGCGCGCGCATTTCGGCCGCCAGCTGCGTTTTGTCTACCGCCACTATCCGCAGCGCGAAGCCCATCCGCATGCGGAACTGGCGGCCGAAGCCGCCGAAGCGGCTGGCGCCCAGCGCAAGTTCTGGGCCTTCCATGACATGTTGTTCGAGAACCCGCAGCATCTGCAGGACAAACACCTGGCCGGCTACGCCAGCCTGGTCGGGCTGGACATGGCGCGTTACCAGTTCGAGATGAAGCACCGGGTGTACCTGCAGCGCGTGCAGGAGCATGTGCAGAGTGGCCAGCGCCTGGGCCTGCGCGGGACGCCGGTGTTTTATGTGAATGGCGTCCATGTGGACCTGTCGCCGGGTCTGCAGCAGCTGCACGCGGCCATCGACCGCGCGCTGGCAGCGGCGTCCTGACCCGGCCGGCCGCAGCGCCGGCGCTGTTGCTTTTGCGCAAACCGTGGGCAAGACGCGAAATCGTCTGACACACCGGCGTCATGCGCGCGGTGCACCATCGATGGGTCGTCACCATTCGCAGCCTTGCACCACCATGATCCGCACCCGATCGCTTTGCCAGCACGAGGCCTGCCTGATGGCCGTCTCGGCGCTGGACGACCTGGTGATGCAGCTGGTGACGCACTGCCGCCTCCAGCTGCCGCCGCGGTTTTTCGACTGGGTGGCTGACGAGGCGACACCGCTGCTCGAGCAGCAGCTCGCCGATTGTTTCGACCACCCGCAATTTGCCGCCAGCCTGCGCCACGGCGACCACCGCCTGGTGCTGGCGGGCTGGATGCGCCACTGGGTCCGGCCCGGCCTGGCGGCGCGTTTTGCCGACTTGCTGCCGCATCTGCCGCCGGCCGACAGCCGTCTGCCGGTGTTGCTGCCGATGGCGCCGGCGCCCGCCACCGCTGCCGCGCTGACGCGGCCGCCGGCCCGTCCGCGCCTGCTGCCGGGCCTGGCTGCACCAGCCTGAAGCCTGCTGCGGGGTCTTGACCCTGCTATTAATTCGATAGCTGCTCGCCCATGACTGGCAAGGGCTGATGCCCGATTCCTTGCCTGAACAGCGGCATGTCCGGTTGCGGCCAGCGCGTCCCGGCGCAGGCGCCTACGCTTGCGGATCTGCCACTGATCCAGGTTTCCCATGCAAGCTTTTTTTTCCGAAGCCCAGGCCGGGCGCCTGGCCGATACGCTGCACAGCCGCGGTCATGCGCTGCTGCCGCAACTGCTGAGCCCGGCCGACTGTGCGGCCGTCAGCGGCCTGTACCCGCAGGCTGGCAACTTCCGCGGCCGCGTCGTGATGGCGCGCCACGGTTTTGGCCGCGGCGAGTACCAGTACTTCGGTTACCCGCTGCCGGACATCGTGCAGCGCCTGCGCAGCAGGCTGTACCCGCAACTGGTGGCGGTGGCCAACCGCTGGAACGAGGCCATGGGCCTGGCCATCCGCTACCCGCCGGCGCATGCGGATTTTCAGGCGCGCTGTCACGCCGCCGGGCAATCCCGGCCGACGCCGCTGCTGCTGCAATACGGCGAAGGCGACTACAACTGCCTGCACCAGGACCTGTACGGCGAGCATGTGTTTCCGCTGCAGGTCGCCATCCTGCTGTCGCGGCCCGGCGAAGATTTCACAGGCGGCGAATTGGTGCTGACCGAGCAGCGCCCGCGAATGCAGTCGCGCGCCACCGTGGTGCCGCTGGCGCAGGGCGATGCGGTGGTGTTTGCGGTGCACCAGCGGCCGGTGGCCGGCAGCCGCGGGTTTTACCGCGTCACCATGCGCCATGGCGTCAGCGAAATCCGGGCCGGCCAGCGCCATACGCTGGGCATTATTTTTCACGACGCGCAGTAGCCGCAGTGACAATCGCGCTGTGACTGCCGACCTGTTTGAAGACGAACAACCGCCCGAGCCGGCGCAGCAGGCGCTGGCGCCCGGTGCCGTGCTGCTGCGCGGCTTTGCGCGCGACACGGGCGCCATCGTGCTGGCGCAACTCGACCGGCTGCTGGCCGCCGCACCGCTGCGGCACCTCGTCACACCGGGCGGCCACACCATGTCGGTGGCCATGAGCAACTGCGGGGCGCTGGGCTGGGTCTCGGACAGGCGCGGTTACCGCTATACCCAGCGCGACCCGCTGTCCGGCCAGCCCTGGCCGGCCATGCCGGCGACCTGGCGGGAACTCGCGGTGCGCGCCGCTGCCGAAGCCGGCTTCGCCGGTTTTGCGCCCGATGCCTGCCTGATCAACCAGTACCTGCCGGGCAGCAAACTCTCGCTGCACCAGGACCGGGACGAACCCGATGTTTCAGCGCCCATCGTGTCGCTGTCGCTGGGCCTGCCGGCCGTGTTCCTGTTCGGCACGCCGCAGCGCGCGGACCGGCCGAAGCGTTACCGGCTGCAGCACGGCGATGGGGTGGTCTGGGGCGGGCCGGCGCGGCTGGCGTATCACGGCGTGGCGCCGCTGGCCGACGGCGAACACCCGCTGCTGGGCCGGCGCCGCATCAACCTGACGTTTCGGCAGGCTGGCTGATATTTTCAAGCCAAATCGGCCTCCAGCCCCTGCGAAACAAGGGCCGGCAGCCATGAAAAACAGAGCAAGAGACTCAGCGGCAGATGCCGTAGCCGCCGGTCTCGAGGTGGAAATGGTCCTTGTGCGCCGCGTTGTAGTCCGGCCCCAGCACCCCCGGGAAGTAGCGGCAGGCGCCGCGGTGGGCTTGCTGCAGAAACAGCGCCTCGGGTCCGGCTGCGGCCGCGGCCTCATCCGCTTGCCACTGGCGCAGCACCGAGATCGATTGGCCATTGGCCAGCGTGAAGCCGGCAATGTCCAGCGCTTCGGCAGTCGCGTGCTGGCTTCGCTTGCCTGCGGGGGCGTTCGGCGCGGCACCTTCGCCGCGGTTGATGTTTCGGCAGGCGTAACTTCCGAGGTGGGTGATGGCCGCCACGCGCTGGCCCGTGTGTATTTCAGCTGCAGGCTGCAAGGCGTGCCGCTCCCACATCGCCAACGACAAGGCCATCGGGCAACTCAATGACACCGGCGTGCCCAGCTTCACGCCGGCCTCGCGCAGCAGCACCGCGTTCTCGAAACCGCAGCCCGGCCCGGTGACACGGTCCGGCAAGGTGCTGTAGCGCATGCCCGTCTGCGCCAGCGCGGCCAGGCAGCGCTGCGGATCGCTGCGTGCCCGTGCAAGTTTGACCGGCGTCAGCAGGTTGGGCGGCGCCGCGACATCCAGCGGCGCCCAGGGGTTGAAACGTTCGGGAATGGAAAGGGCGCCGATGTACACCGAATAGCCGCCCGCGACGACCGCACCCCACAACAACGCGAAGAGCCAGCGGCCCCAGCGTGGGCGGCGGGCGGCAGTGGCGCTGTTGGCGGTGGCATGGGGGCGCGGGGAGGGGGGCATGCCCTGTTTGTAGTCCGGTCACCGGGCCCTGTCTGCCAGCCAATGCCTCTGCTTGTTGACAGGCCGGGCGCGAACCAGGGCGCTTGCCGCTGCCGGGTTCTGACGCGGGTCAGCGCCGTGCAGGGGCGCCGCACGGACGGACAAGAGGCCTAGAAGTGTTCCGCGCCCAGCACCAGCGGCTGGTCCGCGGTGTAGGCTTGCCCGGCCACGATCTGGTCGGCGGCACGCGCATGAATCATCTCGGCATCGAGTTCATAGGCTGCCTTCAGCGAACCCGGCCCCTGGCTGGCGTCGAAGTGTTCTTCCATCGCCGCGCGTGAAATCCTCACCGCAATGATGCCGCCGCCGTGAGGCATGCCAAAGCTGAGCCAGTCACCATGATCCTCCGCGTTCAAGGACAAGTCCATGTATGCCTCCCGAAAAAAAGCCAAGAATAGCGCCGCCCCCCGCACAGGTACAGGCTGGAAAACCATTAAGTCCTGGCCGGGTTCGCGCAGGAAACGGGCAGAGCGATTAAATTCGGCCGATGGCTGATTTACGTTTGGCGTACGAAAACGCGGTGGCGCAACTCGGCGCGCAGGTCGCGGACAGGCTGGCCGCCGGCGAGCCGCAGGAGCAGGTCGCGCGCTGGGCCGCCGGCCAGCGCGACCGGCTCAAGCAGGTGTACCGCGACAAAACGCCAGCGCGGGCGCTGGCCATCATCGAGGCCCGGAGTCTGGCGCAGTATGGCAACCGCCTCGGACCGTCGGTGGAGCAGCTGCGGGCCCGTGGCAAATCCTGGGTGGACATTGCGGTGTCGGCAGGGCGGCCCGGCAGGCAGCCGGACGGCCTGTGATGCAGCACGTCCGCCGTGGGCGGGGAATGCGCCGCACGCTCGCGCTCATGGGGCGGCGGGCGACTGTTTCAGCAACTGGGTCATGAGCCGGATCTGCTCCTGCTGGATGCTGAGCAGGTCGCCCCACTGGCCTTCGCGCAGCAAATCGATTTTTTCGTGCAGCAGCATGATCTCGAGCTCGGCCTTGAGGTTGACCTCGTAGTCGTGCGCGGCCACAAGGCGGTCTTTTTGCGCCTGGCGGTTTTGCGACATCAGGATGATGGGCGCCTGGATTGATGCCAGCATCGACAGGAACAGGTTCAGCAGGATGTAGGGATAGGGGTCAAAGCTGCGCTCGTAGCGTGCCAGGATCAGCGAGTTCAGCACGACCCAGGCCACCAGGGTCACGCCAAACAGCATGATGAAGGTCCAGGACCCGCCGAAACGCGCCACCGCGTCTGCCGCCCGCTGTCCGGTGGTGTTCGCCGCCTCGTCGGCCGTGTTGCGGGAAATGTGCTGGCGCGCGGCGACATGGCGCGCCACCTTGCGGGTCGCTTCGTCCAGTGATTCGTAGGGCATGCCGAGCTGGCGGGCAATGTCTTCAGGCTTTTTCATGATGTCCTCGCGCGGGCGCCTGCACGGGCAGGCATGCCGGCCAGTGTAGGCCTGCGGGAGGGGCCGCAGCCTCAAGGGCCGGCCGGGCCGGGCGGATCGCGTAACAAGGCGTTGACGGCGTGGCGGATGACAGACAGGGTGTCGCGCGGCTTTGCATAATGGGCCGGACGCAGCACGCGCCATCCCCTTGTTTCTTTTTCAGGAGTCACCATGGCCCAGTACACCATCGCCGTTGTTGTCGGCAGCATCCGCAAGGATTCCTTCAACCGCCAGCTCGCCAAAGCCGTCGAAAAACTGTTCCCGGCGGACTTTCGCTTCACCGACGTGCGCATCGACGACCTGCCGCTGTACAACCAGGACGACGATGCCAGTCCTTCGCCCCAGGTCACGCGCCTGAAGGGCGAGATCAGCGCGGCCCAGGGCGTGCTGTTTTTCACGCCCGAGTACAACCGCTCGATCCCCGGCGTGCTGAAAAACGCCATCGACCACGCCTCCCGCCCCTATGGCAAAAGTGTCTGGAACGGCAAACCGGCCGCTGTCATTGGCGCCTCGGTCGGCCCGATAGGTACCGCGCTGGCGCAGCAGCACCTGCGCAACATCCTGGCCTACCTGAACATGCCGACGCTGGGCCAGCCCGAAGCCTTCATCCACAACAAGGAGGGCCTGTACGACGCGGACGGCAACATTGGCGAAGCCAGCAAAAAATTCCTGCAGTCCTGGGTCGATGCCTACGTGGCTTTTGTCAAAACCAACAGCTGAGTGCTGCGCCACGAAAAAAGCCCGCGCAAGCGGGCTTTTTTGTTGCAACGCGGTCCGGGACTTTATGCGGCCAGCGTGGCTTCCGGCTGGTTGGCGGCCTGCGTGGCCACGGCCTTGATCTCCAGGTCGGCCGCAGCCAGCGCGGACGCCTTGGCGGCTTCACCCATGGCCAGACCTTCGGCGCGCACAAAACGCACGTCGGTGATGCCGAAGAAACCGAACACCACCTTGAGGTAGCTTTCCTGGTGTTCGGTGGCCTGACCGGCTTCGCTGGTCGAATACATGCCGCCGCGCGAGGACGCGACGATCACGGTTTTGCCGCCGGCCAGGCCGACCGGGCCCTTCTCGGTATAGGCAAAGGTGCGGCCGACCTGCGCCACGCGGTCAATCCAGGCCTTGAGCTGGGTCGGGATGCTGAAGTTGTACAGCGGCGCGCCCACCACAATCACGTCGGCCGCCAGGAACTGCGACACCAGCGCCTCGGACACGGCGTTTTCGCGCTGCTGCACCTCGCTCAGTGCGCTGCCGGCGGGCAGTCGAAAACCCAGCGACTCGGCCGACAGGTGGCTGGGCGCATCAGCGGCCAGGTCCAGGTAGCTGACTTCCGTGGCCGGGTGGCTGGCGCGCCAGGAGGCGACGATCTGGGCGGTCAGCTGACGCGACACCGAGTTGCCGCCGAGGATGCTGGAGTCGATGTGAAGAAGCTTGCTCATGAGGAATTCCTTGAAAGTGAGGGTTCGGATGCTTGGCCGGGTTCACACGAATCTCAGCCATGGATAGATTGTGTGGGTGGGTCGATTGATTGATAAGTCGGCAAAATCGCGATACATTGTTCTACCAATGGGACAATAGGAGTGGCCATGCAAGACTTGAACGACATGCTGTATTTCGCCGAAGTGGTGGAGCGGGGCGGTTTTGCCGCCGCTGGACGCGCGCTGGGCCTGCCCAAATCGCGGCTGTCACGCCGGGTTGCCGAACTGGAGACCCGGCTGGGCGCACGGCTGTTGCAGCGCACCACCCGCAAGCTGTCGCTGACCGAAGTCGGCGAGATTTACCTGCGCCACTGCAGCGCCATGCGCGACGAGGCGCTGGCCGCCGACGAGGCGGTGGCGCAACTGCAGGTCGAGCCGCGCGGCACCCTGCGCATCAGTTGTCCGGTCACGCTGGCGCAGAGCACGCTGGGCTACCTGGTGCCGCGTTTCATGGCGCTGTACCCGCAGGTCAAGGTCGACATGCGTGTCACCAACCGCGTGGTGGACCTGGTCGAGGAGGGGGTGGACATCGCGCTGCGTGTGCGCGCCACGCTGGACGACAGCGGCAGCCTGGTGGTCAAAAACCTGGGCTCCAGCACCGGGCAACTGCTGGCCAGCCCGGAGTTGCTGCGCCGGCAGGGTGTGCCGGAAACGCCGCAAGACCTGCACAAACTCGACACGGTCGCCATGTCCTGGACCGACGGTCGCGCCGCCTGGACCCTGCTGGGCCCGGACGGCCGGGAGTTTGTGCTGCAGCACCAGCCGCGTTATGTGGCGGACGACCTGCTGACGCTGAAACTCGCGATGCTGGCCGGCACCGGCATGAGTTTTTTGCCCGATTCACTGAGTGCGGCCGAACAGCAGGCGCAGTTGCTGGTGCCGGTGCTGCCGGGCTGGGCCTTGCGCGCCGGGGTCGCGCACGCGGTGTTCCCGTCACGCCGCGGCCAGGTGCCGGCGGTGCGCAGCTTTCTCGACTTCCTCGGTGAACACATGCGCGGGGAAATGCTGGTCTAGTCTCTGCGGTGCTCCGTTTTTGATAGCTGCTGGCCCTTGCCAGACAGGGGCTGATGGCCTTTTTCTTGCTCAAACCGGGGTATCGCCAGGGCTGGCGCCTGTTATTCGTTAAGAGGCATAAATAAACAACGATATATTCTTTTGAGTTTTAACGATGACTCCCCAAAATGCATTTTTCGAATATGCATCACAGGAGTCCCTGATGGCCACCGTTCCCGCCACCTACCGTTCGCTGCCCGGCTGAGATCGGGACGGCCATGCGTTTCATCATCGTTCCCGGCTGGCGTGACTCCGGCCCCGGCCACTGGCAAAGCCTGTGGGCCGGGCGGCTGGACCATGCCGTGCGTGTCAGGCAGGACGACTGGATCACGCCCTCACGCAAGGCCTGGGTGGCGACGCTGGCGCAAACCATCCTGCTGCAGCGCGAGCCGGTGGTCATCGTGGCGCACAGCCTCGGCTGCATCGCCACTGCCCACCTGCCGGCCGAGGCCCGCGCCGCGATCCAGGGCGCCTTGCTGGTGGCGCCGGCCGACCCGGAGCGCCGCGCCATCCTGAGCGACTTCGCGCCCGTGCCTTACCAGAAGCTGCCCTACCGCAGCGTGCTCGTGGCCAGCAGCAACGACCCGTATTGCCCGGTGCGGCTGGCCGGCGCCTATGCGCGGGCCTGGGGCAGCGAGTTTGTGCGCATCCAGGACGGCGGCCACATCAACATCGAATCGGGCCACGGCGAATGGCCGCTGGGCGTGGCCCTGCTGCAGTCGCTGGCCGGTGACATCGACATCGCTTCCCGGCTTCACACTCCTTTTTCTTCTCCCTCTGTCCCTCTGGAAACTGTATGACCACAAAATTCAAACTCGCGCTCGCTTCCATCGCCCTGGCCACCGGCGGCCTGGCTTCTGCCCAGACCCTGCTCAACGGCTCCTATGACGTGGCGCGCGAGTTCTACAAGGACTACAACGCGGCCTTCATCGCCCACTACAAGAAGACCACCGGCAAGGACGTCAAGGTGGACCAGTCGCACGCCGGCTCCAGCGCGGTGGCGCGTTCCGTGGCCGACGGCCTGGACGCGGACGTGGTGACCATGAACACCACCACCGATATCGAGTTCCTGGCCGACAAGGGCCTGGTGGCCAAGGACTGGACCAAACGCTTCCCCAACGACGCGTCGCCCACCACCTCGACCATGGTGTTCCTGGTGCGCAATGGCAACCCCAAGGGCATCAAGGACTGGGCCGACCTGGTCAAGCCCGGCGTGCAGGTGATCGTGGTCAACCCCAAGACAGGCGGCAATGGCCGCATGGCCTACCTGGCAGCCTGGGGCTCGGTGCGCAAAAGCGGCGGCAGCGATGCGCAGGCGGCTGAGTTTGTCGGCAAGCTTTATAAAAACGTGCCCATCCTGGCCAAGGGTGGCCGCGACGCGACCTCCATTTTCCTGCAGCGCAACACCGGCGATGTGCTGATCACCTTTGAATCCGAGGTGTTGTCCGTCAATCGCGAGTTCGGCGAAGGCAAGGTCGACGCGGTCTATCCCTCGTCCAGCATCGTGGCGGAGAACCCGGTCGCGGTGGTCGAACGCACCGTCGCCAAAAAAGGCACCGGCGAGCTGGCCAAAGCCTACCTCGACTACCTGTATTCGGACGTGGGCCAGGAGATCGCCGCCAAACATGCGATTCGCCCGCGTTCACCGGCGGTGCTCAAGAAATATTCGAACGTTTTCAAGCCGATCCAGCAGTTCACGGTGAAAGACTACTTCGGCTCGCTGGCTGAAGCCCAGAAGGTCCACTTCAACGACGGCGGCCAGTTCGACAAGCTCTACACCGTCAAATAAACCATGGCTGCTGCTTCCCTCTCGGCGCCGCTCGCTGTGGCGCCGGTCCGGCGTGCCTCCAAAAAGGTCTTGCCAGGCTTCGGCCTGACGCTGGGCTATACGCTGTTTTACCTGAGCATCATCGTGCTGATCCCGCTGTCGGCGCTGCTGTTCAAGACTTTCTCATTGACCTGGGACCAGTTTGTGACGGCAGTGACCTCGCCACGCGTGATGGCGTCCTACCGCCTGACCTTTGGCGCCTCGCTGTTTGCCGCGCTGGTGAATCTGGTGTTTGGTTTGCTGCTGGCCTGGGTGCTGGTGCGCTACAGGTTTCCGGGTAAAAAAATCGTCGATGCGCTGGTCGATCTGCCGTTTGCGTTGCCGACCGCGGTGGCCGGCATTTCATTGACCGCCATCCTGGCCGGCAACGGCTGGATCGGCCAGTACCTCGAGCCGCTGGGCATCAAGCTGGCCTTCACGCCGGCCGGTGTCGTGATCGCGCTGATCTTCATCGGCCTGCCCTTTGTGGTGCGCACGGTGCAGCCGGTGCTGGAAGACGCCGAGAAAGAACTCGAGGAAGCGGCGACTTCACTGGGCGCCACGCGCCTGCAGATTTTCACGAAGGTGATCCTGCCGCACATCACGCCGGCCCTGCTGACCGGTTTTGCGATGGCGTTTGCACGCGCGATTGGTGAATACGGCTCGGTGATTTTTATCGCCGGCAACATGCCCATGATTTCCGAAATCACGCCGCTGATCATCATCGGCAAACTCGAGCAGTACGACTACGCCGGTGCGACGGCGGTGGCGGTGGTGATGCTGGTGATCTCGTTCGTGCTGCTGCTGGTGATCAACGGCCTGCAGGCCTGGCAGCGGCGTTTTGCGGGAGCCCCTGCATGAGTGCAAGCATCCCCAAAAAAACAGCTCCGTCCCGCGCCGGTACAACAGAAGCGCCCTGGGTGCGCTACACGCTGATCACCATCGCGCTGGTTTTTGTATTGCTGTTCCTGGTGCTGCCGCTGGCGGCGGTGTTCACCGAGGCGCTGCGCAAGGGCTTCGACGCCTACTGGGCGGCCCTGAAGGAGCCCGATGCCTGGTCGGCGATCCAGCTCACCTTGATTGCGGCCGCGATTGCCGTGCCGCTGAACCTGGTGTTTGGCGTCTCGGCCGCGTGGGCGATTGCCAAGTACGAGTTCCGCGGCAAGTCCTTTCTGACCACGCTGGTGGACCTGCCGTTTTCGGTCTCGCCGGTGGTCGCCGGCCTGATGTATGTGCTGGTTTTCGGCGCCCAGGGCTGGTTCGGCCCCTGGCTGGCGGCCAACGACATCAAGATCATTTTTGCGGTGCCCGGCATTGTGCTGGCCACGGTGTTCGTGACCTTTCCGTTCATTGCGCGCGAGCTGATCCCGCTGATGCAGGCCCAGGGCAGCGACGAGGAGCAGGCCGCGATTGTGCTGGGCGCCACCGGCTGGCAGACCTTCTGGCATGTGACGCTGCCCAACATCAAGTGGGGCCTGCTGTACGGCGTGATCCTGACCAACGCGCGTGCCATGGGCGAGTTCGGCGCGGTGTCGGTGGTCTCCGGCCACATCCGCGGCCAGACCAACACCTTGCCGCTGCATGTGGAAATTCTCTACAACGAGTACCAGTCGGTCGCCGCGTTTGCGGTGGCGTCGCTGCTGGCGCTGCTGGCCCTGATGACCCTGCTGATCAAGTCGGTCGCCGAGTGGCGCGCCGGGCAGGAGGAAAAAGCCGCCGCCGACCTGCCGCCCGAAAGGCCGCCGGCCGCCATCACTGCCGGCGTCACCTGAACATAACGAGAGCCATCATGAGTATTGAAATCCGCAACATCAGCAAACATTTCGGCAACTTCCAGGCGCTGGGCGACGTGAGCCTGGACATCGCCTCGGGCGAACTGGTCGCCCTGCTGGGCCCCTCGGGTTGCGGCAAGACCACCTTGCTGCGCATCATTGCCGGTCTGGAAACCGCCGACCAGGGCAGCATTTTGTTCAGCGGCGAAGACACCACCGATGTCCATGTGCGCGAGCGCCAGGTCGGTTTTGTGTTCCAGCATTACGCCTTGTTCCGCCACATGACGGTGTTCGAAAACGTCGCCTTCGGCCTGCGTGTCAAACCGCGTGGCCTGCGTCCCAGCGAGACCGAGATCAAACGAAAAGTCCATGAACTGCTGGGCCTGGTGCAGCTCGACTGGCTGGCCGACCGTTTCCCGTCGCAGCTCTCGGGCGGGCAGCGCCAGCGGATCGCGCTGGCACGCGCGCTGGCGGTCGAGCCCAAGGTCTTGCTGCTCGACGAACCTTTCGGCGCACTCGATGCCAAGGTCAGGAAAGAGTTGCGGCGCTGGCTGCGCCGCCTGCACGACGATCTGCATGTCACCAGCATTTTTGTCACGCACGACCAGGAAGAAGCACTCGAGGTCGCCGACCGCGTGGTGCTGATGAACCAGGGCAAGGTCGAGCAGATCGGCTCGCCGCAGCAGGTCTGGGACCACCCGGCCAGCCCGTTTGTGTACGGCTTTCTCGGCGACGTCAATTTGTTCCAGGGCCGCGCGCATGAAGGCAAGATCCAGCTCGAAGGCATGCGGCTCGATTCACCCGAACACAGCGGCGCACAGAACGCCAGGGCCTTTGCCTATGTGCGGCCGCACGACTTCGAGGTGCAGCGTTATTCACCGGGCGCCGAAGGCATTGCCGCGCAGCTGAGCCGCGCGATTGTGATCGGGCCGATCGCGCGGCTGGAGCTGATTCCCTCGGAAGACAGCGGCCAGGCCGACCCCTTGATCGAGGCCCAGATCCCGTCTCAGCAGTACCGCGACATGGGCCTGCGCGAAGGCGAGCTGCTGGTGCTGACGCCGCGCAACGCGCGGGTGTTTGTCGATGCGGGGGAGGGGATTTAGGGCGCGTGACATGCCCTTTGCTGACAGCTTGCTGGCGGCCAGCGTTTGATACGCCACTGAATCCCGGAACTTATCCCGGCCTAAACTCACGAACCATCGGACAATCCGCAGATTGAAGAATAAAGGACCGTGATGTTGTTGACGTATTTTCAAGCCGCGCCACGCCGCGTGCTGGCGCTGGTCGCTGTGGTGTGTGTGGCCATGCTGGCTTTCGGGCTGTACCTGCAGCATGGGGTCGGGCTGGAGCCTTGCCCCATGTGTATCGTGCAGCGTTATGCGCTGACCCTGGTGGCGCTGGTCACCGGCATCACGGCTTTCGCAGACAAAAAAGGCCTGCAGATGACGGGCTCGTTCGTGACCCTGCTGCTGGCCGGCTTCGGTGCTTTTGTCGCGGCCCGGCAAAGCTTTTTGCAGTGGTTCCCGCCTGAAGAAGCCTCCTGTGGCCGCGACTTCTACGGAATGATCGAGACCTTTCCGCTGCAGCGCGTGATTCCGATGATCTTCAAGGGCAGCGGCGACTGCAGCAAGATCGACTGGACCTTTCTGGGCCTGTCGATTGCCAACTGGTCGTTTCTTTGCTTCACCGCGATTGCGCTCGTGATGCTGGTCCTGCTGGTGTTGCGGGCCCGCCAGCCGGCGCGCTAAGGCGCCAGCGGCGCGCTTCGGGCCGGCACCATGGCGATTTCCACGCTGCCGCCCGGGTGCTTGCTGCGTATCCGGAACTCCTCGTGGCTCAGGGCCAGGATGTCGACCTGGTATTCCTGCCCGCCCTCGGTCATGGTCAGCGCGCCGCCCTGGTAAGTCCAGCCGCCGAAGGCGGGTTGGCTGTTTTTCGAGCTCATCACCAGCGTGCCGTCGGACAGAAACACATACAGCATGCCCGGCGCCACGCCGGTCGACAGGCTGACTTCCCAGACCTTGTTGACAAAGCCCGGCTTGCCGGCGGCTGCGGCCTGCTGCGCCGCTGGCGGCAGCTTGTCGGCCGTGTCGGACGTTTCGGAGCAGGCCGCGACCAGCACCAGGGCCAGCACACAGGCGGCGCGCTGCAATAAATTCTTCATCGGCGTGGCTCCAAAAACCTGATTCTCCCCTGCGCTTGCAAAAGCAGTAATACTGTATATATTAACAGTCTTTGCTGCCACTTTTGTATCGCTTTCGCCGCCTCCCCATGCCCGCCCCCTTGCCTGTTTTTGCCGATGTCTGGCGCGCCGATGCCGTGGACCAGGCGCTTGCCCACACGCTGGACACCGGTTACCCCGCCCTGAATGCGGTGCTGCCCGGTGGCGGCTGGCCGCAGGGCGCGCTGGTCGAAGTGCTGCAGTCGCAGGCCGGCCAGCATGAATGGGGTCTGGTGGCGCCGGCGCTGGCCAGCCTGCAGGCGGCGGCGCCCGGCAAGCTGCTGGTCCTCGCCGGTGCGCCGTCCTGGCCTTTCGGTCCGGCGCTGGGCGCGCGCCAGCTCGACATGGCCCGCCTGCTGTGTGTGCAATCGGCGCGTGGCGACGGTCCGGCCCTGCTGTGGGCCACGCGCGAGGCGCTGCAGTGTGCTGACGTGGCTGCCGTGCTGGCCTGGCTGCCCGATGTGCGCAGCGCGCATTTGCGCCGGTTGCAGATGGCGGCCCATACCCACAACAAGCTGCTGTTTGTGTTTCGCACGCCGCGTGCGCAGCAGGAATCCTCGCCCGCGCCGCTGCGCCTGCGGGTCGAAGGCGTGGCCGCCGAGGCCGGCCATGCCGGCCAGTTGCGCGTGGAGGTGTTCAAGCGGCGCGGCCCGCCGCTGGCCGCGCCGGTGCTGCTGGACAGCCTGCCCCCGCGGCTGGCGGCGCTGCTGGCGGCCAGCCGCGAACGTGTGCGGCGCCGGCGCGAAGAACTGGCGCCTTTGCCGCTGCCCCTGAACTCACCGGACAACCCCGTTCATGCCTTGCTGGATCGCATTGCACACCTCGATCACCATTGAGCCCGACGCCGGGCGCATGGACGAGGCCGACGCGCAGCGCGCGGTGGCCAGCATGGCGCTGGGCTTCACGCCGCGGGTGGCGCTGCTTGATGAAGCCGTGCTGATGGACGTGACCGGCAGCCTGCGCCTGTTCGGCGGCCTGGTGCGGCTGATGGCGCAGCTGGAGCAGCGCCTGCTTGGGTTTTTTCAATCCAACCAGTGCCTGGCCCATGTCCAGCGGGCCCAGGGTGCTACATCATTGATAGCGCTGGGGCGGCTGCGCATGAAGGCCGGGCAGGGCGCAGCGCCGCGGCAGCGGGTGGCCGAACTGCCCATGCACACGCTGAGCGCGGCGCGTCCGCACCTGGGCGTGCTCGAGCGCACCGGCTGCCGCAACTGGGACGACTTGTTGCGCCTGCCGCGCGATGGCGTGGCCCGGCGCTTCGGTGCGCAATTGCTCGAAGCGCTGGACCGCGCCCGTGGCACCGTCGCCGACGAGTACCCGTGGCAGGTGCTGCCCGAACACTTTGAGGAAAAAATCGAGCTCGACGCGCTGGTCACCCATGCCCCGGCGCTGATGGCCGGCGCCGAACGCCTGCTGGCCCGGCTGCAGGCCTGGCTGCTGGGCCGGCAAAGCGGCCTGAGTGCGCTGCGGCTGACCTGGCACCTGGACAAACGCCGGGATGTGCCGCCCAGCGGCGAGACCGAGGTGCGCACCGCCCAGCCGGCGCAGGACCTGCGCCATGTGGCGCGGCTGCTGGCCGAACAGCTGGCGCAGCACAAGCTGCCGGCGCCGGTGCACTCCCTGAGCCTGCGCTCGCTGGTGACCGAGCCGCTGGCCGATGCGGCCGCCGCCACGGCCAGCCTGCTGATGACCGAGCGCAAGCAGGGCGACAGCGCGATCGAGCTGATCGAGCGCCTGAGCGCGCGCCTGGGCGAAGCGCAGGTGCTGGCCTGGCAGCCCCGGGCCGAGCACCGGCCCGAGCAGATGCAGCGCTGGGTGCCGGCCCAGCATGCTCTCAAATCGATAGCTGGAGGCCCACGTCCGGCAAGGGCCAGAGGCCAAAAAGGTTTGAAACCGGGAGCCTCGCCGGTGATCCGCAGCGACGCCCTGTACCCGAGCTGGCTGCTGCCCGAACCGATCAGGCTGGCGCTGTCCGGCAACAGCCCGGTCTACCAGGGCCGGCTGCAGCGCCTGGCCGGGCCGCAGCGGCTCGAAGCCACCGGCTGGCTCGCGCCCAGCGAAGGCGCTTACCGGGCGCATGACGAACGCCAGGTGCCGCCGACCATGCGTGACTACTACATCTACCGCAGCGCGCAGGGCAGCCTGCTGTGGATTTACAGCGTTCGCCTGGCCCTGGCCGCAGCCCCCACCCGGCCGGCGCTGCCGCAGCGGCACGACTGGTATTTGCACGGCTTTTTTGCCTGAGGCGCCACATGGTCCCCGAGGTCTCATTGGAGCCGCTGCAACTGCCCGACTATGCGGAGCTGCATGCCCTGTCCAACTTCAGTTTCCAGCGCGGCGCCTCGCATGCACACGAGCTGGTGCTACGCGCGGCCGAACTCGGCTACCGCGCGATTGCCATCACCGACGAATGTTCGGTCGCCGGTGTGGTGCGTGCACATGAAGCCGTCAAACAACTGGCCCAAAACGGGGTCAACATCCAGTTGCTGCCGGGCGCCGAATTCGGGGTGAACGCGAAAGACGGCAAGCTCGCCTTCCGCCTGGTGGTGCTGCCGCACAACGCGGCCGGCTGGGGCAACCTCTGCGAGTTCATCACCAGCGCGCGGCAACGCGCCGACGGAACCGATCCCGGCAGCTACCGCGTGCTGCTGGGCCAGACTGATTTTGCCGTGTTGGCTGATTGTGAAATCGTGTTGTCGCCGCTGCCGGACGTTATCGATACGGAAGCACTCTGTGCCCATGCCACATGGGCTGTCAGCCTGTTTGGCATACACGCCTGGCTCGCGGTGGAGTTGCTGCAGGGCCTGGACGACGCGCTGCGGCTGGCGCAGTTGCGGGAAGTCGCCCGGCGCAGCGGCATCGCGCTGGTGGCGGCCGGCCAGGTGTTGATGCACGTTCGCTCGCGCAAGCCGCTGCACGATGTGCTGACCGCGATCCGCCTCGGTTGCACCGTGCATGAATGCGGCTTTGAACTGCAGGTCAATGCCGAAGCGCATTTGCGCCAGCGCATGCGGCTGGCCGAGGTTTACCCGCGCGACCTGCTGCGCGCCACGGGGGTGGTCGCCGGCCGCTGCCGCTTCAATCTCGACGAAATCCGCAGCCTGTACCGCTACCCGGCCGACGACATCGTGCCGCGCAGCGAAACGCCGTCGCACTGCCTGCGGCGGCTGGCCTGGCAGGGCGCGCACAAGCGTTATCCGCAGGGTGTTCCGCGCAGGATCCGGCGCCAGGTGGTCAAGGAGCTGGCGCTGATCGAGGAACTCGGCTACGAGATGTACTTCATCACGGTGCATGACATCGTGCGCTTCGCCCGGGGTGAAGGCATCCTGTGCCAGGGGCGCGGTTCGGCCGCCAACTCGGCGGTGTGTTATTGCCTCGAAGTGACGGCGATCGACCCGTCGGAAAGCAAGCTGCTGTTCGAGCGCTTCATCAGCCGCGAACGCAGCGAGCCGCCCGACATCGATGTGGACTTCGAGCACCAGCGGCGCGAGGAGGTGATCCAGTACATCTACCGAAAATACGGCCACGACCGCGCCGCGATTGCCGCCACCGTCATCAGCTACCGTTCGCGCAGCGCGGTGCGCGATGTCGGCAAGGCGCTCGGCATCGACGCGGACACGGTGGAGCTGTATGCCAGGGAACATTTCTGGTTTGACGGCAGCAGTGTGCTGGAAGAAAAAATCCGGCAGGCCGAGGCCCAGGACAACATCGGCCCGGTGCTGCAGTGGCTGCAGCTGTCGCGCCTGCTGATGGCGGTGTACCCGACCGCCGAGGCCGAAATTGCCGAGGCCGACGACCGCAAAAAGCGCGAGAAGGAGCGCCCGGCTTTTCCGCGCCATTTGAGCCAGCACGTCGGCGGCTTTGTGCTGACCCAGGGCAAACTCACGCGGCTGGTGCCGGTGCAGCCGGCCTCCATGGCGGATCGCCGCATCATCCAGTGGGACAAGGACGACCTCGAAGCCATGGGCCTGATGAAGGTCGATGTGCTGGCGCTGGGCATGCTCTCGGCGATCCGGCGTTGCCTGGACCTGGTGAACCAGACGCGCCACAGCGATCTTGAAATACACACGTTGCCGCTGGAGGATCAGCAAACCTACGACATGATCTGCGCGGCCGACACGGTGGGTGTGTTCCAGATCGAAAGCCGGGCCCAGATGTCGATGTTGCCGCGATTGCAGCCGCGCTGTTATTACGACCTGGTGGTCGAGGTCGCCATCGTGCGGCCCGGGCCGATTCAGGGCGGCATGGTGCACCCCTACCTGAAGGCCCGCGAGCTTGAGCGCGGCGGCGGCAAGGTGGTGCCCGACTACCCGGCGCTCAACCCGGCGCTGGAACGCACGCTGGGCATCCCGATCTTCCAGGAGCAGGTGATGCAGGTCGCGATGATTGCGGCCGACTTCACGCCGGGCGAGGCCGATGAGTTGCGCCGCGCCATGGCGGCCTGGAAGCGCAAGGGCGGGGTGGATCGTTTCCGGGGGCGCCTGATCAACGCAATGGTGAAAAACGGCTACACGCTGGCGTTCGCCGAGCGCATCTTCAGCCAGATCCTGGGTTTCGGCGATTACGGTTTCCCCGAAAGCCATGCCGCCAGTTTTGCCAAGCTGGTCTATCTGAGCTGCTGGCTCAAGTGCCACGAACCGGCCTGTTTCCTGGCGGCGCTGCTGAACTCACAACCCATGGGTTTTTATGCGCCCTCGCAACTGGTGCAGGATGCGCGCCGGCACGGCGTGGAGGTCAGGGCGGTGGACGTGAAACACAGCCACTGGGACTGCACGCTGGAGCCGCTGGTCAACACGCCGCCCCCATCCTTCCCGGGTATCCGGGCCGACCAGCCCGCCGTGCGCCTCGGCCTGCGCCTGGTGGCCGGGTTTTCCGAAGCAGCGGCCTTGCGGCTGGTGCAGGCCAGGCAAGAAGCGCCATTCACATCCACCGAAGACCTGGTGTCACGGGCCCGGCTCGGCACGCTGGAGATCAATGCGCTGGCCGCCGCCGACGCCTTGCTGGCGCTGGCTGGCCACCGGCGCCAGCAGGTCTGGGAAGCGGCCGCGATCAGGTCCGCGCCCGGCCTGCTCAAGGCCGTGCCGATCCACGAGGCCCCCTTGCTGCTGGCCGACACGCCCGAAGGTGAAAACATCCTGTTCGACTACAAGTCCACGGGCCTGACCCTGCGCCGCCATCCGCTGGCCTTGTTGCGGGACCGGCTGGCCGGGCGCGGCCTGCTCAGTGCCCGTCAACTCAACGCCTTGCCCAACGGCCGGCAGGTGGCCGGCTGCGGCATTGTCACCGTGCGCCAGCAGCCGCAAACCGCCAACGGCACGATTTTTGTGACGCTGGAAGACGAGACCGGGCCGGTCAACGTGATTGTCTGGAAGTCGCTGCGCGAGGCGCAGCGCGCCGAGTTGCTGCACGCGCGGCTGCTGGCGGTGTTTGGCGTGTGGCAGCGCAGCGAGGAAAGCGGCACCGCGCCGGGTTTTGGCGCGGTGCGCAACCTGGTGGCGCAGCGGCTGGAGGATTTGACGCCGCTGCTCGGGCGCCTGGGCACCGCCAGCCGGGACTTTCACTGAGGGCTGGCGCTGCCTGTCACATGCCCGAGGGAAAGGTTTCCGGCGCCTCGCCGGTTTGCCACACCGGCCCCTGGTCCAGCGGCTCCAGCGCATGGGTTTCATCGATGTGGATCAGCGCATCGAACTGCCGGCTCAGGTGGGTGTGGAAGTAGTGGCTCTGGCGCTCGGTTTCGGGCCGGTAGATCACGCCGATGGCGCGCTGCAGCCGTTGCGGCGTGGCCAGCGGCCGCAGCGCCGCGTTGTCGCGCAGGTTCAGCCAGAAGCGGGGGGTGCCGGTCTGGTGGAGCAGCGCTTCCCAGCTTCCGGGCAGGCCAGGGCGCACGCGCTTGTGCCGGGGCGGCTCATCCCAGTTCGAGGCGGCCGTCACCGAACCGTGGTGGGTGCTGAAGCCGACCAGCACCGCGTCGCCGTCGTGGCGGTCGCGCATCAGCTGGCCCACGTTCGATTCACCCCGGTCGCCCATCTCTGTGGCGGCAGCGTCGCCGAGGTGGGAGTTATGTGCCCAGACCGCGATGCGCGGCGCTGCGCCGCCGGCGCCCAGGTGGTGGTCCAGCGCCTGCAGCGTCTCCACCATGTGGTTGTCACGCAGGTTCCAGGACGACACGCGGCCATGGAACATGGTGCGGTAATACTCTTCCGCGTTGCGCACCAGGCGGGCGTTCTGCTGCGCGTAAAACATCTCGTCGCGCTCCAGCCCGGGCGTGGCTGGCAGCTGGGCGAAGCGCCGGGTCATGGCGCGCAGCTGCTGCACCACCTCGTCTTCGCAACTGCGCGCCAGGCCGAAACTGGCAGCGTAACCGTAGGCCTGGCTGTCCTGTGCGGCATGATCAAAGCAGGCATAACGTTCGCGCGCACGGGCGGCGGCCTCGGGATCGACCCGGTCCAGATAGGCCAATACCTCCTGGATGGACGTGAACAGGCTGTACAGGTCCAGCCCGTAAAAGCCCACCTGACGATCCGGACTGCAGGCGGCGTTGTGCCGGCGCAGCCACTCGACAAAGTCGCGCACCACCGTGTTGCGCCACATCCAGGCCGGAAAACGTTCGAACCCCGACAGCGCGTCGCCGGCGTTGCGGTCGTCCGACAGGCCGCGCACATAACGGTTGACGCGCCAGGCGTCGGGCCAGTCGGCCTCCACCGCGATGGCGGTGAAGCCCTGTTCGGTGATCAGGCGCCTCGTGATGTTGACGCGCTCCTGGTAGAACTCGCGCGTGCCGTGGGAAGCTTCGCCGAGCAGCACAAACCGCGCCGGGCCGATCATCTGCAGCAAGCCGTCGTGGTCGTCGGTGCTGCCGCTCAGGGGGTGCAGGTGCTGCCGCAGGCCCTCAAGCAAGGCCGTGTCGGTGTGCAGGGGGGAATGCTGCGCGGTCATGGCGAGGTCCTGGTGGGGTGTCAGGGGGAAGGCGCGTGCACGCGGGCGTCTTCCAGCAAGGTGCGCACCTCGTCGTCGCTGGTCTGCGGAAACTGCCGGTACCACAGGCCAACGGCGCGGAACGGTTCGGGCATGGCGGCGCAGACCACCTCGTCGGCCACGGACTGTAAAGCCTGGCAGCTGTCGGCGGCGCCGACCGGGACGGCCATCACCAGCCGCTGCGGCTGCTGCTGGCGGATGGCCAGCAGCGCGGCGTGCATGGTGGCACCGGTGGCCAGCCCGTCATCGATGACGATCACCGTGCGGCCATGCAGGTCGGGCGCCGGGCGCTGGCCGCGGTACAGCCGTTCGCGCCGCTGCAACTCGGGCAACTCGCGCGCCACCGCGGCGGCCACGTCTGCGGGCGACACCGTCATGCCCGGCAGCGGGTTCATCACGCGCACGCCGCCGCTGGCAATGGCGCCCATGGCATATTCCTCGTGGCCGGGAAATCCGAGCTTGCGCACCACAAACACGTCGAGCGGCGCGTTCAGCGCGCGCGCCACCTCGTAAGCCACGGGCACACCGCCGCGCGGCAGCGCCAGCACCATCAAGCGGGGGCGGCCGCGGTAGGGCGCCAGCACCTGCGCCAGCACGCGGCCCGCCTCGCGCCGATCCTCATAGGGAAGGTGTCGGTCTTTCATGGTGAACCCCGGTGTGTTTGGCGGGCGACAGCCAGGCGCTGAACCAGTCGGCCGCCAGTTCGGCCACCTGTTCCAGGGTGCCGCGTTCCTCGAACAGGTGGGTGGCGCCCGGTACGATTGCCAGCCGTTTTTCGCAGTGCAAATGCGCGTAGGCCTGCTCGTTGAGCGCGACCACCTGTTCGTCGTTGCCGCCCACGATCAGCAGCGTGGGCGCGCTGACCCCCGCCAGTGCCACCGGGCCGGCCAGGTCGGGCCGGCCGCCGCGCGACACCACCGCGGCGATGCGTGGGCCGAGCCGGGCCGCGGCAATCAGCGCCGCCGCGCTGCCAGTGCTGGCGCCGAAGTAAGCGATCGGGGCGTGCCGCAGGTCCGGCTGGGCGGCCACCCATTCGGTGACCTGCTGCATGCGACCGGCCAGCAAGGCAATGTCGAATCGGTGCTCGCGGGTGTGGAGGTCGACCTGCTCTTCCTGCACGGTGAGCAGGTCGAACAGCAGGGTGGCCATGCCGGCGTGCTGGAGTTTTTGGGCCACCTGCCGGTTGCGGGCGCTGTGTCGGCCGCTGCCGCTGCCGTGGGCAAACAGCACCAGTCCGCGGGCCCCGTGCGGCACCACCAGGTCACCATAAAGCCAGGCCTCACCGCAGGGTATGCGAACCTCGCGGGCGAGCGGGATGGGGTGGGGATGTTTCATGGGCCATGTCTCAGCTAGACACCACCATAAGCAGCGCTGAGTCCCCTGGCTATCGGAGTATTCCTATTTTGGGGGCCGCGAGGGCAGGGCTGCGCAGCAAAAGAGGCTGCAATGCCTGAACAGCGCGCTTGCTGCCGTCAGGAAACCGGCCTCACGGCAATTTCTGGGTGGCAGCGAGAAATTTCTCGCGATCGGCCGCGCGGTCGATTTCGCCAGCCAGCGCCTCGCGCAAGGCTTCCAGCGAGGTGTGGCGGGCGACCTGCTTTTTGACCAGCATCCTGGCCAGCGGGCCGATCACCTGGCTCAGTGCGCGTTCCAGCTGGCTCAGTTGAGCGGCGGTGAACCAGGGGGAGGAGACCGGGACGGAACGCCCGCTGATGCTGCCGCTGATGGTTCCGCTGTGCGGCCGGCTGATGGGCTGGCTGAGGTCCGGGCGCGCGTGCCGGCTCGGGTCGGGCCGGCTGCCGGACCAGGCGCCCGGCAGTCCCACGGGCTGGGTTTTCTGGCTTTTCGGGTGGACAAAGGCCTCGCGCGCCCGCGGGTCCGGAATCGACACCGCCAGCAGCTCGCGCAAGCCCTGGGCGCCGACGCTGCGTGGCAGGGCCTTTTTGATCAGCACCTTGGCCATCGGCCCGATGCTGCGCGCCAGTTCGGACTCGATATCGGCCAGCACCTCGGGCGTCAGCGAGGACAGCGTGGCAAACGAGGCGGTGTTGGCAAACTCGCTGTGGTGGGCCGGTGCCTGCGCCGGCCTTGTCTGCGGCTCCACCACGGCATAAATGTCGTGCGAGCGCAGGTGTTTGTCCAGGTGCGGGCCCATCGGGATGAACAGGCCATTGGCGTTGTCGGTGATGCGCGAGATCACCTCGTAGTAGGCGCGCGACACCACGATCTGGTTGGGCTGGGCAAAGTCCATGATGCGCTGGGCCACATTGATGCCGTCGCCGACGACATTGACCCGCTGATTCACGTCGAACACGATGCGGATCGGGCCCAGGTGCACACCGATGCGCAGCGACAGCATCTGACCGTATTTCTGGGTCAGCAGGCTGCGCAGCAGCAGTGCCGACTGCAAGGCTTCCTCGGGGTCGCCGAGGAAGCAGGTTGCGGCGCCGTCGCCGGTGTCGATCACGATGCGGGAGGCCTGGGGCACACCCTTGAGCGCCTTGGTGATCAGCTCGTTGAACCTTTCCTTGAGCGCCACCTGCTGGTCGATCGGGTGCCGCGCGTAGGCCACCAGGTTCAGGAACATCACGGTGCCCAGCACATTCCTGCGCGCCGGGTCGGCGCTGCTTCCCGGCACCGCCTGCGCGCTCGCGGCAAAGGCCAGCACGTCACTGTCAGGGCCGGGCCGGGTGTCACCGGGCGGGCGCCTGACTTGTGCCGGCAGGGCGGTGCTGGCCGGCCCGGCCGCCACCAGCGCGGCGCGCAATTCGGCCACACTTTGCGGCCGGCGTTTTTCGTCGGGGGCCAGCGCCCAGTCGATGGCGCGCAGCAGGCCGGCGCCGAACGCCGCGGCATCACCAATGGCCTGCGCGGCGGGCAGGCTGTCGTGCTGCACACGCGCGGCCGACTCCACGGGTTTCTCGCCGGTGGCCATCCAGTACATCACCGCGCCCAGCGAATAGATGTCGCTCCATGGGCCCTGCCTGCCCTGGCTGTGGTATTGCTCGAAGGGCGCGAACCCCGGGCTCACGATGTTGGTCAGGTCGCGGCCGCTGGTGGTGCGCCGCGCCGCGCCGAAATCGAGCAGCACCGGTGTGCCGTCGGCCCGGATGTAGATGTTGTCGGGCTTGATGTCGCGGTGCAGGAAGTCCAGCTTGTGCACGGCTTCCAGGCCGTCAAGCAGCGGATGGATCACCTTCAGCAACGACGTCAGGTCCAGCGCTGGCTGGCGTGCCAGCCAGCGTTTGAGCGGGTCGCCCGACTCGTATTCCATGACGATGTAGGCGGTGCCGTTGTCGCGGAAATAACGCAGCACACGCGCGATGTTGGGATGGCGGAACGAGGCCAGCGCGCGTGCCTCGTCAAGAAAACGCTCCAGCCCCCAGTTGAACTGCTGCTCGCCCTCGGGTGCGCGCACACGCACCGTCTGGTCGGCCGCCCGGATGGTCAGTTCGCCCGGGAAATACTCCTTGATCGCGACCGGCAGTTCCAGGTTGATGTCGCGCGCCAGGTAGGTGATGCCGAAGCCGCCGCCACCCAGCGCTTTTTCAATGCGGTATTCGAACACCGTGTGCCCGGCGGGCAGGGCGGCCTGATCCACGCCGGGCGCGGGGGGCGGACTGCCGGGGGCCGCTGGCCCGGGGGTCATGACCTTGCCACGTTCAGTTTCCGTCCCGCTCAATCATCTGCATGGCTTTTTCCAGGCTGCGGCGCATGCGGTTGAAGGAACTGCCGAGCACCGAGACCTCATCGCGGCCCTCATCGGAAAATTCAGGCACGTCAAAGTCGCCGTTGCTGACCTGGTCGGCCGCCTGCGACATGCGCCGGATCGGCCGCACGATCAGCCAGCTCAGCATCAGGTTGAGTGCCAGAAAGACCGCAGCGAACACACCGGCCAGCGACGCCATGAAGGTCCTGAAGGCGCGATCGGCGTTCAGGATGGGGATGTCCATGGGCACGGTCACCACCTGCGCGCCGATGATTTCGTTGTGCTTCCAGCCGAAGCCGTTGGCCTCGCCATAGATCCTGATCATGCTGGCCGGCGCGGCAGCCGGCACGCTGTGGCATTGCAGGCAGGCGGCATTGGTGATCTGGATCGGTTTGGCGATGTAGAGGATGCGGCCGGTGCCGCCGCTGCGCTCGGACACCAGTTCCTTCGATTCGGTGTTGTGCCGGAACTGCTGGACGATGTCGGCCTCCCAGTCGGTGGCGCGGTCGCGCGGGTTGGTCGGGTTCAGCGTGGCTTCCTTGTAGCCGTAGTCGCGGTATTTTTTCTGGATGTGGTTCAGGGTTTCGGTGGCGGCGTAGGCCGGCACGGTTTGCGGCAGGAACACTTCCTCGAGCTGCTTGTCCAGGTGCGGCTTGACCTGGTCCACGGTGTAGCTGCGCACTGCCAGCGCGGTGTCCATCATCAGGCGGGCATTGCGCAGCACTTCCTCACGGGCGTTGTCCTGAAGCAGTTGCCGCGAGACAAACCCTGCAGCCGCAAAACCGGTCAGGAACACGATGATCAACACCAGATTGAATTTGAGCCGCAGTCCCATGCGTCACTCCTGTAAACGTCTGGTTACCATTTTAAGGCGGTCAGCCCTGCCGCTTGTCCCGCATCGGCCTCCAGCTGTCAGTTCGGGGTCAGGACCGGCCAGCAAGTGATAATCGCTGCCATGTCCTCCTCTCCCAAAGTCCTGTTCGGCTTCCATGCCGTTGGCGTGCGTATCAAGACCTCGCCCCAATCCGTTTTCGAGGTGTTTTTTGACGCCTCGCGCCGCGACGCACGCATGCGCCAGTTCATCGACCGGGCGCGGGAGGCCGGCATCCGCCTGATCGAATCCGACGGCCTGCGCCTGGCCAAGATGTGCGGCAGCCATGGCCACCAGGGCGTGGTGGCGCGGGTGGACGCGCTGGCGCAGGTCAAGTCGCTCGATGAATTGCTGGAGCAGCTCGAAGCGGCGTCGGACGAGCCGCCGCTGCTGCTGGTGCTCGACGGAGTGACCGACCCGCACAACCTCGGCGCCTGCCTGCGGGTGGCCGACGGCGCCGGTGCACATGCGGTGATTGCGCCCAAGGACCATGCGGCCGGCATCAACGCCACGGTGGCCAAGGTCGCCAGCGGCGCTGCCGAAACCATGCCTTATTTCATGGTGACCAACCTGGCGCGCACGCTGGGCGAGCTCAAGGAGCGCAACATCTGGTGCATAGGCACCAGCGACGATGCGCCCCGGACGATTTACGACGTCAAGCTGACCGGGCCGGTGGCGCTGGTGCTGGGCGCGGAAGGCGAGGGCATGCGCCAGCTCACGCGCAAGACCTGCGACGAGCTGGTCAGCATCCCGATGCGCGGCGCGGTCGAGAGTCTGAACGTCTCGGTGGCCAGTGGCGTCTGTCTGTACGAGGCCTTGCGGCAGCGAGCGGCCTGAGCCGCTCGCAGTTCACGCTCAGTCGGCCTTGAAACCGGTGGCGGCGACGGCCTTGCCCCAGGTCACGGTGTCGGCGCGGATGATGCGCGCAAACTCGTCCCCGCTGGTGCCGGTCACGCGGAAACCGGCGTCTTCCATTTTCTGCTTGCCTTCAGGTGAACGCACGGCCTTCTGCACGTCGGCGCTCAGGCGGGCCACGATGTCGGCCGGGGTTCTGGCCGGCGCCACGATGCCGAACCAGGACGTGAATTCGAGGTTGCTGAAACCCTGCTCCTTGATGGTCGGCACATCGGGCAACAGG
Source organism: Polaromonas sp. (assembly GCA_013824015.1). GTDB lineage: Bacteria > Pseudomonadota > Gammaproteobacteria > Burkholderiales > Burkholderiaceae_C > Polaromonas. The sequence continues at coordinate 45,442 of PNNC01000153.1, forward strand.
CCGGCGCGCACCGGCCCGGTGGTGCCCAGCGCGGCCAGCTTGCCGGCCTTGACCTGGGGGGCGGCCAGCCCGACGCTGGCAAACACACCCTGCACATCGCCGCTGAACAGACCGCCCAGGGCGTCGCCGGTGCTTTTGTAGTGCACCGGTTCCGGTTTGATGCCGATCGCCTCGCCGAACATGAAGGCGCCGAAATGCCCCGGTGTCCCGGCGCCGAAGGTGGCCATGAACAGGCCTTTTTGCTGCTTCGTCCAGTCCACAAACTCCTTGACGTTTCTGGCCGGCACTTTTTGCGGGTTCACCAGCAGCGCAAAATCCGCGCTGACCACCTGGCTGACCGGCACGAAGTCCTTGACCGGGTCGTAAGGCAGCTTGTTGTAGCTGCTGGGCGCAATGCTGAGCTGGCCGGTTTCTCCCAGCATCAGCGTGTAGCCGTCCGGTGTCGCACGCGCGGCCTCCGAAGCGGCAATCAGCCCGCCGGCGCCGGGCTTGTTGTCGACGATCACGCCCATGCCGCCCCAGCTCTCCGACAGCTTCTGCGCCAGCAGGCGCGCCACGATGTCCGGTCCGGTGCCGGCCGGAAAGCCGACGATGATGCGCACCGGTTTGGACGGGAAGGCCGATTGCGCCTGGGCGGCGGCCCAGGGCAGCAGTCCGGCGGCGAGCAAACCGATGGCCAGGGCGCGGCGGGCTTTGGAAAATTGCGGTGTTCGCATGAGGGGTCTCCTTGTTGGAAAGATGAAAGGCGCAAACAGGTGTGCCCGGGCGAGCCGGTAAAACCGGCGCGCTCAGGCGAGCTCGTAAAACTGCATCACCACGCGGTCCGGGTGGCGGGCGCCGCTGCCGGCGAACATGCGTTCGGTGATCCAGCCCAGGGCCGGTGAGGCGGTTTCAAAGCTCGGCGAGCAGCGAAAGTAAATCTGTGCCGGATCGACCGGTTCCCCGCGCACCAGCCGGGCCATCAGGTCCGCGGGCCCGCAGCGGATGGCGCGGTTCTGCACGTAAATCATGTCGCCGCCGTCGGTCTCCATCACGTAACGCGCGTCGAGCTCGGCGAGCCGGTCGTTGACCAGCAACTGGAAGTCGGCGCCGCCCGGCAACACGCGGGCGGTCCAGCCATGGCCGGTGGCCTCTCCGCCGAGGATGGGAATCAGCCGGCGCCGGCCGCGCACGGTCTGGCCGACCTCCTGCGGCTGGCCGACCTGCACGGCGATGTCGGCAAAGTGGACGAGCTGGGGCGCGGCGGGTGCATTCATGCGTTTAGCGTAATCCCCGAGAGCCGGGCGTGCTGTCATCCGCGAAGATGACAGGCTGCGCACGCCGCCGGCGTGCCCTCAGGAAAAACAATGAGAAAGTGGAACCTCACCCAGGCGCCCGGGCCGGACACCGGCCAGGCCCTGGCTGGCATGATCACGCGGCTGGGCCTGCCGCATTTCGACAAGGAACTGCTGGGCGGCCTGTATCCGCTGTTTCCCGCCGGCTCCTGGTCGGTCTACCGCACCGGCCCGCACTGCCGCCCGGCCATCTTCATGTCGGCCAGCCACGGCATTCCCGACACCACGCGCGACTGCTGGCGCGCCTATCTGTCGGGCCCCTACCTCAGCGACCGCTCGCTGGTGCGTGAGCAGGCCGGTCCGGCGCAGGAGTCGACACTGCTGTGCCACATCAGCGCGCAGGAAGTAGCGGCAGAACACCGCGCGCGGGTGTATGAAGCGCACGGCGTGGCCGAGCGGGTGTCCATCGTGCGCCAGCAGGCCGATGACACGGTGTTTGCGATCAATTTTTACCGGCATGTGCACCAGCGCGCCTTCAGTGACGGTCAGGTGGCCGCCCTGGAAGGCCTGGCGCCGGCGCTGCTGGCGCTGACCCAGAAACACCTGGCGCTGGCGCAGATGCCGGCCTTCGCCTCAGCGGGTGCCGCAGGCTCGGTGCTGTCCCTCACACAGCGGCTGAAACGGATCAACGGCCAGCTCACGACGCGCGAGCTCGATGTTTGCGCGCGCCTGCTGCAGGGCATGACACAGGAGGGGGTGGCAGCCGACCTTGGCCTGGGACTGCCAACGGTCAGAACCTACCGCAACCGCGCGTTCACGCGCCTGGGCATCCATTTCCGCAATGAGCTGTTTGCCCTGGTGCTGCAGGCGCCGGACCTGCACTAGGGCCGGATCAGCCCTGGCGCCGGTTTAGAACAGGTAGCCGCCGACCCGCTGCAGCAGTGATTCTGCTTCGGCGTAACGCCCCAGCCCCTGCAGCACGCGCGCCATGGCCAGATCGCTGCGCACGATCAGGTCGGTGGCGACAGCGGTGCTTTCCGCCGGACTCAGGCCGGGCGTGGCTTGGGCCATTTTGCGGTACTGCTCGGCGCGGGCGGGCAGGCCACCGTTGGCGTAAAGCAGGGCCAGCTGGGTCAGGGCCTGGGCTTTTTCCAGCCCCGACTTGCTTTCAAGCTGGGACTGCAGGCTGGCCGTCATGGCGTCCATCTGCTCCTGGGCTGCGGCGTCGGCCAGTTGCGCAATGCTGCGCAGCCAGGCCGCCCGCTCCGCCAGGTTGCTGTTCTTGCCGGCTTGCGCCAGCGCAGCGTCCAGGCGTTGCCGGGCCTTGTCGTTGTGTCCCAGGTGCAGCTGGATCTGGTGATCCACGGCGTACAGGCGCATCTGCGCCCAGGGGTCGGCCGCCTGCTTGATCAGGTCCTCGATCTGCGCGGCGCTGGCTTGCGCCTTGGACCACATGCCGGCCCGGGCCCGCGCGCTGGTTTCATTGGCAAACACTTCGGCCATGGACACCGCCAGATCACCCAGGGCCGCATTGGGCTGGCCGGCGCCCGTGACCGACTTGAGGGCATCTGCCGCGAGCGACAGGAAGGCGCGCGCGACTTCCGGCGGCAACTGGCCGCCCCGGCTCAGGATGACCGCCGTCTGGCCCAGCAACTGGGTGCGCTCGGCGGGATCGGCCACCGCCAGGATTTTTGTCTTCAGGTCTTCGACGGCCTTGCCCGGCGCGCCGGCTTCCCGGCGCTGGATGGCCCATGCCTGCGAGCGCAACTCGGCGTTGCGCAGGGCCGCGGCCGCGACAGGCTCGGCTGCCGGATCGACCGAAGCCATTGCCGCCTTGAGCACCCCCCGGGCGCGCGCCGATTGTCCGAGTTCGGCCAGCGCCCTGGCGAATTCGGCGGTCAGCACCAGTCTGGTTTGTTTGGGGACGGTCGGGGCGGCCCCGGCCGACGCAGCGCCGGGCTGCCCTGCGGCAACGCCCGCGCCGGGGGGGGCCGATTCGATCTTGCCGTCCAGGTCGCTGCTCGCGCTTGCGCTGCCGCCGGGGGCCCCTGCGGCCTTGCCGCCGGTTTTGCTGCCGGCGGTCCCGCCGGCCAGTGCCCGGTCGGCCGTGGTGTTGCCCACCGATTTTCCGAGCACCTGCGCGGCAGCGACGGCTTCCTCGAGCGACAAGCCCTTGGCGCCAATACGTTTGCCGCCTGCGGCCTGGATCAGCGGGTCATCGACGTCGGGATCTCCGGTGACCGCATCGGCGGAACCCGCTGCCCCTTCACCGGCCGCTGCCACGCCACCCTTGGATGTTTTTTCAAGGGTTTCGGCGCTCATCGCGACGGTGGCCCCGTCCTTGGCTTTGGCGCTGGTGCCGACAAAGGGCAGCCCTTCCGTCGAAAATCCGCGGCCACCCATAAAAGCCACCGCCAGCAGGCCGACCAGTCCGACGGCCTTGAACAGGCGCGCCGACCCCGGGAAGAGGCCGGGCTTTTCTTCCTTGATGCCGTATTCCTTCTCGAGTTCTGCGCGGACCCTGGCGCGCACCGACGCTTCCATCAGTTCGCGCGCGCGTTTGTCGCTGTCCTTGGCCGATTTGGCCTGGGCGAATTCAATCTTGCCGCGCTCCTGCTCCAGAAGCTTGCGCCGGAGCAGGAATTCGTCGGTGACCTTGTCCACAAAAATGCCGCAAGACGGGCATTGGCGGTTGTCGGGAAGAACCACCCGTTTTTCGCAGGCCGGGCAGACACAGGTGCCGTCGAGGCTGCCGGCCATGGCGGCCTGGATGGTCAGCAGCGGCGTGACGGTCACCAGCAGGCCGGCCTTGGTGAACTGTTCCTTGGCCAGATCGGCCTTTTCACGGGTGACACCAGCGCCAATCTTGGCCTGGGGCGACCCCTGGAGCACCTGCATCAGGCGTTCGATGCGGTCGGGCGCGATGCCGGCAACATCCCGCGCCAGTCGCTCGATTTCAACCAGCCGTGCCCCGGGCGGCACATTGATCACCACATCAAAAAGCGGGATGCTTGATTCGGGCGCGCCTTCAGCAGGGTCAGACATTCCGGATTCTCGTCAGAGTAGGACTAAAGCTATTGTATCTATGTGTATCTAAATGTGTAAAAAGGACGTGTGATGTTTTACCCACTTGCCGGCTCGAGGCCGCAAGTGTTGCGCCCTGCGGCAGGTGTCAGATCAGGCCGAACCAGCCGAGCAGCGCGCCGGCGCCCAGCAGCCACAGCAGGTGCAGCCGGGTTCGCCAGACAATGGCCGCGGTGACGGCGGCCAGCAGCGGCACGCGCCAGTCGCCGAGGCCGCTGACGCTGGCGCCGGCCAGGATCCAGCCGGTGGCGATCAGCAGGGCGATCACGATGGGCGCCATGCCCTGCTTGAAGGCGCGCACCCAGCGCAAGTTGCGGTTGCGGTGGCCCCAACTCGCGGCCAGGTAGGTCAGGGTGGTGCTGGGCAGCATGATGCCCAGCATGCTGACCAAGACACCGAACAGGCCCAGCATCGGGCCGCCGGCATTCAGGCCCACATGCCAGCCCATCAGTGCGACAAACAGCACATTCGGGCCTGGCGCGGCCTGGGCAATCGCGACCGAGGCGTTGAACTGCGGGTCGGTCAGCCAGTGCTGGCCGTCCACCAGGTAGCGGTGCATGTCGGGCGCGGTGGTGATGGCGCCGCCCACCGACAACAGCGACAGGACCATGAAATGGCCAAACAGCGACAACCAGTCGGCCCATGACAGGTCGATCATCATCGGTCCAGCTTCCGCCAGGTCAGGGTGCAGGCGGTCACGCCCAGCCCGAGCAGCACATACACCAGCGGCAGGCGCAGCAGGGCGATCCCGGTGAAACACAGCAGCGCCAGCACGATGCACAGCGGCAGGCCCAGTGGATGCTTCTTGAGCGCGCCCATCAGCTTGAGCCCGGTGGCGGCGATCAGGCCGGCGGCGACAGCGCCCATGCCGCGCAGCGCGCCGGCCACGCCGGGATGGCCGGCGAACTGCGCATACACCAGCGCGAGCATCAGCACCACCAGCAGCGGTACGGTCAACATGCCGGCGAGTGCGGCCATGGCGCCGGGCAAACCGAAATAGCGGTGGCCGATCATCAGCGAGAGGTTGACCACATTGGGCCCGGGCATGATCTGCGCCACGGCCCATTCCTCGACAAATTCCTCGCGGGTCATCCAGCGCTTTTTCTCGACCAGCTCACGCTGCACCACCGCCAGCACGCCGCCGAAACCCTGCAGCGCCAGCAGCGTGAACGAGACAAACAGGTCGGTCAGGGAGGTCGGTTGCGGGTGGGCATCGTCGTCGGCAGGCGCTACGTTCATGGCCCGATTATCGCTTCGCCGCCGGCGCGCCGCGCGTCGCCAGCCACAAACCCGATGCTATTAAAAGAATAGCTGCAGCCGACCAGCGGGAAAGGGCTTCATCCAGAAAAAGCACACCCAGCAGGGCCGCCGTCAGCGGATTGAGCGCGAGAAAAACCGTCACCCGCGTCGGCGACTCGTGCTTGAGCGCGTACAGCCACCAGAAGTAGCCGATGCCGCTGGAGCCGCCGATCAGGGCCACCACGGTCCAGCTGTGCAGGTCCAGCGCCAAAACGCGTGCCGGCCAGTTTTCGCTCAGGGCCAGCAGCGCGAGAAACAGCACCGAGACCAGCATCGCAAAACTGGACACCGCCAGCGTCGGGTAACGCTGCAGGTAAGGGCGGTACAACACGCTGCACAGGGCCCCGACGCCGGCGCTGGCCAGCACCGCCGCCTCGCCCCACCAGGGACCCGGGTGCGGCGCCTGGAGTTTGGGCCACAGCGACAGCGCGACGCCGGTGATGGACAGCAGCACACCGGCCAGCAGGCGGGCCGAAATGTCTTCGCGTCCGAGCACGCCGGACAGCAGCAGGGTCAGCAGCGGAAACAGGCTGAAGATCAGCGCGGCCTGGGCAGCGGTGATGTGCTGCAGGCCGTGATTGAGCAGCGCGATCAACACCGCAAACTGGCCGGTGCCTAATGCGGCCATCACCAGCCAGTCTTTCGTCGCTATGGTTTTGATAGCTGCTCGCCCTTGTCCGTCATGGGCTGGAGCCCTGAACGACTTCAAAAGAAAGGGCAGCAGGCAGGCCAGGGCAATGGCGTAACGCAGCAGCGCCAGCGTCAGCGGCGGCACCTCGGCCACCACCAGGCGCGAGGCGACGATGGCCGCGCCCACCTGCACGCCGGTGGCGGCTGCGGCCAGCAGGGCCAGGTTGAGCTTCACTGCGGCGGCAGGGGGGTCACAGCCGCAGTTCCCAGGTTTCGCCAACCAGGTTGTTGCCGAAGCCGGTGTAGGGCTCACTTTTGACAAGTTTGAAGCCGCGCCTGGCGTAGATGTCCCGTGCGCTGCCCAGGCAGCTGTTGGTCCACAACACCATCTTTTTGTAGCCCTTGCTGCGCGCAAAGGCGATACATTCATCGGTCAGCAGCGCGCCGAGGCCGCGGCCGCGCGCCTCGGGCGTCAGGATCAGCATGCGCAACTGCGCCACCGTCGGTGACTTGCGCACGACGAACACCGAACCGACACGTTGTCCCTGCAGCTCGGCGATCCAGCAGCGCTCCCAGGCTGGTTGATGCTTGCGCAGGTAGCCGGCAACAATCTCCGCCACCAGCGCTTCGAAGTCGCTGTTCCAGCCGTATTCGCGCGCATAAATCTCACCGTGTTGCTGCACCACCCAGCCCATGTCACCGGGCTGTGGGTCACGCAGCACCACGCCGGCGGTCGCCTGGACAGCGGCCGGAGCCAGCAGGCGCTGCACCGTGGCCAGCGCATCGGTCAGGGCCTGCCGGGCCGGTGCGGCCAGCGGCGCGAGCAGGGCGGCCGCCTCATCGCGCGAGCGCTGCTGCAGCGGCGCAAACACCTGGTAGCCGGCATCGGTCAGGCGCAGCAGGCTTTGCCGCGCGTCCGCCGGCGAGACGGTGCGCTCGATCCAGCCTTTGCTTTCAAAACGTCGCAGGATGCGGCTCAGGTAACCGGCGTCCAGCGCCAGGTCGCGTCCCAGTTCCGTGGCCGTTGGCTGGTCGCGGTGAGCCAGTTCGTACAACACCCGCACCTCGGTCAGCGAAAACTCGCTGCCCAGGTAGGGGGCCAGCACACCGATGCGCTGCGTGTAGAAGCGGTTGAAACCGCGCACCGCCTTGACGTGGGTGGTGGCAACGGGCGGCGGTGGTGACACGGTCATGCGCCATCATCGCCAAATTAATTGACCAAGTCAAGTAATTGGTCCCTGGCCTGCGCTGGCGTCGCCGCGGTCGATCAGGGTGCGCAGGATTTTTTTCAATGCGGTGACATCGCGCTCGCTGAAACCTTCGAGCAAGGTGTCTTCGTGCAGCTTGGCTTGCGCCAGCAGCGCGGCGACGGTGGCGCGCCCCTGTTTTGTCTCGAACACCAGGGTGCGCCGCGCATCGGCCGGGTCGGCGCCGCGCCGGACCCAGCCGGCTTTCTCCATGCGCTGCACCAGCTTGGTCAGGGTCGGTTGCTGCGCCAGGATCTCGCGCGCCAGCTCGCCGATGGTCAGGCCGTCGCCGTCCGACAGTGTGGCCAGCAGGCGCCATTCGAGCGAACCCAGGCCGGCCGCCTGCACCTGGGCGTGGAACTCCCGATAGACGGTGTGGCTGGCGCGCGCCAGCAGGTAGGACAGGTAGCCGTCGATGAACCTGCCGGGTGGGGCAGGACAGTCCGGCGCGGGTTTGCGGCTCACGGTTTGCCTTGGCGAGGGTAGGTCTGCTTGCGATTTACATGAATATTCATATATTATCGACAGATGAATGCGCCCTTGCAAGCCATCCCGCAGATTGCCTCGCCCGTGGACAGCCGGGCGCTGCGCACGGCGCTGGGCCAGTTCGCCACCGGCATCACGGTGGTCACCACCCGCGCAGCGGATGGCGCTTTTGTGGGCCTCACCGTCAATTCCTTTTCAGCCTTGTCGCTGGAGCCGGCGCTGATCCTCTGGTCGCTGCGATGCAGTTCGCCCAGCCTGCCGGTGTTTGAACATGCCGCGCGGTTTGTGGTCAATGTGCTGGCCGAGGCGCAGGTCGAGGTGTCCCGCCGGTTTGCCCTGCCGGTGGCCGACAAGTTCGACGGCGTCGCGCATGCGGAAAACGACTGGGGCCAGCCGCTGATCCATGGCGCCGCCGCCTGGTTTGAATGCCGTACCGTGTCGCGGCAGCTGGCCGGCGACCATTGCCTGTTGATCGCCGAGGTCGAGCGTTTCACCGTGTCGGACGCCGCACCGCTGCTGTTTCATGCCGGCGGCTACTTCGCCCTCGGTTCTCGCCTTTGAACAAGGACTATTCATGCTGCAGGAACGTATTGAAGCCCGCTGGATCGACTGTTTTGCCGAGACCTTTGCGCTGTGCGGCGTGAAAGCCGGCGATACGGCAGCCATCCTGTCGGAGACCCAGTCGCGGCCGGTCAATGTGCAACTGGCCGAACTGGCGCTGGCGCGCCTGGGCGCGCGGGCTTTCCATCTGGTGCTGGCCAGCCCCCGGCTGGCCGCGCCGGTGCCGGTGCGTTCCACCGGCGCCTCGGACGCCATAGCCCAACTCGCCCCCGTGGTGCAGGCGCTGGCGGCCTGCAGCTTTGTGGCCGACCTCACGGTCGAAGGCCTGCTGCACGCCGCTGAACTGCCCGAGATCCTGCAGGGCGGGGCGCGCGTGCTGATGGTGTCCAACGAACATCCTGAAATCCTGGAGCGCTGTGTGCCCGATCCGGCACTGGAGCCGCGGGTCAAGGCCGGCATCAAGCTGCTGCGGAACGCCAAAACCATGCATGTCACCTCGCAGGCGGGCACCGACCTGCACATTTCCCTGGTCGGTGCGCAGGCCGGCGGCGGCTGGGGCTACACCGCCCGGCCCGGCACCATCTCGCACTGGCCGGGTGGCCTGTGCCTGGCTTTTCCGGCCCAGGGCAGCGTCAACGGCACGCTGGTGCTGGCCCCTGGCGACGTCAACCTGACCTTCAAGCGTTATCTCGAGCAGCCTGTGGTGCTGACGATAAAAAGCGACTTCGTAACCGACATCGCCGGCCAGCATGTCGACGCCGAGCTGATGCGCAGCTACTGGGCGGCCTGGGGTGACCGCGAGGCTTACGCGGTGTCTCATGTGGGCTGGGGCATGAACCCCAGGGCACGCTGGGACGCGATGGCGATGTACGACAAGAAGGACTTCAACGGCACCGAGCTGCGCGCCTTTGCCGGCAACTTCCTGTATTCGACCGGCGCCAA
>PNNC01000073.1 GCA_013824015.1 Polaromonas sp.
AGCGGCCGCAAGAAGACTTGGGCCGAACACTGGAAGCTGCACAACGCGCTGGTGCTGTTCAACCCGGCGCCCGTGACCTGATTTTTTCACCCAACACCCAAGGAGACACCCGCATGCAACGCCGTACCCTGATTCAAGCTGCCATCGCCGCCACCGCTGGCGGACTGGCGTCCCTTTCCGCGCTGGCGCAGGGCGCCTGGCCCACCGGCAAGGCCATCACCTATGTGGTGCCGTTCCCGCCGGGCGGCAACACCGACACCATCGCCCGCCTGATCGCGCAGCCGCTGTCCAGCGCGCTGGGCACGCCGGTGGTCATCGACAACAAGGGCGGCGCCGGTGGCAGCGTCGGTTCGGCCATCGCCTCGCGCGCGCCGGCCGACGGCTACACCCTGCTGGGCGGCACCATCAGCTCGCACTCGATCAACGTGAGCCTCTACACCACCAACATCGGCTACGACCCGGTGAAATCATTCGCGCCGATCGCGATGCTGGGCGTCAGCCCGCTGCTGCTGGTGGTGCCCGCCAGCAGCCCGCTGCGCACGCTGGACGACGTGCTCAAGGCCAGCCGCGCCAAGAATGGCGGCCTGAGCTCGGGCTCGCCCGGCATCGGCACCTCGCCGCACATGGCACTGGAACTGCTGGCCAGTCAGTCGGGCGTCAAGTTCACCCATGCGCCGTACAAGGGTTCGGGCCCCGCGGTGCAGGACCTGATCGGCGGACAGCTCGACATGATGTTCGACACCAGCCTGGTGGTGGGGCCCCACATCCAGAGCGGCAAGCTGCGCCCGATCGCCATCACCGGCAGCCAGCGCGTGCCGGGCTACCCCCAGGTGCCGACCATCGCCGAGAGCGGCCAGAAGGGTTTCGACATGGTCTCCTGGCAGGCCCTGTTTGTTCCCGCGGCGACGCCGCAGCCCGTGGTTGACCGCCTGCACGCCGAGGTGATGAAGGTGCTGGCCCAACCCGAGGTGCAGGCCCGACTCAAGGGTTTTGGCATGGAGCCCTCCAGCATGACGCCCGCGCAACTGCTCGACTACCAGAAGGCCGAAGTGGACAAGTGGGCCAGGGTCATCAAGGCCGCCAACATCAAGGCCGAATAGAACCGAACAACCCGAAAGCAACAGCAAACCACCATGACACAAACCACGCCTTACCAGTCCTTTCCGAACACCTTCAAGCGCGACCTGCTGGCCGGCAAAAAGCTGATCGGCTGCTGGTCCTCGCTGTCCAACGCCATCACCACCGAGGTGCTCGGTGTGGCCGGCTTCGACTGGATCCTGCTCGACGGCGAACACTCGCCCAACGACATGGCCACCTACATCCCGCAACTGATGGCGCTCAAAGACAGCGTCAGTGCGCCGGTGGTGCGGCCGACCAGCAACAACGCGGTCGAGCTCAAGCGCCTGCTCGACGCCGGTTTCTACAACTTCCTGATCCCGTTTGTCGAGACTGCCGAACAGGCGGCCAGCGCCGTCGCCGCCACGCGTTACCCGCCGCAGGGCATTCGCGGTGTGTCGGTGTCCCAGCGCAGCAACAAATACGGCACGGTGCCGGATTACCTCAAGTCGATCAACGACCACATCTGCGTGATGGTGCAGATCGAAAGCATCGCCGGCACGGCGGCGGCGGCCGAGATTGCCGCCACCCCGGGGGTGGATTGCATGTTTGTCGGTCCGTCCGACCTCGCCGCCGGCCTGGGACACCTCGGCAATGCCGGCCACCCCGAGGTGCAGGCCGCGATGGTGAAAATTTTTGCCGCCGCCAAGGCGCACGGCAAACCGGTCGGCATCCTGGCGCCGGTCGAAGCCGATGCGCGCCGCTACATGGAAATGGGCGCCACCTTTGTCGGCGTCGGCAGCGACCTCGGCGTGTTCCGCGGCGCTACCCAAGCGCTGCGCGACAAATACCTGGCCTGATTTTTTTTCTGTCATCCCGGACAAAGGGATGCCCCGCTCCGTTCGGGCTGAGCTTGTCGAAGCCGGCCCCTTCGACGGGCTCAGGGCGAACGGAACATGAGATGACACGCGTGCACGCGCCACCGTTTTTATAACGAACAAGGAGTATTTTCATGAGCAAACTCGGATTTATCGGCCTCGGCATCATGGGCGCACCGATGGCCGCCCACCTGATCAAGGCGGGCCACGAGGTGTTCCTCAGCACCCGCAGCAAGGTGCCCGCGGACCTGCTGACCGGCAAGGCGGTCGCCTGTGCCTCGGCGCAGGAAGTCGCCGAAAAGGCCGACATCATTTTCATGATGCTGCCCGACACCCCTGACGTGCAGAAAGTGCTGTTCGGCGACCAGGGCGTCGCCGCCGGCCTGAAGAGCAACGCCAAGGGCAAGACGGTGGTCGACATGAGCTCGATCTCGCCAATGGACACCAAGGAATTCGCCAAAAAGATCAATGCGCTCGGCGCCGACTACCTCGATGCGCCGGTGTCCGGCGGCGAGGTCGGCGCCAAGGCCGCCAGCCTGACCATCATGATCGGCGGCCCCGACGCCGCCTTCGAGCGCGTCAAGCCGCTGTTTGAACTGATGGGCAAAAACATCACGCTGGTCGGCGGCAACGGCGACGGCCAGACCTGCAAGGTCGCCAACCAGATCATCGTGGCGCTCAATATCGCCGCCGTCGGCGAAGCCCTGCTGTTTGCCAGCAAGGCCGGCGCCGACCCGGCCAAGGTGCGCCAGGCGCTGATGGGGGGTTTTGCCGCCTCGCGCATTCTGGAAGTGCATGGCGAACGCATGATCAAGCGCACCTTCAACCCCGGTTTCCGCATCGGCCTGCACCAGAAAGACCTGGGCCTGGCCCTCAGCGGTGCCCGCACGCTGGGCGTGGCGCTGCCGCAAACCGCCGGCGCCGCGCAACTGATGCAGGTCTGCAGCGCCAACGGCATGCAGGACCTCGACCACTCGGCGCTGGTGCGCGCACTCGAGCTGATGGCCGCCCACGAAGTCGCCAAGGCCTAAGGAAGCGCTGAACAGGCCCACTGCGGCGCGCGATCAGTCGGACTCGGGCGGTCTGCAGCGTTGAATTTCTTGTCAATAGGCAGCTATTGACTGCGAAATCCGCCTTGCATCCCATCCCGATCCGTCTGCCGCGCATCCGCAAGGACCTGTTCACCGCTTCCAGCCGTTTTTAAATCGTTTATTCAGGAGACAAACATGACACTCAACCGCCGCAAGGTACTCGCATCCACCGTGGCCCTGGGCCTGGCCGCCGCTTCGGGCGTGCAGGCGCAAACCACCGCCTGGCCGTCCAAACCGATACGCCTGATCGTGCCTTACCCACCGGGCGGCTCGTCGGACATCATCGGCCGTTCGATCAGCCAGGCGCTGTCGGAAGCGCTCAAGCAGCCGGTGATTGTCGAAAACCGCGCCGGCGCCAACGGCAACCTGGGCGCCGACATGGTCGCCAAGTCCGCGCCCGACGGCTACACGCTGCTGCTGTGTGACACCGGTGCGCTGGCCATCAGCCCCTCGGTGTACACCAAGTTGCCGTTTGACCCGAGCAAGGACCTGCGCGGCGTGACCATGCTGGCCTATTCGCCGCATCTGCTGGTGGTGCACCCCTCGGTGCCAGCCAACAACCTGAAGGAGCTGGTGGCGCTGTCGCAGAAGACGCAGCTGAACTTCGCGGTCACCGCGATGGGCAGCGCGCCGCACCTGGCCGGCGTGTCGGTCGAGCGCGCCAGCCAGGCCAAGTGGCAGTACATCCCCTACAAGGGCGGCTCGCAGGCGGTCAACGACACCGTCGCCGGCCAGACCCAGGTGCTGATGAACGGCATGCTGGCCACGCTGCCCTTTGTGCAAAGCGGCAAGCTCAAGATCCTCGGCGTCTCCAAGGCCACCCGCATGCCGCTGATCGGCAACGTGCCGACCCTGCAGGAGCAGGGCCTGCCCGGTTTCGAGTCCGGCACCTGGCAGGGTGTGCTGGTGGCCGCCGGCACGCCGCAAGCCATCGTCAACCGCCTGAACACCGAACTGATCAAGATCATCCGCAGCCCGGACATCCGCGCCCGGCTCAGCGGGCAGGGCGCCGAAGTGGTGACCATGTCAGCCGCCGAGCAGGACAAGTTCTTCAACCAGGAGCGCAAGCGCTGGGCTGAGGTGGTGGCTGCGGCCAACATCAAGCTGGATTGATCGCTTCAGGGGCGCCCAGGCGCTCCTGATTTGATAGCTGCTGGCTCATGCCGGACATGGGCTGGAGGCCGATTTGGCTATAAAAGCCTTGTCATCCCGGACTCCCTGGCTGTCATCCCGGACCAGATCCGGGATCCATGTCACATGAACCAGAGTCGCGTGTGAGCACGCATGGATTGCGGGTCAGGCCCGCAATGACAAATCACTTTCTCCCAGACCCTGGACTGTCATTCCGGACTTAAGCCCCGGCTGCGCCGCAGCAGCCAATCGACGCCTTCAAACAGCGCCTCGCTCAGCAGCGCCAGCAGCGTGGCGGGCAGGGCGCCGGCCAGCAGCAGTTCCCGGTCGTTGAGCGCCAACCCGGTGACGATGCGTTCGCCAAAGCCGCCTGCACCGATGAAGGCGGCAATCGTCGCGGTGCCAATCGCAATCGCGGTCGCGGTGCGTATCCCGGCCAGAATCGTTGGCAGCGCCAGCGGCAGCTCGACCAGGCGCATGCGCTGGCCCGCCGTCATGCCCAGCGCCTGCCCGGCCAGCCGCAGCCCGCCCGAAACCTCGCCCAGGCCCGCCACCGTGTTGCGCATGATGGGCAGCAGCGCGTAGAGCATCAGCGCGATCAGCGCCGGCACGGTGCCGATCACACCCATCAGCGAGATCAGCATGGCCAGCAGCGCCAGCGAAGGCACGGTCTGCAGCAGGCTGGTCGCGCCCAGCACCAGCGCGCGCAGGCGCGGGTGCGGAAACACCCACACCGCCAGCGGAATGCCGACCAGCGCCGCCAACCCGACCGAAATCAGGGTCAGCGCAAGGTGCTGGCGTGTCAGCCGCGCGAGGTCGGGGCCGAACAGTTTGGCCCAAAAGCCGCGCTGGCCGGAATCGTTTGCAACGCTGGTGCCGCCGGCCTTGGCCGCGAGATGGTCGCGCGCAATCACATCAAACGCCACCCCCTGCAACTCGGCCCGCGCGTTCATCGCAATCATCGCGTTTTCGTCGATGCTGCCGCTGAGCTTCTGCAGCGCCGCCCAGGCCTGCGGAAAACGTTGCGGCACATCGAGCCGGTACAGCAGCACCGCGTCATAACGCGGGAAGTAGGCTTTGTCGTCCTTCAGCACGCGCAGGCCCAGGTGGCCAATCTTGGCGTCGGTGGTGTAGATGTCGATCACGTCCACCTGCTTTTGCGCAATCGCGTCATAAGCCAGCCCGTGGTCCAGCGCCACCGGGGTCTGCGGCGCGCCGTAACGCTGCGCCAGCCCCTTCCAGCCGTCGGCGCGGCCTATGAACTCGTTCGACAGGCCCAGCTTCAGTTCAGGGTGTTTGGCCAGGTCGCTGAGCGAGCGGATGCCCAGCCGCTGCGCCGTGTCCTCGCGCATGGCCAGCGCGTAACCGTCGTTAAAACCCAGCGGCACCGCCACGCCCAGGCCCAGCGGCGCCAGCGCGGTGGCCATGGCCTGCGTGCTCATGGACGCGTCGCCCTTGAGGATCTCCTGGCTGATGGTGCCCACGTACTCGGGGTAGAGGTCGATGCTGCCGGAGCGCAGCGCCTCATAAACAATCGCGGTGTTGCCCAGGCCCTGCAGCACCGAAGGCGGCGTGGGCGTATGCGGCGCGGCCGTCTGCGCCAGCACCTGCGCGAGGATGTAGGACTCGGTGAAGCGTTTGGAGCCGATGCGCAGCGTGTCGTTGGTGGAGGGCGCGGCGAGGGCCAGGCTGCTGATGGCAGCCAGCAAAAAGGCGAGGCAACAAGCGGCAAGGGCAGGGAGGCGGCGCGTCATGCCACCAGTATCGCCGCGCCCGGGGCGGCTGCAAAGGCGTGTCTTCCCCGGGTTTGTCATCCCCGGGCTTTGTCATCCCGGACCCCAGGCTGTCATCCCGGGCTCGACCCGGGATCCATGCTCCCGCTCCCGCACCCGTCTTTTTCCCGTTCGCCCTGAGCCTGTCGAAGGGTCCCCGCCCAGCTCAGCAGCGGCTTCGACAGGCTCAGCCCGAACGGTTGGACTTGCCCCTCCCACCCCGACCCGCATCCTGTGGCAGACTGCGCTGTCCTCCCAACAGCCAGCCCACACACCATGCCCATCCAGCTCTACGCCTTCGACACCCCCAACGGCCGCAAGATCAGTGTTGCCCTCGAAGAAATGGGCCTGCCTTATGAGGTGCATGTGGTGGACATCACCAAGGGCGAGCAGACCGCTCCGGACTTTTTGAAGATCAGCCCCAACAACAAGATCCCCGCCATCATCGATACCGACGGCCCGGGCGGTGAACCCATCAGCGTCTTCGAGTCCGGCGCCATCCTGATCTACCTGGCCGAAAAGACCGGCACCTTTTTGCCCAAGGATCCGCGCGCCCGCGTGGCGGTGATGGAATGGCTGATGTTCCAGATGGGCGGCTTCGGCCCGATGCCTGGCCAGGTGCACCACTTCATCGCGCTCAAAGACGAAGCCGACCGCCGCTACGGCCTCGAGCGTTTCATGGCCGAGACAAGCCGCCTCTACGGCGTGATGGACCGCCGCCTGGCCGACCACGCCTTCTTCGCAGGCGATGAAATCTCGATCGCCGACTTCGCCATCGTCGGCTGGGTCTGGCGGCATGAGCGGCACAAGATAGCCCTGGCGGATTTTCCGAATGTGCAGCGCTGGTACCGGGCGATGATGGAGAGGGATGGGGTGGGGCGGGGGTTTGGGGTGGCGTTGAAACGCTGAGCGTTAGCTCCCCTGGTGGGTGACTCGTAGCAAGAGTGAAAGGAACCTTGTGAGCTAGTCGCGCGCCCAGGTCAGTTGAACCAGCTTCATCATGCCCTGCGACCACCACTTCAGGCGGTACGCTTCCCCTTTGAAAAAGTACACCTCAACGTTCGAGCCGAATCTGGTCTCGCCTTCGATAAGCCAGGTTGCGCGATATACCGCGCCTTCCGAGGAGCCCCATTTATACGTGCCAGATGGACTGCGTATATCCGGTAGCCGCCCAAAATGGGCCGCGGCTTTCAGTTCCGATGAGCGCCCGGGGATACCCCTGACAAGCGCTTCAACGAAAGCTATTTCCTGCGCTGTAAGTTCGATGTGCTTTTCGTCGTCGCACGTGACGATTTTTTCGCAAATACGCAGGTCGGGATCCCGCAGCCATTGCTGGCCAAATGCGCCGGTATGCAGCGCAAGCATCAAAGCGAAGGCCAGTGACTTCATCGTTGAAGCATATCAGGTGGTGCGTGGCCGGTTCGTCGGCTGGGTCTGGCGGCATGAGCGGCACAAGATCGATCTGGTGGATTTCCCAAATGTGGCGCGGTGGTACCGGGCGATGATGGCGCGGGATGGGGTGGGGCGAGGGTTTGGGGTGGGGTTGAAGCGGGCTTAAATGTCTCCGTCATGCTCCTAATTGGATAGCTGCTCGCGCAAGCTGTACAAGGGCTGTAGGCTAACTTGGTATTCAATCGCTTGAGTAAGCAAATTTTTGAGATCTTCAGAAGGCCTTTCGTGACGTGCCCTCTCATTGAGGGATGGCGCCTGACGGGTGCTCACCTAGAATGGGCCACAGAGGGACAGCCATGGCAACCAAGAAGAATCTCAGTGAGGACGATACGAGCGCCAAGTTCATCACGCCTGCGCTTTACGGGGCCGGGTGGGACGAGGCAGTCATTCGCCGGCAGGTGCCTTTTACGGCGGGCCGCATCATCGTCCGTGGCAAGCTGGTCACGCGCGGCAAAGCCAAGCGGGCTGACTATGTGCTTTATTACCAGCACTTTCCGATCGCGCTAATCGAGGCCAAGCACAACTTCAAGGCTGCGGGCGATGGCATGCAGCAGGCGCTGGATTACGCAACCACGCTCGACATTCCCTTCGTGTTCTCAAGCAACGGGCATGGCTTTGTGCTTCACGATCGCACGGGTACTGCGGCACAGATGGAAACCACGTTGGCGCTCGATGCCTTCCCCAGCCCGGCCGAACTCTGGTCGCGTTATCTGACGTGGAAGGGCTTGACGCCCGCGCAGGAGCAGGTCGTCACGCAACCCTATTACGACGACGGTAGCGGCAAGGAGCCGCGTTATTACCAGCGTAACGCCGTCAATGCGGCGGTGGAGGCCATTGCCAAGGGCCAAAACCGCGTGTTGCTGGTCATGGCCACTGGTACGGGCAAGACCTACACCGCCTTCCAGATCATCTGGCGTCTGTGGAAGGCCGGGCAGAAAAAGCGCATTCTGTACCTGGCCGACCGCAACATCCTGATAGACCAAACTATGGTCAATGACTTCCGGCCCTTTGGCGGCGCAATGGCAAAGTTGAGCGCAAACGCCAAGACCATAGAACGCGCTGACGGTACGAACATCGACCTCACGCTGGGCCTGGACAAAGGACCCGACAGCAAGCGCCGTATCAACGCCGCCTATGAGATTTACCTCGGGCTCTACCAAGCCATCACCGGGCCCGAAGAGCGTCAGAAGCTGTTCAAGGAGTTCACCCCTGGCTTCTTCGACCTCATCGTCATTGATGAGTGCCATCGTGGCAGCGCCGCTGAAGACTCGGCCTGGCGGGAAATTCTGGAATACTTTAACGCCGCTACCCAGATCGGCCTGACCGCCACGCCGAAGGAAACCGAGTACGTTTCCAACTCCGACTACTTTGGCAAGCCGGTTTATACCTACAGCTTAAAGCAAGGTATACGCGACGGTTTCCTGGCGCCTTACAAGGTCATCAAGGTTCATCTGGATGTGGACGTTGAAGGTTACCGTCCCATGCCGGGCGAGGTGGACCAGTATGGCCACGAGATCGAGGACCGGCTATACAACCAGAAAGACTTTGATCGAAACTTGATCATCGACACGCGCACGGCGCGCGTGGCCAAGTGGGTCAGCGATTACCTCAAGGCCAGCGGCGACCGTTTCCAGAAAACCATCGTCTTCTGCGTTGATACCGCTCACGCGGCCCGCATGCGCCAGGCTTTCATCAATGAAAATGCCGACCTTGTACAGCAATATCCGCGCTACGTGATGCGTATCACCGGCGACGATGCCGAAGGCGCAGCCCAGCTCGGCAACTTCATCGACCCGGAAGCCAAAGTACCAGTCATCGTGACGACCTCGCGCCTGCTTTCCACCGGAGTGGACGCGCAAACCTGCCGCCTTATCGTGCTGGAGCGGGAGGTCGGCAGCATGACTGAATTCAAGCAGATCGTCGGGCGCGGCACCCGCGTGCATGAAGACACACGCAAGTTTTACTTCACGCTGATCGACTTTCGCAAGGCGACCAACCACTTTGCCGACCCCGACTTTGACGGCGAGCCGGTGCAGATCTACGAGCCGGGCGAGGGCGACCCCGTTGTGCCGCCCGAGCAGTCGGCAGATTTGCCCCTTGGTGCTGACACGCCGCCCACGCCGGGTGAAGACGAAACCATCGTTGATGGCTACCCTCCGCCGGACATTTCGCTGCCTCCAGGCATATCGGAGCCGCCCGCGAAATACTTCATCAAAGGTCAGCCCGTCAAGGTGCTGACCGAGCGAGTGGAATACCTCGATGAGAACGGCAATCTGGTCACCGAAAGTTTGCGCGACTACAGCCGCAAGACCATTCGCGCCCACTACGCCAGCCTGGACGCTTTTCTGCGACGCTGGAAAAGCGAAGCGCGCAAGGAAGCCGTCATCGACGAGCTGGCCAGCGAGGGCCTGCCGCTCGGTCCGCTGATGGAAGAAGTGGGTATCGAGCTCGACCCGTTCGACCTGATCTGCCACATCGCTTTTGACCAGCCGCCACTGACCCGCCGTGACCGGGCTGAGCAGGTACGCAAGCGCGATATCTTCACCCGCTTCGGCCCGCAGGCCCGCGCCGTGCTGGAAGCGCTTCTTGCAAAGTATCAGGACGATGGCGTAGTCGGTGGCCTCGACAATGTGAAGCTGCTGGAGATTCCACCCTTCAACCAGATGGGTACACCGTTCCAGCTCATCCAGCCCTTCGGCACCAAGGCCGGCTTTGAGAAAGCCGTGCATGAGCTGCAGACCGCCCTTTACGAGAAATCCGCATGAACACGACAGATAAAAAGGACAACGCAGTTCACACGCCGCTGTTCCAGACCTATTCCGAAACTCGAATGCTGATAGGCGCACTCTCCGGTGCTGTAAAAAAAGCCGAGTTTTTGCTGTTTCTGAACGCCATCTGGGACCAGACCGGCACGCCGCAGAACCCGGTTGACTGGAGCAAGCCAGACGAATGGATTCCCGAACGGCTGACTGGCAGCAGCAGGGCCCTGGCCTTGCGTATTTGGGAGCAGACTCACAAGTTGCTCAATCCGCGTCATGTGTACGGCGCTTACCTGTTCATCAACAGATACGGTCTTCTGAAAGCAGACGCCGCCGGTGTGTTTCAGGCAACAGAGGCCGGCAAGCTCTTCATGGCCGAAGATCCGGCAACAGTGCGCAAGCTTGACGAAGCTGAAGGGCTTCCCAAACTGCTTGCGATTCTGGCCACACACTCCCCGGCAAAGCGCGGTGATCTGTTGGACGAGTGGGGCGAGTTTCTTCTGGCTCATTCCAGGTTCGGCACCACTTCAACCATCAAGGACACCCTTCGTCGGCGTATCCTCAATCTGGTGGAGCGCGGCTACATCAGCCGGGAGGGAAATACCTACGCCATCACTGACAAGGGCATCGCTTATGCGGCAGATGGCGCGAGCATCAAAGCCGCCAGCGCGCACCAGCAAGTCCTTGCCGCCATCAAGAAACACAACGATAGCGAAATAGAGGAATTCCGCGAACGACTCGGCAAGATGAACCCGTACCACTTTGAGATGCTGATACGGGATTTGCTGGAAGCCATGGATTACGAAGACGTGATTGTGACCAAGCAGAGCGGCGATAAGGGCGTGGATGTGGTGGGTCACTTCCAGTTCGGCATTACCCAGGTCAAAGAAGTGGTGCAGGTCAAGCGCCACCAGGGCTCCATCACCCGGCCGGTACTGGACCAATTGCGGGGCGCACTTCCGTACCACCAGGCTATTCGCGGCACCATCATCACTTTGGGGAAGTTCGCGCAGGGTTGCAAGGATGCCGCGATCTTCCCCGGTGCAGCCCCCATCACGCTGATTGATGGCGACAAGCTGATGGAGCTGTTTGTCAAACACGAAGTAGGGGTCAAAAGAAGTCCGATTCCGCTGTTCAAGATTGATGAAAGTATTTTTGAACACGGTGGCCCCGACACGGAGCCCGGCTTAAGCCTGCCCATGGAAGCCGAAGCCAATACCTAATATGTTGATCAATTAAGAATTCATGTCCGCAAGAAATACCGTTAAATCCATTCAAGACATCATGCGCAAAGACGCTGGTGTCGACGGCGACGCCCAACGCCTTTCCCAGCTCTGCTGGATGTTCTTCCTCAAAATCGTTGATGACCAGGACCAGCAAATGTCAGTCATGGCGGACGGCTATCGTTCGCCTATTTCCAAGCGCCTGCAATGGCGCACCTGGGCGGCGAACCCGGAGGGCATGACTGGCAAGGAACTCCTGGACTTCATCAATGGTGACCTATTCCCCTCGCTGAAAGAGCTGCCAGCAACGGGAAAGTGGGCCAACCGCGCCCGTGTGGCCAAAGCGGTTTTTGAAGACGCCTACAACTACATGAAAGACGGCCAGCTGATTCGCCAGGTTGTCAACAAGATCAGCGAGGTCGATTTCAACAACCTGGCCGAGCGCAAACACTTTGGCGATATATATGAGCAGATGCTCAACGACCTGCAGGCCGCCGGCAACGCAGGCGAGTTCTATACCCCGCGCGCAGTCACCGCCTTCATGGTGGACCGCATCGACCCCAAGCCAGGCGAGATCATCCTGGACCCGAGCTGCGGCACCGGCGGCTTCTTGACCTGCAGCATCCGCCACATGCGCGAGCGCTACGTCAAAACCGTGGAAGACGAAGCCGCCCTGCAGGCCAACCTGCGTGCCGTGGAGCTCAAGCAACTGCCCCACATGCTGTGCGTCACCAACATGCTGCTGCACGGCGTGGAAGACGCCAGCTTTGTGCGGCACGACAATACCTTGGCCCGGCCCTATGTGAGCTACACCAACGCCGACCGCGTCGATGTCATTTTGACCAACCCGCCCTTTGGCGCTAGCGTGCAGGACGGCATCGAATCCAACTTTCCGCAGCACTTCCGCACTAAGGAAACGGCCGACCTTTTTCTGGCGCTGATCATCCGACTGCTTAAACCCGGAGGCCGCGCCGCCGTGGTGATGCCTGATGGTTCTTTGTTCGGCGAAGGCGTGAAGACGCGCCTCAAGGAACACTTGATGGCCGAGTGCAACCTGCACACCATCGTGCGTCTGCCCAACAGCGTGTTCAAGCCCTATGCCAGCATCGGCACCAACCTGCTGTTCTTCGAGAAAGGCACGCCGACGCGAGACATTTGGTATTACGAGCACCGTGTGCCTGACAGCCAGAAAGCCTATTCCATGACCCGGCCCATTCGTCTGGAGCATATGCGGGACTGCATTGACTGGTGGGGTGGCGCCAGCCGTGAGGGCAGGACAGAGACCGAGGTGGCCTGGAGGGTGAGCGCTGACGAAGTGAAAGCCCGTGGCTACAACCTGGACTTCAAGAACCCGCACAGCGTGGAGTTAGACCATGGCGAGCCGGAAGAGCTATTGGCCAAGCTGGAAGATTCTGAGCGAGAAGCTGCGTTATTGCGTGATCGACTGAAGAGGATTCTTGAAGAGGCACTGCTCCGATGAGCGCGACGGTGCTACTAAAGCGGTTTGACATAGTCGCTGACCAGCCTGCGAATATTCCGGCTGTCCGCCGCCTCGTGGTTGATCTGGCAGTTCGGGGAAAGTTACTGGCAGTCGATGAGTTAGATATGGATGCGCAAGAAATGCTTAGGCGCATCTCTTCAAAGGTTGATGACCTTGTATCTGCGGGCGCCATCAAGAAACAGAAGCTTCTGCCAAAGATCGGTGATGCCGAGGTGCCCGCGGCTTACCTGGCGCACTGTACATTTGCAAGACTGGGTGACATTGCGAATTTGCAAAAGGGCCTAACCGGCATCCAAAGTTCGACGCCGGGTGCGATTCCGTTAGTCGTTACTGCGGCGGAACGCGGGACTTGCGATCACTTCGATTTTGATGGTGCGGCTGCCATCATTCCGCTTGTGTCATCCACTGGTCATGGCAACGCCAGCATCAACCGATTGCACTACCAAGAAGGCAAATTTGCGCTTGGAACAATTCTGTGCGCCGTATTCCCTTTCGACGAGCAGCTAATCTCTGCACGTTTTCTCTATGAATACCTGACGGCTTTCAAGGAAGAACTGCTGGTATCGAAGATGATTGGAACTGCGAATGTCACGTTAACGCTTGGAAAGATCGCGGAAGTTCCAGTTCCTATCCTCGCGCCTGCGGTGCAAAAGCGTGTCGATGAACTTATGTCCCTGTGCGACCAGCTCGAAGCCGCTCAGCAGGAGCGCGAACACCGCCGCGACCGCTTGGCTGCCGCGTCCTTGCGGCGCCTGAACCAGCCCGCCGCTGACACCACGCCCGAAATCCAGCGCGCACATGCCCACTTCCACCTACAACATCTTCCGCAGCTGACGATCCGCCCAGAACACATCAAAGCGCTACGGCAGACCATCCTGAACCTTGCGGTGTATGGAATGCTTGTGGAGCAAGATGCGAACGACGAGCCAGCAACGGAATTGTTAAAACGTATCAAGGCTGAAAAAGCCCGTTTGGCGAAGCTTGGGCTTATTAAGGTGGAAAAGGTAGCCGAGCCGATTGAGACTGGTGGGATAGTCCCTGGCGGCTGGGCGCTCTGCCGCTGGAATAGCATCGCAATGAAAATCGGGGACATTGATCACAAGATGCCAGACACAGTCTCAGATGGTGTCCCATATGTTTCCCCGCGCGACTTTTGTCCCAACAACGTCATTGATTTCGAAGGGGCAAAGCGCATCTCTCGTGAGGACTACCTTCGCCTTGCCGCGAAGATAAAGCCGGATTTTGACGATTTGATTTACCCCCGCTACGGAACCATTGGTGAGAACCGAATAGTCACAGAACGAAGGGAATTCTTGGCTTCGTACTCCTGCGCCGTCGTCAAGACCCTGACGGGTTTTGTTGATCCAAAGTACCAGTACATTTTTTCAATTTCCGGCTATTGCAAGGATCAGGCGAAAGCTGCAGAAAACAAGACCACGCAGGCCAATGTCGGGATTTCAAGCATTCAGCAATACATCGTCCCGTTGCCGCCACTCGCAGAACAACACCGCATTGTCGCCAAGGTCGATGAACTCATGGCGCTCTGTGACCAGCTCGAAGCCGAGCTCAGCATCACCCAGATCAACAGCCGGCGCTTGCTTGAGGCGGTTTTGGAAGATGCTCTGTCTGCCTAGTCATTTAGTCTTGCCTCTGTGAGGAAGGGATAGCAACATGCGAACGCAGAGACTTGGTGCTCGTCGCAGCCGCTTTCGCAACAGGCGGCACCCGTGCCCAACACGCCGGCACCCACCGCACCTGCCGGTCACACGTACCTGTGGCTGGCCCCGATGAACCAGCCCCCGATTGACGCCACAATCGGGGCCATGAAAACACCACGCCACTTGCCCTCACGCGGACGGGGCCGCCACGCCGGAGCCTGCCATGGACATTAAAGAACTGCGCAGCTTTTGCATGGTCGCGAAGCTGGGGAGCTTTTCGAAGGCGTCCCAGGGCCTGGGCCTGGGGCAGCCGGCGGTGACCAAACATGTGCAGCGGCTGGAGCAGGAGATCGGCCGCTCGCTGTTCGAGCGTGGCGCCCGGCCCTTGCGGCTGAGTGCTGCCGGCACCAATTTGCTGCGCATGGCCGAGCCGCTGGTCGAAGGGCTGGAGACGCTGGTGCAGCGCGGGCCGTTGCCGGCCGCCTCGCCGGTGGCGGTCGGCGTGCCGCACGGCTTCATCGGTAACGTGTTGCCGCAGGCGCTGCGCGACTTGCGACGCAGCTTGCCAGGTGCCCGGGTCCGCGTGTTGTCGGGCACCAAGGAAGAAATCTACGAGATGGTCCAGACCGGCCATGTGGACTTTGCGATTGCCCCCGATCCGGGCCCGTCGCGCAGCTTCGAGTTCACCGCGCTGTTCCCGTCCGAGCGGGTGTTGCTGGTGCCGCGCGGCCATGCGTTGGCCAAGAAGCCGCCGAAATCGCTGCAGGACATCGCGCGTTATCCGCTGATCCTGCCCAGCTTCCAGACGCAGACGCGCGCCTTGCTGGAAAGTGAATTCCGGCGCCACAGCGTGCCCTACGACATCGCCCTCGAGCTGGACAGCATCGAGCTGATCGAACGGTATGTCGAGATGGGGGTGGGCCTGGCCGTGGGCCTGCGCGGCGCCAAGGAAACCGAGGCCTGGACACGGGTGGTGGTGGTCACGCTCGCGGCCTTCCTGCCGTCGGAGACGGTGGGGGTGGTGCGCAGCAAGTCGCTGCCGCTGTCGGGCACGGCGTCGGCCCTGATCGAGGTGCTGAAGGCCTGATCAGCACCCAACGGGGGCCTGGATTTTCATGGAATAACACTTGACATGGAATTCCTTGGTGGAATAAAGTGGCTGCAACGGCGACCGCCTGCCCATTGAACATTCCATGCACCCCAGACAACGTTTCGACTACTCCAGCCCCTTTACCCGCCCACCGCTGCGCACCGAGGACGGCACCCGCCTGATCATCTGGCCGGTGGTGAACATCGAGGAATGGGAAATCGAGCGCGCCATGCCGCGCCATGCCTCACCGCCGCCCGGCGGCATCACTGGCGCGATACCGGACATGCCGAACTGGACCTGGCACGAGTACGGCATGCGCGTGGGCTTCTGGCGCCTGCTGCAGGCCTTCGAGAAACGCAACATCAAGCCGACGATGTCGATCAATGCCAAGGTGGTGGAAACCTGCCCGCCGGTGGCGCTGGCGGCCCGCGATGCCGGCTGGGAATTCATGGCGCATTGCTACGTGCAGATGCCGATCCACAAGGTCGAGGACCAGCCCGCAATGATCAAGCAGTCGCTGGACACGCTGGAAACTTTCCTGGGCCACCGGCCGCGCGGCTGGCTCGGCCCGGGCCGCATGCAGACCCTGGACACGCTGGACCATGTGGCAGCCGCCGGCATGGACTGGTTCGGCGACTGGATCCTGGACGACCAGCCGTTCTGGGTGCGCACCGCCAGCAAGCCGCTGGTGTCCATCCCGTACACGGTCGAGATCAATGACATCACCGTGATGGTCAGCGGGCAGCATGAATCGGACGCCTTGTTGCGCCGCGCCCGCGACGCCTTCGACCGGCTGTATGCCGAAAGCGAGCAGTCGGTGCGGGTGATGGCCTTTGGCGTGCATCCCTATGTCTCGGGCGCCGCCCACCGCATCCGTTTTTTCGAGGAAATGCTGGACCTGTTCGCGTCGCGCCCCGGCGTGGCGTTCTGGAACGGCGACAGCATCCACGACTGGTTCGCGCGCCAGCAAGCCCGGCCCTGAAGCACCCCTTTACCAACTCTGCGAGGAACTCCATGAAAGCATCGTCTTACCGGCTTCTGGCCGCCGTCTGCGCCGTCGCTAGCTCGGTGTTGGCCACTGCGCCGGCGCACGCCCAGGCTTATCCCGCCAAACCCGTCTCGATGATCGTGCCGTTCCCGGCCGGCAGCGCCACCGACACCGTGGCGCGCGCGCTGGGACAGAAGATGTCGGAAAAGCTGGGCCAGCCCATCGTCATCGACAACGTGGCGGGCGCCGGCGGCACCATTGCCGCGGCCAAGGCGGCGCGCGCGCCGGCCGACGGCTACACGGTGCTGATCCACACCACCATCGCGCTGTCGGCGGCGCTGTACAAAAGCCTGCCCTATGACACCGCAACGGCTTTCGAGCCGCTGGGCCTGGTCAATGTCGGCCCGTATGTGTTCGTGTCAAATCCGGCGTTCCGCGCCAAGGACGGCAAGGACCTGATCGCGACGCTCAAGGCAGACGCTGGCAAGGTCAACATGGCCAACGCGGGTGTGGGCACCGGCTCGCACATGTGCGCGGTGATGCTGTCGCAGGCGCTCGGTGTGCAGCCGACTTTTGTTCCCTACAAAAGCACCAACCTGGCACTGCAGGACGTGATGGCCGGCCACAGCGACCTGTTGTGTGACCAGACCACCAATGCGCTGCCGCATCTGGCGGCCGGCAAGATCAAGGCCTTCGCGATCACCGCGCCCCAGCGCAGCGCCAATTTCCCGGGCGTGCCGACGATGCGCGAGCTGGGCCTGCCGCAGGTGGACACCGCGGTGTGGCACGGCGTGTACGCGCCCAAGGGCACACCGGCCGCCATCGTGCGCCAGCTCAACGAGGCGCTGCAGGTCGCGCTGTCGGACGCGGCGGTCCAGAAGCGTCTGGCTGACATGGGCACCGAGCTGTTCCCGGCCGCCGAGCGCACGCCTGCGGCCCATGCGCAGTACCTGGCCAAGGACCTGGCGCGCGCCCGGGAGATCGTCAAGGCCGGCAACATCCAGCTGGATTAGCAAACAGGCCCCCAAGCGCGGCGCGCCCGCGCTGCTTCGCCCATGACTGCCGATCTCCATTACCTTTCCCTGCATGCGGCGGCGGTGCGCATCGCCGACCGCAGCCTGTCGCCCGTGGCGCTGGTGGAAGCCTGCATTGAGCGCTGCACCGCGCTGCAGCCGACCCACCACGCCTTCATCACCTTCACCTTCGAGGCTGCGCGCAGCGCGGCCCGCATCGCGCAGCAGGAGATCGCGGCGGGCCGGCACCGCGGGCCGCTGCATGGCGTCCCGATCGCCCACAAGGACATCCTGGCCACCGCCGGTGTTCGCACCACCGCCCACTCGCGGCTGCTGCAGGACTGGGTTCCCGACCAGGATGCCGCCGCCGTCCAGCTGCTGGAGCGGGCCGGCGCCATCAGCCTGGGCAAGACCGCCTGCCACGAGTTCGCTTTTGGCACCCCCGATGCGGACGAGCCGTTTCCGGCGGCGCGCAATCCCTGGAACACCGAGCACATGCCCGGCAGCTCGAGCAGCGGCTCGGGCGCGGCCGTCGCTGCCGGCATGGTGATGGCCGCCACCGGCACCGACACCGGCGGCTCGGTACGCCACCCCGCCGCGGCCTGCGGCATTGTCGGCATGAAGCCGACCTATGGGCGGGTCAGCCTCGAAGGCGTGATTCCGCTGGCGCCCAGCCTGGACCATGTGGGCCCGCTGACGCGCACCGTGCGCGACAACGCGCTGATGCTGCAGGTACTGGCCGGGCCGGGCGCGCCGAATTTTGCTGCGTCTCTGGGCGCGCCGGTCCGGGGCAAACGCATCGGCGTGCCCGAGCGTTTCATCGCCACGGTGGATCACACCGCCGAGGTGTCCGCCGCGTTCGACCAGGCGCTCAAGGTTCTTCAGGCCCTGGGTGTGGAACTGGTCCCCATCGCTCCCGAGGGACTGGATGCGGCCTTTGAGGCGGCCAATGTGATCATCGCTTACGAGGCAGCGCGTTACCACCGCGACGACCTGCAGCGCCATCCCGAGAAGTTTGGTCCGGCGCTGCGCCAGCGTCTGCTGCGCGGCGCCGCCTGCACCGATGCGGAGTACGCCGCGGCGCGTGAGCGCGGGGCGGCGCTGAAGCGGACCTACGCCGCTCTGTTCGCCGATGGCCTGGCTGCCATCGCCAGCCCCGGCCGCGAGGCGCCGGCCGAGACCATGGCGCAGCTGTATGCCAATCCGGCCGGCAAGCGCGGCATCACCAACCGCATCTACAGCCTGACCGGCAACCCGGCCGTCACGCTGCCCATGGGTTTTTCAGCGACCGGCCTGCCGCTGGCGCTTCAGCTCGCGGCCGCGCACGGGGCGGAGCCGCTGCTGTACCAGCTCGCGGAGGCTTACGAGCACAAGGCCGGCTGGAGCCTGAGGCACCCTTAGGAGGAGGCCGGGTCTGCGAGCCTCGACGGCAACACCCGCCGCGCCATCGATCCGGGGCAGGGCGATGTGATCGACGAAGCGGCTTTCAAGGCGCTGATCAAGGCGGCGTGGCGGGTCGAACAAGGCCCAGGCCGGACCGCCGAATGCTCTTGTTTTGATAGCTTCTCGCCCGCGCTGTACAGGGGCTGAAGGCCGATTTGATGTACAAACAGAGCATGCACACCCTGCCCATCCGCCTGAGCCCCGGCGACGACCTGCGCGCGGCCATCGAGACGGCAGTGCGCGCTGCGGACTGCCGCGCGGCCTTTGTGCTCTCCGGTATCGGCAGCCTGTCCACCGCCGGCCTGAGGTTTGCCGGTGCCGAGCAGCCACGCCGCTTCACCGGCGACATCGAGATCCTGAGCCTGGCCGGCAGCATCGCGTTCGACGGCGCGCGCAGCAGTTCGCACCTCCACATGGCGCTGTCCACCGCCAGCGGCGAGGTCTTCGGCGGCCACGTCGCGCCGGGCTGCACGGTGCGCACCACGGCCGAAGTGTTGCTGGCGCTGCTGCCGGACTGGGACTTCTCGCGCGCGCCGGATGCCGCGACGGGGTATCAGGAGCTGGTGGTGCGGGCGCGCGCAGGCACCGGTGACCAGCCCTGATGCTATGTAATTGATAGCTGCCCGCCCATGCCGGACATGGGCTGGAGCCCGATTCGGCATAAAAAAAGCCGCTGGCAATCACCAGCGGCTTTTTGTTCGGGCCGTAGCCTGCAGGCAGATCAGGCCGAACCCCAGACCTCCTGCGCGGTCTCGATCACCAGGCGCAGCTTGGTGCGCTGGGCTTCGACGGCGATGTCGTTGCCGTGCACGGTGCTGGAAAAACCGCACTGCGGCGACAGCGCCAGCTGCTCCAGCGGCGCGTACTTGGCGGCCTGCTCGATGCGGTGTTTCAGTTCGTCCTTGTCTTCCAGCGTGCCGAACTTGGTGGTGACCAGGCCCAGCACCACGGTTTTGCCCTTGGGCAGGAAACGCAGCGGTTTGAAGTCGCCGCTGCGGATGTCGTCGTACTCCATGAAGTAGGCGTCGAGGTTCATCTCTTTCAGCAGTGCTTCGGCCACTGGCTCGTAGTTGCCGCTGGCGGCGTGGGTGCTTTTGAAGTTGCCGCGGCAAAGGTGCATCGCCAGCAACATGCCGGGCGGCTTCTGCGCCACCACCAGGTTGATGAACTTGGCATAACGGTGCGGCAGCTCGTTGGGGTCGTCACCGCGCTGGCGGGCGGCTTCGCGCATTTTTTCGTCGCAGAGGTAAGCGAGGTTGGTGTCGTCCATCTGCACATAAGTGCAGCCGGCGGCGGCCAGGCTGCGCAACTCGTCGCCGTAGGCATTGGCCACGTCCTGGTAGAACTCGGGCTCGAGTTCGGGGTAATGTTCGCGGCTGATGCCGGCGCGGCCGCCGCGGAAGTGCAGCATGGTCGGCGAGGGAATCGTCACCTTGGGCGTGTTGCCGGCGCTGACCTGGCTTTTGAGGTACTGGAAGTCGGCGAGCTGGATGTCCTTGACGTGGCGCACCTTGTCGACCACTTTCATCACCGGCGGCGCCAGCTCCTGCGTGCCATCGGGGCGCTGGATGGTGACGGGAATGCCCACCTCGACGCCGCCGATTTGCGCCAGAAAATCGGTGTGGAAGTAGGTGCGGCGGAACTCGCCGTCGGTGATGCTTTTCAGGCCCACGTCTTCCTGGAACTTGACGATCTCGGTGATCGCCTTGTCTTCGACCTTGCGCAACTGCTCGGGCGTGATTTCGCCTTTGGCCTTCTGCTCACGGGCTTCCAGCAGGTACTTGGGGCGCAGAAAACTGCCGACATGGTCGTAGCGGGCGGGCAGATGCGGGGTCGGGGTGCTCATGGGGTCTCCTGGGAAATTCTGGATGAAGCTGCGATGTTAAAGCATGAATCGGCGGCTTCTGTGAATACATAAAGCGGACAAAATCGGTCGATATTGCGGTTTTTGGTTGATTTTTGACCATTAATGTATACAATGCGTATCCATGAAAGCCGATAAAGCCCTGTTTCCCCTGAACGCCTGGTATGCCGCCGCTTATGACGTGGAAGTCGTCAACGCGCTGCTGCCACGCACCATCTGCAACCAGAAAATCGTGATGTTCCGCAAGACCGACGGCACGGTCGCGGCGCTGGAAGACGCCTGCTGGCACCGGCTGCTGCCGCTGTCGATGGGCCGTCTCGACGGCGACGAAGTCACCTGCGGCTACCACGGGCTGGTGTACAACGCGCAGGGCCGCTGCACCCACATGCCCAGCCAGGAGACGCTGAACCCGTCGGCCTGCGTGCGCAGCTTTCCGCTGGTCGAGAAGCACCGCTTCATCTGGATCTGGCCCGGCGACCCGGCGCAGGCCGACCCGGCGCTGGTGCCCGACATGCACTGGAACGACGACCCGGCCTGGGCCGGTGACGGCAAGCTGATCACCGTGAAGTGCGACTACCGGCTGGTGGTGGACAACCTGATGGACCTGACCCACGAAGCCTTTGTGCACGGCTCCAGCATCGGCAACCGCGAGGTGGCCGAGGCGCCGTTTGTCGCGACCCACGGCGACCGCACCGCCACTGTGACACGCTGGATGGAAAACATCACGGCGCCGCCGTTCTGGGCCGGACAGATCCGCCATGCGCGCAACTACACGGGCCCGGTCGATCGCTGGCAGGTGATCCGTTTCGAGGCGCCGTGCACCGTGACCATCGACGTCGGTGTCGCCGAGGCCGGCACCGGCGCGATACCGAAGGACGGCCAGCCCGGCGACCGCAGCCACGGCGTCAACGGTTTTGTGCTCAACACCATCACGCCCGAGACCAATGGCACCTGCCACTACTTCTGGGCCTTTGCGCGCAACTACTGCCTCGGAGAACAGGCGCTGACGCACAAGCTGCGCGAGGGCGTCGCGACCATCTTCCGTGAGGACGAACATGTGCTGGAGGCGCAGCAGGTCGCGATGGACGAACACCCCGACCACCAGTTCTACAACCTCAACATCGACGCCGGCTCGATGTGGGCGCGGCGGCTGATTGACCGGATGGTGGCGAAAGAGGCCTCTCCGGCGCCGGTGATCCCGATCCGGCAGGTCGCGTGAAGCTTTCTGTCATGGCGGACCTGATCCGCCAGCCATGCCGCGCAAGCCACCACAGGGGATAAAACAAGCAATGAGTACTATCAAAAAGATAGCTGCCAGCCCAGACGCGACAGGGGCTGAGGGCCAAAATGGCATTGAAAGTGCGCAGGTGCGGGCGCTGCTCAAGCTGCGCGAGCTGATCCTTTCGGGCGAGCTGGCCGGCGGCACACGGATTGCCGAGCTGGCCATCGTCGAGCGTATCGGCGTCTCCCGCACGCCGATTCGCGCGGCGTTGATGCGTCTCGAGCAGGAAGGGCTGCTGGAAGCGCTGCCCAACGGCGGTTATGCGGTCAAGGCGTTTTCGGAGCGCGACATTGCCGACGCGATCGAACTGCGCGGCACGCTCGAAGGCCTGCTGGTGCGGCTGGCGGCCGAACGCGGCGCGCCGGCGGTGGTGCTGGCCGAGGCGCGCGACTGCCTGCGCCAGGTCGATGCGGTGCTGGCCGACCCGGCGCTGACCGACGAGGCCTTTTCGGCCTATGTCGATTTCAACGAACGTTTCCACGCGCTGCTGTATGAGATGGCCGACAGCCCGGTCACCGTGCGCCAGCTCGAGCGGGTGGTGAGCCTGCCGTTTGCGTCGGCCTCGGCCTTTGTGGTGGTGCAGTCGAACTCGCCGCAGGCGCGCGACATGCTGGTGGTGGCGCAGGACCAGCAC
The DNA here is from genome assembly GCA_013824015.1 of Polaromonas sp. Taxonomy (GTDB): domain Bacteria; phylum Pseudomonadota; class Gammaproteobacteria; order Burkholderiales; family Burkholderiaceae_C; genus Polaromonas. Next base: position 22,836 of record PNNC01000073.1, read on the forward strand.
TGGCAGGTGCTGGACGCGATCGAGCGCGGCGAGGGCACACGCGCCGAGGCGCTGATGCGCGAGCACTCGCGGCTCGCGCAGCGCAACCTGCGCCACGCGCTGTCGGGCCAGGCCGGCGCCCACATGCCCGAGTCGCTGAAAGCCATGAAGCTGATCCGACGCCGCTGAACATTCCAGACATTCCGACCATGAAAAGCAACCAGACCCTCTACCCCGCGACCATCGTCGCGTTGCGCGACCTGACACCCACGGTGCGTGAATTCGAGATCCAGCCCGCTGCCGGGCAGGCTGCCGCCTGGCAGGCCGGCGCCCACCTGCAGGTGGAGCTGACGGTGGGCGGCCTGGCGCAGATCCGCCGCTACTCGCTGGTGGGCCTGCCGGATGGCCGGCACTACCGCATCGCCGTCAAGCGGATGGACGACGGCCGCGGCGGATCGCAGGCGATGTGGCGGCTGGCGGTCGGCGACACGCTGGCGGTCAGCGCGCCGCAAAACCATTTCCCGCTGGACCTGTCGGCGCCGCACTACCTGCTGGTGGCCGGCGGCATCGGCATCACGCCGCTGGTGATGATGGCGCAGCAGCTGCAGGCGCATGTGGCACGCAGCGGCGCCAGCCTGCGCATGTTGTACGGCGCACGCACACAGGACGAGCTGGCCTTGTTGCCGCTGCTGCGCGAGACCCTGGGCGACACGCTGCAGACCTTTGTCGGTGAACGTGATGAACACATGGACCTGGCGGCCGAAATCGCGGCGCTGCCGCCCGGCGCGCAGCTGTACACCTGCGGGCCGGTGCCGCTGCTCGAAGCGATCCGTGCGGCCTGGAACGGGGCAGGGCGGCCGCCGGCTGACCTGCGTTTCGAAACCTTTGGCAGCAGCGGCCGTTTTGCCGCGCAGGCGTTCCGGGTGCTGGTGCCGCGCCACCAGGTCGACATCATGGTGCCGGCCGGCAGCACCCTGCTGGACGCGCTGGAAAGCGCCGGCGTGGAAACCCTGTCGGACTGCCGCCGCGGCGAATGCGGCCTGTGTGCGATGGACGTGCTGGCGCTGGACGGCGAGGCGGACCACCGCGACGTCTTTCTCAGCCCGCAGGAAAAGCAGCACAACAGCCGCATCTGCGCCTGTGTGTCGCGGGTGGTGGGCGCGGTGACGCTGGATTCGGCCTACCGCGGCGACTGAGGGTTCTCCCGGACACCCGATGCCCCGGGGGGTGCGTTAGTGAAATATCGGGAGATTACGTATATCAAAATCATATAACTGCTAGAGCCCGGTCCGCCGTTCCCCTGCCGGTTGGCGGCGGCGACAATCCGCACTGACCCCATGCGTGAATTGCCGACGCAGCGCTACCCTCCCATCTCAACACCAGAACTGGAGACTGAAATGAACAAACGAACCCTGATCAAGACTGCCGTGGCGATGGCCACCCTGTGTGCTGCCGGCGCCGGTTTTGCGCAACAGGTCACGCTGCGCCTGCACCAGATGCTGCCGCAGCAGGCGACCATTCCGGCCAAGGCGCTGATCCCCTGGGCCCAGAAGGTTGAGAAAGACTCCGGCGGCAAGATCAAGGTGCAACTGTTTCATGCGATGCAGCTTGGCGGCACGCCGCCCCAGTTGTTCGACCAGGCCCGTGACGGCGTGGTGGACCTGACCTGGACGGTGCTGGGTTACACCCCCGGCCGCTTCAACAAGTCGGAAGTGTTCGAACTTCCTTTCATGAGCGGCAAGGCCGAGCAGTCCTCGCGCGCCTTCCAGGAATATGTCGAGAAGTTCGCGGCCGACGAGTTCAAGGACGTCAAGCTGATCGCCGTGCACACCCACGGCCCCGGGCTGTTCCACACCAAGACGCCGGTGACCGGGCTCGAGAGCCTGCGCGGCATGAAAGTGCGCGGTGGCTCGCGCGTGATCAGCAACATGCTGACCAAGCTGGGCGCCACGCCGGTGGGCATGCCGGTGCCGGCCGTGACCGACGCGCTGTCCAAGGGCGTGATCGACGGCACCACCATCCCCTGGGAAGTCACGCCCTCGCTCAAGGTGACCGAGCTGGTGAAGAACCACACCACCTTTGCCGGCAAGGAAGGCCTGTACACCCAGACTTTTGCGTTCTCGATGAACAAGGCCTCTTACGAGAAGCTGCCGGCCGACCTGAAGAAGGTGATTGACGCCAACTCCGGCATCGAAACCGCCGCCATGTTCGGCCGTGCGATGGACGAAGGTGACGTGGCCGGCCGTGCCATCGCCGAAAAGGCCGGCAACAACATTGTTGCGCTCGACATCGCCGAGACGCAGCGCTGGCGCCGGACCGCCTCGACGGTCGAGACCGACTGGGTGGCCGAGATGAAGGGCAAAAACATCGACGGCGCCAAGCTGGCGTCCGAAGCCCGCGCCCTGATCGCCAAGTACCAACGATAATCAGACACGCGCAGGCCGCTTCCGGCCTGCAGGTGTTGCCAACAACGCTGCCCCCTGTTTTGCCGTGAAGGCGAAGGGGGCAGTTCATTTACTACAGATGGTGATGAATTGAAGCTGCTTTCCCTGTTGGCCGGAGCCTGCGCGGTTCTGGCGGGCGTGATCCTGACGGCGATCACACTGATTACCTGCATCAGCCTGATAGGCCGCAACACCATCGGCACGACGCTGGTCGGCGACTATGAGCTGACCGCGGCCGCGGCGGGCGCGGCGGTGGCGCTGTTCCTGCCGCTGTGCCAGCTCCGGCGCGAAAACATCATCGTGGACTTTTTCACCGCGCGCCTGTCCGCTGCGGCCAACAGCCGGCTGGACCGTGTCGGCAGCGCCCTGCTGGCGGCGGTGCTGCTGGTGCTGGCCTGGCGCACGACGATGGGCGGCATCAGCGCCTTCAAGTCCAACTCCTCCACCATGATGCTGGGCTTTCCCGAGTGGATCGTGTACGCCTTCATGGTGCCCCCGATGGTGCTGACGGGCGTGATTGCCCTGACCCAGACTTTGTATGGCGATTTTCCGGAGCAGGCGCAATGAGTTCCTTGATGTTGGCGGGCCTTATTTTTGCCTGCATGCTGGGCCTGATGGCGATCCGTGTGCCGATTGCCATCTCGATGTTTATCGCGGGTGTGTTCGGCTATCTCTACCAGGTCGGCCTGGCCCCTTTCCTGAACAACCTCAACGGCCTGGCCTACGCGCGTTTTGCCAGCTACGACCTGTCGGTGATTCCGCTGTTCATCCTGATGGGCAACTTCGCCACCCAGGGCGGTATTTCCAAGGCGCTGTTCCAGTTTGCCAGCGTGATCATGGCCGGCTTCCGGGGCGGCCTGGCCATGGCGGCGGTGATGGCCAGTGCGGCCTTCGGCGCGATCTGCGGCTCGTCCATCGCCACCGCGGCCACCATCACCTCGGTGGCGCTGCCTGAGATGAAACGCCACGGCTATTCCGGGCGGCTGGCCACCGGCACGCTGGCGGCAGGCGGCACGCTGGGCATCCTGATTCCACCGTCAGTGCCGCTGGTGATCTACGCCATCCTGACCGAGCAGAACATCGCCAAGCTGTTTGCCGCGGCCACCATCCCCGGCATCATCGCGATGTGCGGTTACATGATCGCCATCGCGGTGTACGTGCGCCTGTTCCCCGGCCATGCGCCCGAGCATGACGCGGAGCGCCCGCGCATGACGCTGGCCGGCGTGCTGGCGGTGGCGCCGATTGCCATCATCTTCGTGATCGTGTTTGGCGGCATCTACGGCGGCCTGTTCACGCCCACCGAGGGCGCGGGTGTGGGAGCGGCAGCGACTTTTGTGGCCGCCGTGCTCAGGGGCGAGCTGACGCTGAAAAAGATCAGGCTGTGCTTTTATTCGACGGCCGGCGCCAGCGCCATGATCTTCATGATCTTCATCGGCGCCGACATGATGAACACCGCCCTGGCGCTGACCCAGGTGCCGGCGCAACTGGCCAGCGTGATCCAGGGCTGGGGCGTGGCGCCGGTGCTGGTGGTGTCGGGCATTCTGCTGTTTTATGTGGTGCTGGGCGCGGTGATGGACGAGTTGTCCATGATCCTGCTGACCATCCCGATCTTCTTCCCGGTGGTGATGGGTCTGGACTTCGGCATGCCCAAGGAATCGGTGGCCATCTGGTTCGGCATCATGGTCCTGATGACGGTGGGCTTCGGCCTGTTGGCGCCGCCGGTGGGGCTCAATGTTTATGTGGTCAACGGCATGGCCAAGGATGTGCCCATCTCCGAAAGCTACAAGGGTGTGATGCCTTTCCTGGTCAGCGATGTGATACGCACCATCCTGCTGCTGGCCTTCCCGCCGATCTCGCTGTGGCTGGTGCAATACGTCGGGTGATGCCGGCAGACGGTCGCGGCGTGCCCGGTTTGCTATTGAATGTATAGCTGCCAGCCCATGACTGACATGGGCTGGGGCCGGTTTTGACTTCTTTGCTGGGGCTCAGGCCGGCGCACCGGGTGGCTTTCCGCGGGCCTGCGGCCTGCGCCAGAATGCGGGATGTCCACCCCTTGAAACAAGAGACACTGCCATGAATTTTCAACGCCTTGCCTCCGGCCTGCTGGCCTGCCTGCTGCTGGCCTCGCTGGCCAGCGCGCAAAACTTTCCGTCCAAACCGCTCAGGATCGTCGTGCCTTTCGGCGCCGGTGGCGTGGCCGACCTGACAGCCCGCACCGTGGCGCAAAAACTCGGGGAGTCACTCGGCCAGCCGGTGGTGATCGACAACAAACCCGGCGCCGGCGGCATCGTGGCCGGCGACGCGGTGGCCAAGGCAGAGCCCGACGGCCACACCTTGCTGCTGATGTCCAACGGCACAGCGGTCAGCGCGGGTCTTTTCAAGTCGCTGCCCTTCGATACCGTGCGCGACTTTGCGCCAGTGTCCACGCTCGGCTTTTTTGACATTGCCATCATCACACCGGCCGACTCGAAGTTCAAAACCCTGGGCGAGTTGCTGGCCTTTGCCAAAGCCCATCCCGGCAAGCTCAACCTCGGCAGCATCAACATCGGCAGCACGCAGAACCTGGCCGCCGAGCTGTTCAAGACCAGCGCCGGGGTGGACATGCAGATCGTCCCGTTCAACGGCACGCCGGCGGTGATCACCGCCTTGCGCGGCGGCCAGATCGACGCCGCGGTGGAAATCCTCGGTCCGGTGCTGCCGCAGATCAAGGCCGGTGCCGTGCGGGCGCTGGCCGTCACCGGCGACAAACGCGCGGCCGTGTTGCCGGAGGTGCCCACCGCCAAAGAGAGCGGGCTGCCGACCTTTGTGGCGTCGAGCTGGAACGCGCTGGCGGCGCCGGCGAAAACCCCGAAAGACGTGATCGCCCGGCTCAACAAGGAGATCAGCGCGGCTGTCAATTCGGCGGATGTGAAGAAGAAGCTGGCCGACCTGAATGTGGAGGCGCGCGCCAGTTCACCCGAGCAGGCCGCGGCGCTGCTGGCCAGCGAAACAAAACGCTGGGGCGATGTCATCGTCCGCGCAAGAATCCCCACGCAATAAGGGCGCGCAGGCCTGTCTGTTGAAGGAGTATCCGTCGTGAAATTCGAACACCTGGGCATGGTCGGTTACGGCGAGGTTGGACGGATTTTCACGGCCGGCCTCAAGGACCGGGTCGCGGCCATCAGCGCCTGGGACCTCCAGTTTGAAACGCCGGCGCTGCGCGACGCGCCACTGGCCCATGCGGCCGAGGCGGGTGTGGCGGCCTGCCGATCCATGGCCGAGCTGTGCGGGCGTGCCGACCTGGTGATTTCAGCCGTCACCGCCTCGAACACGCTGGCGGTGGCGCAGGCCGCCGCAAGCCATATCCGGCCCGGTGCGGTTTTCCTGGACCTGAACTCGGCCTCACCCGGCACCAAGCAGCAGGCGGCGGCGCTGATCGATGCCGCCGGTGCGATGTATGTCGAAGCCGGTGTGATGACCTCGGTGCCGCCTTATGGCATCCAGGTGCCCATGCTGCTGGGCGGCGCAGGTGCTGCCGAACTGGCGGCCGTGCTGGCCGGTTGGGGCATGGATGCGAAGGTCGTCAGCGAGCAAGTCGGTGTGGCCAGCGCCATCAAGATGTGCCGCAGCGTGATGATCAAGGGCCTGGAGGCGCTGGTGATCGAGAGTTACACCACGGCGCGGGCCTATGGCGTGGAGGACCATGTGTTGCCGACGCTGGCCGAAACCTTCCCGTCCATCGACTGGGACAGGCAGGGCGCCTACTTTTTCAGCCGGGTGGTGCAGCACGGCCAGCGCCGCGCCGAGGAAATGCGCGAGGCGGCCCACACTGTGCGCGAAGCCGGGCCGGGCTTTGAGCCCTTCATGGCCGCGGCGATTGCCGACAAGCAGCAGTGGGTGGCCGACCAGGCCAGGGCCGGCGTGTTTGCCGGTGTGGGCAAGGATGCCCGCTGGCAGGATTACGCAGACCGGTTGCTGGCTGCTGCGCCAAAACGCCCGCTCAGTCGGCCTTGATCCCGCCGGACTGGATCACCGGTTTCCAGCGTGCCAGTTCACTGGCGATGTGTTTGCCAAAAGCCTCCGGCGTGGTCGGCGTGGCGGTCGCGCCTTCGTTGGCCAGCCGGGTCTTGAGATCGGGCGTGTTCAGCGCCAGGTTGATCTGCGCATTGAGTTTGGCGACGATCTCGCGCGGCGTGCCGGCGGGCGCCATGATGCCGTACCACTGATCGGCCTCGAAACCCTTGTAGCCGCTTTCAGCCACGGTCGGCAGATCCGGCAGGGCGTCCATGCGTTTGCTGCTGGACACCGCCAGCGCACGCATCTGCCCGGACTTGACAAAGGGCAGCACCGCCGGTGCGCCGGTAAACAGCACCTGGATCTGACCCGCCACCAGGTCGTTGACGGCGGGCGCGGTGCCGCGGTAGGGCACGTGCACCACAAAGGTCTGGCTCTGCAGTTTCAGGTATTCGGTCGCCAGGTGGGCGGCGCTGCCGTTGCCGCCGGAGCCGTAGTTGAGCTGGCCAGGTTTCGATTTGGCCAGGGCCACCAGCTCCTTGAGTGTTCTGGCCGGAACCGCGGGGTGCACCACCAGGATGTTGGGTACGCTGGCCACCCAGGCCACCGGGCTGAAGCTCTTGATCGGGTCGTAGGGCAGCCTGGGGTAGATCAGCGGATTGACGGCGTGGGTACCGATGTGGCCCATCAGCAGGGTGTAGCCGTCGGGCGCCGCCTTCGCAACACGGTCGGCGCCGAGCGAGCCGCCGGCCCCCGGGATGTTGTCGATCACCACCGCCTGGCCCCAGGCCTCGCCCAGTTTCTGTCCGATCGAACGCGCGAGGATGTCCGAGCTGCCGCCCGGCGTGAAAGGCACCACCAGGCGTATCGGTTTGACAGGGTAGGGCGCAGCGGCTGCGGTGTTGCCTTGCGCGGCAGCGCTGCCGGTGGCCAGCAGGGTAGCGGCGAGAACGAGGGTGCGGGGGTGGAGGCGCATGGTGTGTGGCGTCAGTTGTAGGGCTTGATGGCTTCGATCACCACCGATTTGACCAGTTCGATCGCCTTTTTCTGGGTGTCGGTGCTGGCACGCCGCGAGGACCGCACCAGCATCAGCTCGCTCATGATGCGCGGCGAACGGATGCTGCGCAAGGTGAAGTGGCCGGGGTCTTCGGCATTGCTCAGGGTGTAACTGGGCAACACCGCGTGGCCCATGCCTTCGCGCACCAGGCTCAGGATGGCGTTCAGGCCGTCCACCTCCAGCGCCAGCTGCGGCTTGCAGCCGATGGCAATCAACTCGCCTTCAATCAGGATGCGAAAGGCATTCGGACGGCTCGGCAGGATCAAGGGCAGCCTGGCCACCTCGGCCAGCGCGATCGGCTGGCGTTTGCCGCTGCCGCTTCGGGCAGCGGCGCCGGCCCGGGCGCTGGTTCTGGGGGAGATCAGCACCAGCTCTTCCGTTCGCAGCGTGATGGTTTCCAGCTCGGGGGAACGCTCCGAGTTGTAGAGAACGGCCAGGTCGAGGTTGCCGACACGCAGGCCCTCCTGCATCAGTATCGAAAAACCCTCGGTCAGGGTCAACTGGGCATGCGGCAGTTGCTGGCGAAAGGCCTGGGTCAGCGGCACCGTGATCAGCTTGGACAGGCTGGGCGGCAAGCCGATGGAGACGCGGCCGGCCAGGCCGCCGCGCACCGCGCCGAGTTCCTCGCGCGCGACGTCCACCTGGTGCAGGATGCCGCGCCCATGTTTGAGCAGCAGCTTGCCGGCTTCGGTCGGAATGGCGCCACGCCCGGTGCGGGTCAGCAGGCTTTGCCGCAGCTCCACCTCCAGCAGGCGCACCTGGCGGCTGAGCGCCGGCTGGGCGATGTCGAGCGCGATCGAGGCGCGCGTGAAACTGCCCAGTTCGGCGACCCGTACGAAGTACTCGAGTTGCTTGAGGTCCATGGTTTTGAATAACTTTTGCCAAATTATGCCCAAATGGTATACCTGCTAGTCCGCTCGGGGCCTTCCCTCGCGGGGTGGATGCCACCAGAATTCAGCGATGCAAAGTGCGACTCCCGGAATCCAGGGCATTTCCTCCATGGCGACCCGCCAGCTGCTGGCCGAACTGCTCAGCGGTTTTGAAAAACAGGCCGGTTATGGCGCGGTGATCGAAGCGGTCGGCGGTGTGGATGCCGCCAAACGTGTCCAGGCGGGCGAAGCCTTCGATCTGGTGGTGCTGGCATCGGACGCCATCGACAAACTTCTGGCCGCGGGCCATCTGCATGCCGGCAGCAAGGTGGACCTGGTGAAGTCCGGCGTTGCTGCCTGCGTGCGCGCCGGCGCGCCGCTGCCAGACATCGGTTCCGAAGCGGCGGTGAAACGCGCCGTGTTGGCCGCCCGCAGCCTCAGTTATTCGACCGGCCCCAGCGGCGTCGCGCTGGCCCAACTGTTCGAGCGCTGGGGCATCGCCGGCGAGATCCAGGGGCGCATGGTCCAGGCGCCACCCGGTGTGCCGGTCGGCACGCTGGTGGCGCGCGGCGAAGTTGAACTCGGATTCCAGCAATTGAGCGAGCTGCTCCACGTGGAAGGCATCCGCGTGGTGGGCCCGCTGCCGCCGGCCATCCAGATCACCACCATTTTTTCCGCCGGCATCCATGCCAGCGTGCCGGCCGGCTCGCCGCAATTCGGGCGGGTCAAGGCCTTGCTGGACTACATGTGCTCGCCGCAGGCCGACGCAGCGAAACAGCGCCAGGGCATGGAACCGGCCTGAGCCGGACACGGCCACAACACCAGAAAAACAGGAGAACCCATGAGCCTCATCATCGACTGCCACGGTCACTACACCACGGCGCCCAAGGCGCTGGAGAACTGGCGCAACCAGCAGATCGCCGGCATCCAGGATGCCGCCGTCATGCCCAGGGTGGCGGACCTGAAAATCAGCGACGACGAGCTGCGCGAGTCGATCGAGACCAACCAGCTGCGGCTGATGAAGGAACGTGGCAGCGACATCACGCTGTTCTCGCCGCGCGCCAGCTTCATGGCGCACCACATCGGCGACTTCCAGGTGTCCAGCACCTGGGCGGCGATCTGCAATGAGCTGTGTTATCGCGTGAGCCAGTTGTTCCCCGAGCATTTCGTGCCGGTCGCGATGTTGCCGCAGTCGCCGGGCGTCGATCCCAAAACCTGCATTGCCGAGCTGGAAAAGTGCGTCAAGGATTACGGCAACGTCGGCATCAACCTGAACCCCGATCCTTCGGGCGGCCACTGGACCAGCCCGCCGTTGACCGACAGGCTCTGGTACCCGATCTACGAAAAGATGGTCGAGTACGACCTGCCGGCCATGATCCATGTGTCCACATCGTGCAACCCGGCCTTTCACACCACCGGCGCGCATTACCTGAACGCCGACACCACGGCTTTCATGCAGCTGATCCAGGGTGACCTGTTCAAGGACTTCCCGACGCTGCGCTTCCTGATTCCGCATGGCGGCGGCGCGGTGCCCTACCACTGGGGGCGCTTCCGCGGGCTCGCGCAGGAGATGAAAAAACCGCTGCTCAAGGACCATTTGCTCAACAACGTGTTCTTCGACACCTGCGTCTATCACCAGCCCGGCATCAATTTGCTCAACACCGTGATCCCGGTCAAAAACGTGCTGTTTGCCTCGGAGATGATTGGCGCGGTGCGCGGCATCGACCCGGAAACCGGCAACTACTACGACGACACCAAGCGCTACATCGAGGCATCCACCATCCTGAGCGCCGACGACAAACACCAGATCTACGAAGCCAACACGCGCCGCGTGTTCCCGCGCCTGGATGCGCTGCTCAAACAACAGGGGAAATAAACATGTTCGAACTTGGCGTTGTTTACCGGAATATCGTGAGGGCCGATCGTGCTGCGACCGACCGCATGGCGCAATACGGCTCGGCCACGGTGCATGAGGCCATGGGCCGTGTCGGCCTGATGAAAACCTGGATGCGGCCGATCTACCCCGGTGCGCAGATTTCCGGCACCGCCGTCACGGTGCTGCTGCAGCCCGGCGACAACTGGATGATGCATGTGGCGGCCGAGCAGATCCAGCCCGGCGACATCGTGGTGGCAGCCTGCACCACCGACAACACCGATGGTTTTTTTGGCGACCTGCTGGCCACCAGCTTCATGGCGCGCGGCGCGCGCGGCCTGATCATCGACGGTGGCTGCCGCGACGTGAAGACACTGCAGGAGATGGGCTTTCCGGTGTGGAGCCGCGCCATCAGTTCCAAGGGAACGGTCAAGGCGACGCTGGGTTCGGTCAACATCCCGGTGGTGTGCGCCGGCATGAGTGTGAACCCGGGCGACGTGATCGTGGCCGATGACGACGGTGTGTGCGTGGTTCCCGCTGCGCTGGCTGCGAAAACCGCCGATGCCGCCGCGGCCCGAGAAGCCAACGAAGGTGAAAAGCGCGCCAAACTGGCCTCGGGCATTCTGGGCCTGGACATGTACAAGATGCGTGAGCCGCTCGAACAGCTCGGCCTGAAATACATCGGATAAACAGCATGCACATCTCCCTTTCCTTTTTGCCGCGTGCGCTGGTCGTGGCGTCAGCGACGGTGGCCTTGCTGGGTGCCTTGCCGATGGCGGCTGCGCAGACCTACCCGGCCAAGCCGGTCAGGATCGTCGTCGGTTATTCAGCCGGTGGTGCGGTCGATATCGTGGCCCGCACCCTGGGCCAAAGCCTGAGCGGCAGCCTGGGCCAGCCCTTCATCATCGAAAACAAGCCGGGTGCCGGCACCAACATTGCGGTCAAACATGTCATCGATGCGCCGGCCGACGGGTATACGCTGATGCTGGCCGCCAATGCGCTGGCCGCCAACATGTCGCTGTACCAGCCGGCACCGTTTGATGCCGAGCGTGAGATGGTCGCCATCTCGCTGGTAGGTCGCGTGCCCGTCGTGATTGCGGCCAACGCCAATGCGCCTTACGCCAACATCGGCAAGCTGATCGAAGCTGCCAAGGCCAAGCCAGGTTCGATTGCGTTCGCCAGCCCAGGCAACGGCTCGACACCCCACATGGCCGGTGAGCTGTTCGCGCGTGCGGCCGGCATGGAGCTGCAGCATATTCCCTACCGCGGCGGTTCGCAGGCCATCACCGACGTGATCGGCGGCCAGGTGCCGCTGCTGGCGATGAATGCGCTGGAGGTCAGCCCGCATGTCAAAAGCGGCAAGCTCAAGGTGCTGGCGGTGCTGAGCCCGAATCGTTCGGCGATCTTCCCTGACGTGCCGACGATTGCCGAATCCGGTTTCCCCGGTTTCGAAGCCTCGGTCTGGTACGCGCTGATGGCGCCTGCCGCCACGCCCCGGGCCATCGTCACCCAGTTGCACGCCGAAGTGCAAAAAGCGCTGAAGACGCCGGAAGTGCAGCAGCGCATGACGGCGGTCGGCGGGGAAGTGCTGCCCGGCAGCATGGCCATGGTCGCCACCCTGATCAGCAGCGAGCGCCAGCGTTACGCAAAACTGGTGCGCGAAGCCAATATCAAACCGGATTGAACACCATGGAATTCACCAAAACCCCCGGCTGGCTGGACTGGTACACCGGCCCCAGCAAACCCCGATTCAAGTTGCCCGCCGGCGCGGTGGATGCGCATTGCCACGTGTTCGGCCCCGGCGCGCAGTTTCCCTATGCGCCCGAGCGCAAATACACGCCGTGTGACGCGTCGAAGGACCAGTTGTTTGCGCTGCGCGACCACCTGGGTTTTGACAAAAACGTGATCGTCCAGGCCACCTGCCACGGCAGCGACAACCGGGCGCTGGTCGATGCGCTCCGGCATTCGGACAACAAGGCGCGTGGCGTGGCCACGGTCAAGCGCGATGTGTCCGATGCCGAACTGCAGGACATGCACGACGCCGGTGTGCGCGGCACACGTTTCAACTTCGTCAAACGCCTGGCCGACTTCACGCCGCGCGAGGTCCTGCTGGAGATCGCCAACCGCATCGCGCCGCTGGGCTGGCATGTGGTGGTGTATTTCGAGGCCCAGGACCTGCCCGAGCTCTACGATTTTTTCACTGCGCTGCCGACCACCGTGGTGGTCGACCACATGGGCCGACCCGATGTGACCAAGCCGGTGGACGGCCCCGAGTTCGAACTGTTCGTCAGGATGATGCGTGAACATCACAACATCTGGAGCAAGGTCAGCTGCCCCGAACGCCTGAGCGTGGGCGGCCCGCCGGCATTGAACGGTGAGCAGAACGCCTACCGCGATGTCGTGCCCTTCGCCCGGCGCCTGGTCGAGACCTTTCCCGACCGCGTGCTCTGGGGCACCGACTGGCCGCACCCGAACCTCAAAGACCACATGCCCGATGACGGCCTGCTGGTGGACTACATTCCCCATATCGCCACCACGGCTGAACTGCAGCGCAAGCTCCTCGTGGACAACCCGACACGCCTGTACTGGAGTTGATCAGCCAAGCCCGGACAAGGAAACCCATCATGCCCCTCGACAAACCCTACCTGGACGTGCCAGGCACCACAATTTTTGATGCCGAGCAGTCCCGCCTCGGTTATCACCTGAACCAGTTCTGCATGTCGCTGATGAAGGCGGAGAACCGCGCGCGTTTCAAGGCCGATGAACGCGCCTATCTCGATGAATGGCCGATGACCGAAGAGCAGAAGCAGGCGGTGCTGGCGCGCGACCTGAACCGCTGCATCAAGGCCGGCGGCAACATCTACTTCCTGGCCAAGATCGGCGCGACCGACGGCAAGAGCTTCCAGCAGATGGCCGGCAGCATGACCGGCATGACCGAAGAGGAATACCGCGACATGATGATTGCCGGCGGCCGCTCGGTCGAGGGCAACCGCGTGGTCGGGGAAGACGGCACGGCCCAGGCCCAGCACCAACCCCAAGGCAAAGCCGGCAAGAAATGAGAACCTGACATGGCCAAAATCACCGCCTCCGTTTACACCTCCCACGTGCCCGCCATCGGCGCGGCCCTGGACCTCGGCAAAAGTGGCGAGCCCTACTGGCAACCCGTGTTCAAGGGTTACGACTACTCCAAGCAGTGGCTCAAGGACAACCCGCCCGACGTGATTTTCCTGGTCTACAACGACCATGCGACGGCTTTCAGCCTGGAGATGATCCCGACCTTCGCCATCGGCACCGCTGCCGAATTCACCCCGGCCGACGAAGGCTGGGGACCGCGCCCGGTGCCCAAGGTCATTGGCCACCCCGAACTGGCCGCGCACATCGCGCAGTCGGTGATCCAGCAGGACTTCGACCTGACCATCGTCAACAAGATGGACGTGGACCACGGCCTGACTGTACCGCTGTCGCTGATGTGTGGCCAGCCGCAGGCCTGGCCCTGCCCGGTGATTCCGTTTGCGGTCAACGTGGTGCAGTACCCGGTGCCGTCGGGCCGGCGCTGCTTCGAGCTGGGCAAGGCCATCCGCAAGGCGGTGGAGAGTTTTGACAAGCCGCTCAATGTGCAGATCTGGGGCACGGGTGGCATGAGCCACCAGCTGCAGGGCCCGCGCGCCGGGCTGATCAACAGGGAATTCGACAACGCCTTCCTGGACCAGCTGATCGCCGACCCGGAAGGCCTGGCGTCCAAGCCGCACATCGACTATGTGCGCGAGGCCGGTTCGGAAGGCATCGAGCTCGTGATGTGGCTGATCGCGCGCGGCGCGATGGCCGACGTGGCCGGTGGCCCCGCGCCCAAGGTCGCCCACCGTTTTTACCATGTGCCCGCCAGCAACACCGCGGTGGGCCATTTGATTCTGGAGAACAAGTAAATCATGACCAAAACCATCAAAGTGGCGCTCGCCGGCGCCGGCGCCTTCGGCATCAAACACCTCGACGGCATCAAGAACATTGAAGGCGTGGAAGTCGTCTCGCTGATCAGCCGCGATCTGGAGAAAACCAAAGAAGTCGCTGCCAAATACGGCATTGCCCACGTCAGCACCGACCTGGCCGACAGCCTGGCGCTCAAGGAGGTGGACGCCGTCATCCTGTGCACGCCGACGCAGATGCACGCGGAGCAGTCGATCGCCTGCATGAAGGCCGGCAAACATGTGCAGGTCGAGATCCCGCTGGCCGACACGCTGAAGGGCGCGCAGGAGGTGGTGGCGCTGCAGAAGCAGACCGGCCTGGTGGCCATGTGCGGTCACACGCGCCGCTTCAACCCCAGCCACCAGTACGTGCACAAGGAAATCACGGCCGGACGCTTCAACATCCAGCAGATGGATGTGCAGACCTATTTCTTCCGCCGCAGCAACATGAATGCGCTGGGCCAGCCGCGCAGCTGGACCGATCACCTGCTGTGGCACCACGCAGCCCACACGGTGGACCTGTTTGCTTACCAGTGTGGCAGCCCGATCGTGAAAGCCAATGCCATCCAGGGCCCGATCCATCCAACGCTGGGCATTGCGATGGACATGAGCATCCAGCTGAAGGCGGCCAACGGCGCGATCTGCACCTTGTCGCTGAGCTTCAACAACGACGGCCCGCTGGGCACCTTCTTCCGCTATATCGGCGACAGCGCCACCTACATCGCGCGTTACGACGACCTGTTCAACGGCAAGGAAGAAAAAATCGATGTCAGTCAGGTGGATGTGTCCATGAACGGCATCGAACTGCAGGACCGCGAATTTTTTGCCGCGATCCGCGAAGGCCGCGAGCCGAATTCCAGCGTCGCCAAAGTGTTGCCGTGTTATCAGGTGCTGCACGACCTGGAACAGCAGCTGAAGTAAGCCATGCCCAACTGCTTGCCAACCCGCACCATCGGCCCTTTCGACGTCTCAGCCATCGGCCTGGGCTGCATGAACCTCAGTCACGCCTACGGCACGCCGCCGTCGGCAGAGCAGGGCGAACGGGTGCTGCTGGCGGCGCTCGATGCCGGCGTCACGCTGTTCGACACGGCGGCGCTGTACGGTTTTGGCGCCAATGAAACCCTGATCGGCAAGGTGCTGTCAAAACACCGCAGCCGCTTCACGCTGGCCAGCAAGGGCGGCATGGCGGGTGTGCAGTTCGACGACGGTGTCAAACGTGTCATCGACGGCCGGCACGAGACCATCCGCAAGAACTGTGAGGACAGCCTCCAGCGCCTGCAGACCGACGTGATCGACCTCTACTACCTGCACCGCTGGGACAAGAAGGTGCCGATCGAGGACAGCGTCGGTGCCATGGCCGAGCTGGTCCGCGCGGGCAAGGTACGCAGCATCGGCCTGTCCGAGGTATCGGCCACCACCTTGCGCAAGGCGCATGCCGTGCACCCGATTGCCGCCGTGCAGACCGAGTATTCGCTGTGGACGCGCAACCCCGAAATTGCGGTGCTCGAGGCCTGCCGCGACATCGGCGCGGCCTTTGTCGCCTTCAGCCCGGTGGCGCGCGGCTTTCTGTGTGACGCGCTCCACGATGTGGGCACGCTCGCGCCCAAGGACATCCGCGCAGCCATGCCGCGGTTTGCGCCGGACAACTACGCAGCCAACCTCAAACTGCTGCCGCCCTACAAGGCGCTGGCCGCCGAGGCGGGCTGCACGCCGGCGCAACTGGCGCTGGCCTGGCTGCTGCACAAGGCGCCGCACATCATTCCGATCCCGGGCACCGGCCGTGTCGACCATTTGCAGGAAGACCTCGGTGCGGCGGACGTGCGGCTGGATGCCGGCCTGATGGCGAAGCTGGAAGCGCTGATCAACCAGCAGACCGTCACCGGCAACCGCTACAGCGCGCAGAGCGCCAGTGAGGTGGATACCGAGGAATTTTCGGCCTGAACGGGTTGGACGGAGCGCTATCGTATTGATAGCTGGAAGCCCATACGGGACATGGGCGGGAGGCCGAAAAGGCTTGCAAGTTGCCATGAAAAAAGCCGCAACCCGTTGTGACGGATTGCGGCTTTTTGTTGCCATGGCCTTGCGGCCGCTGGCCTTACAGCGTGTCGATGAAGCTGCGCAGCTTGTCCGAACGCGACGGGTGCTTGAGCTTGCGCAAGGTTCAGTCGCAAAAAAGGAGTAGCTTCAAACTAGGACACCAGTTGGGAATGGCGGGTCCGCTTACCTTTCAGCAAACATCAAAACGATCCAATCAACGGAAAGGCAGGATCAGCATGAAACTCCAGAAAATCGGGTTGGCGGCCATCGGGCTTTGCGCGGCGATGTCTGTTATGGCTGCCGATGCCGTGACGGACGCGATGACCGCGGCTTATGCGCCCTACCGGGTTGCCCTGTTCCGCACCAACAGCAATGCACAAGCTGAGTCCGAGCAGGCAATCGCTCAGGCCAGGCAGAGCTGGCAAGCCCTGATGGACCAGTTCGCGAGCAGGCCTGCAGCGCCCTATGACCGTGACGCCCGTTTCGCAGACAGCCTGGCTCAGGTGGCCGCCGTGTATAACGCGGCGGAGCTTCAGATCAAGGGCAGGAATCTGGCGCAAGCGCATGAGACCCTGGAAAAGGCGCGTGACCTGATGGCTGAGTTGCGACGCCGCAATGGAGTGATCACCTACAGTGACCACATGAACGCCTACCATGGCGTCATGGAGCATGTCCTCAGTGAAGCTCCAAAACAGATGGGTGAGGCACAGGGCATGTTGTTGCTGATGGCCAGTGTCGGCACCCTGGACTTTCTGGCTGGGCGCTTGCGCACCGAAGCACCTGCCCGCGTCGCAGCTGATCCTGCCTTTGCTCCGGCGCTGCAGGCTGTGGAGACCTCGCTTCTGGCGCTGCGCCAGGCGGTGCTCCAACAAAACGTCACCCTGGTTCGGGTAGCCCTGGACAATCTCAAAAAACCTTACAGCCAGCTGTTTTTGAAATTCGGTTGACGGTCGGGCAGACCGCGCTGTCCGGCGTGAAGCCCTCAATGCCCCAAAAACAACACCCCGGACCGCTGTGAACGGGCCGGGGCGTCGGGTTGCCGTGCCGCTTTCGCGGCAATGAGGCCGGTTGCTTACAGCGTGTCGATGAAGCTGCGCAGCTTGTCCGAACGCGACGGGTGCTTGAGCTTGCGCAGCGCCTTGGCTTCGATCTGGCGGATGCGTTCACGCGTCACGTCGAACTGCTTGCCGACTTCTTCCAGCGTGTGGTCGGTGGACATCTCGATGCCGAAACGCATGCGCAGCACCTTGGCTTCGCGCGGTGTCAGGCTGTCGAGGATGTCCTTGACCACATCGCGCAGGCCGGCCTGCATCGCGGCTTCCAGCGGTGCGGTGTTGGCGCTGTCCTCGATGAAGTCGCCGAGGTGCGAATCGTCGTCGTCGCCGATCGGTGTTTCCATCGAGATCGGCTCCTTGGCGATCTTCATGATCTTGCGGATCTTGTCTTCCGGAATCTCCATCTTGGCGGCCAGGATGCTGGCGTCCGGCTCGAAGCCGAACTCCTGCAGATGCTGGCGCGACAGGCGGTTCATCTTGTTGATGGTCTCGATCATGTGCACCGGGATGCGGATGGTGCGGGCCTGGTCGGCGATGGAGCGCGTGATGGCCTGGCGGATCCACCAGGTCGCATAGGTCGAGAACTTGTAGCCGCGGCGGTATTCGAACTTGTCGACCGCCTTCATCAAACCGATGTTGCCTTCCTGGATCAGGTCCAGGAACTGCAGGCCGCGGTTGGTGTATTTCTTGGCGATCGAGATCACCAGGCGCAAGTTGGCCTCGATCATCTCTTTCTTGGCGTCGCGCGAGTTGGTCTCGCCCTCGTTCATGCGCTTGTTGATGTCCTTGAGCTGGGCCAGCGGCACCACCACGCGGGCCTGCAGCTCGCCGAGCTTGGTCTGCAGTTCCTGGATCGGCGGAATGTTGCGCGCCATGATGACGGACCACGGCTTGCCGGAGGCGACCTGTTTCTCGACCCATTTGAGGTTCAGCAGATTTGGCGGGAAGTCCTTGATGAAGACTTCCTGCGGCATGCCGCACTTCTCGACGATGATGCGGCGCAGCTCGCGCTCCTTCTTGCGCACGTCCAGCACCTGGCCGCGCAGCAGGTCGCAGAGTTTTTCAATCGTTTTGGCGGTGAAACGCACAGTCATCAGCTCGTCGCTGAGGGCTTTTTGCGCCTTCACATAAGCCGGCGTGCCCCAGCCTTCCTTGTCGTAGGTCTTGTGGACTTTCTCAAACAGCGAGGCGATGGTGTCGATGCGCGTCAGCGCTTCCTTTTTCAGCTCCTCGAGCTTTTTGGTCAGCGCCTTGGAGCCGCCCTTGCCGTCGTCGTCGTCTTCCTCGTCGAACTCGTCGAAGTCTTCCTCGGCCACGTAATCGTCGGCTTCGTTGGGGTTGGAGAAACCGTCGACCACGGTGGAAATCACGATCTTGCCTTCGCGGATCTCTTCGCCCAGGCGCAGGATCTCGGCGATGGTGGCCGGGCTTTCCGAGATGGCTTCCATCATCTTCATCAGGCCGCCCTCGATGCGCTTGGCGATCTCGATCTCGCCTTCACGCGTGAGCAGCTCGACCGTGCCCATCTCGCGCATGTACATGCGGACCGGGTCGGTGGTGCGGCCGAACTCGCTGTCGACAGTGGACAGCGCGGCTTCTGCGGCTTCCTCGGCCTCTTCCTCGGTCGAGCCGGCCGGGGCGTTGGCGGTGATCAGCAGGGTTTCCGCGTCGGGCGTCTGTTCGTAGACGGCCACGCCGAGGTCGTTCAGCGTGACGATGACCGCGTCCAGGGTTTCGGCGTCAATCAGCTTGTCGGGCAGGTGATCGGAAATTTCGCCGTGGGTCAGGTAGCCGCGGGTCTTGCCGAGCTTGATCAGCGCTTTCAGGCGCGCACGGCGCTTGGCCATGTCTTCTTCGGACAGCACGGTTTCGTCCAGGCCGAATTCCTTCATCAGGGCGCGTTCTTTCGCCTTGCTGATTTTCATGCGCAGCGGCTTGACCTTTTCGGTGGTCTCTGCCACCGGCTCGCCGACCAGGTCGTCTTCGATGTCCGACATGTCCTCGTCGCCATCGATCTTGCCGGCCACCTTGGGTTTGCGGCCGCGCTTGGCGCCGCCGGCTTCAACGGCTGCAGCCGGGTTTTTCGGCGGGCGGCCGGGTTTTTTCTTGACGGGCACTTCAGCCACCACTGGGGCCGGCGCGGCCTTCAGCGGAACTTCTTTTTTGGCGACGGGTTTGGCAGGGGAGGCAGGGGTCTTGGTCGGCACGGGGGGGGCTTTCTTGACGGACTTTTCGGATTTCAGGGGCGCTTTGGGCGCTGCGGCCTTTTTGCCGGGAACTGGTCTGGAGATGGCGGTTTTTGCGGGTTTTTCAAGCTTGCTGGCAGGCTTCCTGACCGGCGGTCGGGCGGCAGCTTTGGCAGCAGCTTTGGACTGGGGCACGGCTTTGGCGGACTTGCTGGACTTCTGAGCAGGCATGGCGAACTCCCGGTATGAAACTTCCTTCAACAGACTGGGTTCCCGGCACCGGTATCACCGGGGCACAGGCACAAAAAATGCCCGGGGCCGGAGGGCTGGGCATTCAGGGGCTTTGAGGAGCCCCCAGGCAAGTTGTTTGGGCGAACATTTGGTGTGCAGTCCTTGCGGAGAAATTGCCCTCAACCAGTGCGGTCCCGTTCTTGCGGGGGGCGGTTGCCGGAGGTGCTGCTGTCGCGCTTGCCGTAGCGGAAAATCGGATTATACCCTGATGCCTCATTTTTGTGCATCAAAACCGCGCTGAAATCAGCTTTTTTTCAGCAGCGCCGAGAGTTCTTCATAACGCTGGCGGGCCGCCGGATCGCTCATCACACGCGGCAACAGCTCGACCATGTCCTGCTGGCGCCTGAGCTTGAGCAACTGGTCGAGGATGGCGCGGACCTCGTCCCAGTCGCATTCGATGCCTTCGGGTAACTGGGCGATCTGGTCGATCGCGTGTTTTTCCTGGGGGTGTTCGCGCAGGCCCTCGCGCAGCGCCGCCCAGGGCTGCGGGCCGTGTTCATGCAGCTGGCTTTCAAGCCAGACAAACAGCGGGCCATGCGGCGCCGGCAGTTGACACAGCAGCACATGTTCCTCACCGCTGAGCTTGTCCCAGCTTTGCGGGTCGGTCAGCATCAGGCGCAGCACCCGGTCTTCGCGGCTGGCCGGCAAGACGCGACCGGCGATGCGGCGGGGGGGACGGGCCGCGCCGGTTTTGGCGCCAAAGCTGCGGCCGGATGCCCCGGAGTCCATGGGCAGCGAGGCCGCGTAAGCCCCCTCGTCATGCAGGTCGGCAAAATTGCCGGAAAACTCCTCGAAATGGGATGCGCCGCCCGAAATTTCAGGTGTTTTGGGCCGCTGGCCCTTGCCGGGCGGACGTGAGCCGCTATTGTTTTTATAGTCCCGGGCGGTCGCGGGCTGCCAGATCTGCAGCAGCTCGCGGCTGTCGATCAGCACCTGGTCGGCGATTTCGGCCAGCAACTGGCGCTTGAGCGTGCCATCGGGCAGCAGGCTCCAGAGCGGCCGCGCGTTGCTGGCCATGTGGGCCCGGCCTTCGGCGGTGTCGAGCTCGCAGCCCTCGGCGGCGGCTTCCAGCATGAACTTGCTCAGCGGCACGGCCTTGGCCACGGCCGCGGCAAAACCGTCCTGGCCGTTGGCGCGGATGAAGCTGTCGGGGTCGTGCTCCTCGGGCAGAAACAGGAACTTGACACTGCGCACATCGGTGGCAAAGGGCAGGGCGGCGTCCAGCGCCTTGCGCGCGGCGCGGCGGCCGGCGCCGTCGCCGTCGAAGCTGAAGACCACCGCGTCGGTGAAACGGAACAGCTTTTGCACATGGTCGCTGGTGCAGGCCGTGCCCAGCGTGGCCACCGCATTGGCAAAACCGAGCTGGGCCAGCGCCACCACGTCCATATAACCCTCGGTGACCAGCGCATAACCATGCTCGCGCAGCGCGCTGCGCGCCTCGAACAGGCCGTACAGCTCCCGGCCCTTGCTGAACACCGGGGTTTCCGGCGAGTTCAGGTACTTGGGTTTTTCGTCGCCGAGCACACGACCACCGAAACCAATGCATTCACCCTTGACGTTGCGGATCGGGAACATGATGCGGTCGCGGAAGCGGTCGTAACGTTTGGCCTCTCCCTGGGCGTTTTCCTCGCCCGGCTCGCCGGTGATGACCAGGCCGCTTTCGACCAGCAGCGGATCGTTGTAGTCGGGGAAGACACTGGCCAGCGCGCGCCAGCCTTCCGGCGCGTAGCCGAGGCCAAAGGTTTTCGCGATTTCGCCGGACAGGCCGCGGCCCTTGAGGTAGTCGATGGCACGTGGCGAGGCGCGCAGATGCTTGATGTAGGCGATGCCGGCTTTTTCGAGCACGCTGGTCAGCGTGGCCTGCTGTTCACGCTGCTGGGCGGCGCGGGCGCGCTCCTGTGGCGAGACGTCGTCTTCGGGCACCTGCAGGCCGTACTGCTGGGCCAGGTCCTTGACGGCCTCGACAAAGCTCATGCCACCGTGCTCCATCAGAAAGCTGATGGCGTTGCCGTTTTTGCCGCAGCCGAAGCAGTGGTAAAACTGCTTGGACGGACTGACGCTGAAAGAGGGGGACTTTTCGCCGTGGAAGGGGCACAGCCCCATGAAATTGGCGCCGCCCTTCTTGAGCTGCACATAACGCCCGACGATGTCCACCACGTCGGCACGCGCCAGCAGCTCCTGGATGAATGATTGGGGAATGGCCACGCCTGTATTGTGCCCCGAGCCCATCGCGTTCCGCTGCCGGGCCGGTGCGGCTACCATGGCTGCATACAGGCCGACCCCAGGAGACACCATGAGCCCCATCTTTGACCAGGACCTGCCCCGCAACGCGGCCAACCACGCGCCGCTGTCGCCGCTCTCGTTTATCGCGCGCAGCGCCGAGGTCTACCCCAACCGGCTGGCGGTGGTGCACGGCGGGCTGCGCCGCAGCTGGTCCGGGGTGTTCACGCGCTGCCGCCAGCTGGCCAGTGCACTGCAGCAGCGCGGCATAGGCAAGGGCGACACGGTGGCGGTCATGCTGCCCAACACCCCGCCCATGGTCGAGGCTCATTTCGGCATTCCGGTGCTGGGCGCGGTGCTCAACGCGCTGAACACCCGGCTCGATGCCGAAACCATTGCCTTCATGCTGGACCACGGCGAAGCCAGGGTGCTCATCGTGGATCCGGAGTTTGCAGCCATCGTGAAAAAAGCCCTGGCCCTGCGCCAGTCGAAGGCACCGCTGCTGGTCATCGACGTCGAGGACGCGATGTACACCGGGCCGGTCGAGCGCATCGGCAGCATCGGTTACGACGAGTTCCTGGCCGGCGGCGACCCGGACTTTGCCTGGCGCCTGCCGGACGACGAGTGGGATGCGATCGCACTGAACTACACCAGCGGCACCACTGGCAACCCCAAGGGGGTGGTCTACCACCACCGCGGCGCGGCGCTCAATGCGCTGTCCAACATCCTTGAATGGGACATGCCCAAACACGCGGTCTATCTCTGGACCTTGCCCATGTTCCATTGCAACGGCTGGTGTTTTCCGTGGACGCTGGCGGCGCGTGCCGGTGTCAATGTCTGCCTGCGCAAGGTCGAAGCAAAGGCGATTTTTGAAGCGATACGCGCGCACGGCGTCACGCATTACTGCGGCGCGCCCATCGTGCACGGCCTGCTGGTCAATGCGCCGGACGAGCTGAAGCAGGGCCTGCCGCGCGGCGTCAAGGCCATGGTGGCGGGCGCGGCGCCGCCGGCCTCGATGATCGAGGGCATGGAAGCGCTGGGGTTTGACCTGACCCATGTGTACGGCCTGACCGAGGTCTACGGCCCGGCCACCGTGTGTGCGGTGCAGGAGGGCTGGGACCAGCTCGAGATCGGCGAGCGCGCACGGCTCAACGCGCGCCAGGGTGTGCGTTACCACCTCGAGCGCGATGTCTGTGTGCTCGACGCGGCGACGCTGCAGCCCGTGCCCTCCGACGGCGAAACCATGGGCGAGATCATGTTCCGCGGCAACATCGCGATGAAGGGTTACCTGAAAAATCCGAAGGCGACCGAAGAGGCGTTTGCCGGTGGCTGGTTCCACAGCGGCGACCTGGCCGTGGTTTATCCGGACGGTTACATCAAGATCAAGGACCGCAGCAAGGACATCATCATCTCGGGCGGGGAAAACATCTCGTCGATCGAGGTCGAGGACGTGCTCTACCGCCACCCCGACGTGCTGGCCGCGGCGGTGGTGGCCAGGCCCGATGTCAAATGGGGCGAAACGCCCTGTGCCTTTGTCGAGCTCAAGGCCGGCGCGGCCACCACGGCAGAAGACATCGTGGCGCACTGCAAGAAACATCTGGCTGGCTTCAAGGTGCCGCGCGCGGTGGTGTTCGGCGAGTTGCCGAAAACCTCGACCGGCAAGATCCAGAAGTTCGAGTTGCGCAAGCAGGCCGGCTCGGCCGTGGCCATCGACGTCTGAAGGGCAAGTCGCGCATGCAGATCCTCAGCCACCAGGCTGCCCATGTGCTGGCCAACCCGCCGGCGTTTGCCTGGCGCGTGCTCAAGGGCTTTCGCGCCAACCAGGGCCTGCTGCTGGCCGGCGCCGTGGCCTATTACGCGCTGCTGTCGATTGTTCCGCTGCTGATCCTGGTGATCATCGCGCTGTCGCATGTGATCGACCAGGCCGAACTGCTGCAGACCCTGGGCCGTTACCTCGAGTGGCTGATGCCGGTGCAGTCGCGCGCGGTGGTCGCCGAACTCGCGACCTTTCTCGAACACCGCGACGTGATCGGCTGGGTGTTGCTGGCGACCATGCTGTTTTTCAGCTCGCTGGCTTTCACGGTGCTGGAAAACGCCATGTCGGTGATTTTCCTGCACCGCATCGCGGTGCGGCGCCGGCGCTTCATCGTCTCGGCGCTGCTGCCGTATTGCTACATCGTCAGCCTGGGCGCCGGGCTGCTGGTGGTCACGCTGGTGTCGGGCGGGCTGCGCGCGATGGGCGAGGAAAGTGTCGATGTGCTGGGCCGCGAATGGTCGCTCAGCGGTGTGTCGGGCCTGCTGCTGTACCTGCTCGGGCTGACCGGCGAGATATTCCTGCTGACCTCGGTCTACATGGTGATGCCGGTCGGCAAGCTGTCGTGGCGGCACGCGCTGATCGGCGGCGCCACCGCGGCGCTGCTGTGGGAAATCACGCGCCATCTGCTGGTCTGGTACTTCGGCACGCTGTCGCAGGTCAACGTGGTCTATGGCTCGCTGACCACCGCGATTGTGGTGCTGCTGAGCCTGGAGATCGCGGCGACGCTGCTGCTGCTGGGCGCCCAGGTGATCTCCGAATACGAACGCATCGCCCAGCCACCGGAGCCGCCGGTGGCCAACCCGCTGCGGGTGGAGGGTGCCGCACCCGATCGCAAATCACCGTAGTGGTGGCGATGTCCCGCAGATCAGGGCAGCAGTGGGTGTGTTACTCGATTCGGCTACTCACGCCAGGCGACTTCTGGCACTCAGCCGGAACTATTGCACCAGGTACCGAGTCACCTCACCATGAAAATCCTGCTAGCCGTGGACGGCTCTGAAGCTTCATTGGATGCCGTGCGCCACGCTCTTGACTTGTATCGCGAGGGGTTGAAGGCAAGTTTTTTGCTTGCAACCGTTCAGTGGCCCGTCCATACCTGTGAAATCATTTTTACCCCCAATGACAAGGTGCTGGACCACCTGACCGGCGCAGTCGGCGAACGCGCACTTTCAGGAGCCGAGTCATTGCTGGTGGAGGCAGGGGTTTCTTTTCAGCGCGAAATCTTCTCGGGTGATCCCGCTGAAACGCTGGTGCGAATGGCCGCCCAGCACGGCTGTCAGGCCATCATCATGGGTGCTCGTGGCCGAGGCGGGTTGCATGGGGCACTTCTCGGCTCTGTCTCCATGCAGGTACTGCAAACCTCGCAGATGCCGGTGACCCTTGTCAAACGAATGAACACGGCCGACAACCGGTAGAGCAGTTTGCAATGGTCCGGCGCGGTCTTTCGGGATCGATTGATCAGGATCAAGATGTCCCGAGCGCGCCAGATGCAAGCTTGCCTCGAGGCGGGTGAAGCACGTTGTCCTTGATGGGGGATAGGGGTTTCACTTCTTGATTGTGCGATGGGAAACCCTGGAGGAAGACAGCAATGTACAGACGTATCCTGGTGGCGGTGGATGGCAGTTCGACATCGACCAAGGCGGTCCTGGCCGCCGTGGAACTGGCCAGTTATTCGGGTGGCAGATCGGAGATTCGTTTGATCCATGTGCTCGATGAAATGACCTACTTCACCGGGTTAAGCCCCTATGCCGGCGAGTCTGGCGCCGTAATTGCTGCAATGCAGGAGGCAGGCCGGAAAATACTGGCTGACGCGCTGGCTATTGTTCAGTCCGCTGGCATACGCGCGGACACGGTGTTGATTGATCAGTTCGGGACGCATCTGGCTGAAGCAGTCGCCGCGCAGGCCAGGCAATGGGATGCCAGCCTGACAGTCGTCGGGACGCATGGCCGGCGCGGGATCGGTCGAATGCTGCTCGGAAGCGGTGCGGAGCAGATCATTCGGCTGGCGCCAGGCCCTGTGCTGGTGGTGCGAGGCGCCGAAAGTGGCGACGCCGTCCAGGGCTCCCGCTCCGAGGCTTGACCCGGGACCGGCCAGCACGACGCTGACGCGCGCGGTCACGCGCAGATTCTGTCTCTGTCCGCGCTGGCAAGTGGGCGGCCTGATCGCCGGCCGCGTCGTCACGCCGGGGCCAGGATCCCTGCTGTTTCAGTCCCCCATCACCACACCTTCGCGGCGCGGGTCGGCCCCGCCCAGCAGCAGCGGCGCGCCATGCGCCTGGCCGCGGGCAATCGCCTGCAAGCCGCTGGTCATGGCGGTTTCGCGCACCTCGTGGCCGCGCGCCTTCAGCGCCTCGACCGTGGCCGGCGCGAAGCGGTTTTCCTCGAGGAGGGTCGGGCCGTTCAGCGAAGCGAAGTTGGGCAGGTTGATGGCCTGCTGCGGCAGCATGCCCCAGTTGAGCACGCCGTACAGGGTCTTGGCGGTGTAGTGGATGATCAGCGCGCCGCCCGGGCTGCCACCGCTCATCACCAGCTCACCGCTGGCCTTGTCGAACACCAGCGTCGGCGCCATCGAGGAGCGCGGCCGTTTGCCCGGCTGCACGCGATTGGCCACCGGCTTGCCCTCTGCGTCGGCAGGCGCGTAGCTGAAGTCGGTCAACTCGTTGTTCAGCAGGAAACCGCGCACCATCTGGCGTGAGCCGAACTGGTCCTCGATGGTTGTCGTCATGGCAATCGCGTTGCCGAAGCCGTCGATGATGCTGATGTGCGAGGTGCCATATTCGGGCTGCGCCGGCATCGGTGCGTAGGCCGTGCTGATCGCGCCGGGCAGGCCCGGCTTGCCGGTTTTCATGCTTTGCCCGCCGGGCTGCTGCGCGATCAGCTTGCTGCGTTCGGCCAGGTAGGCGGGCGCCAGCAGACTCGTCCAGTTGCCGCCGGGCGCCTGCACAAAGTCCGGGTCGCCCAGATACTGCGCCCTATCGGCAAAGGCCAGGCGCGAGGCTTCGGTGTACAGGTGCAGCCAGTCGGCCGACGGTGTCGGCCCCGGCGTGCCGGGAATGCCGCTGTTGCCGGTCACCAGCGGCAGGCTGGCGGCGTTGGTGTTGTTCAGCATGCCGAGGATCTGGCCGATCGCAATCGCGCCAGAACTCGGCGGCGGCATGCCGCAGATGCGGTAGTCGCGCGACTGGGCGCGGTAGTCGTGGCACAGCGGCTCGCGTTTTTTCGGCTGGTAGCCGGCCAGATCGGACAGGCTCAGCTTGCCGGGATTCGTCGGGTGGCCCTGCACCTTGCTGACGATGGCCTGCGCCACTTCGCCTTCGAGCAGCGCTTTGGAGCCGCCGGTGGCGATTTTTTTCAGCACATCGGCCAGAGGCTGGTTGCGCAGCAGCGTGCCGGTGGCCAGCGGCTCCCCATTGGGCTGGTAGAAGTAGGCCAGGGCGACCGGGTCTTTTTTCAGGTGCTGCTCGGTTTTGAGCAGCGTGTTCAGGCGTGCGCTCACCTTGAAGCCGCCTTCGGCCAGTGTGATGGCCGGTCTGAACAGCTGCGCCCAGGGCAGCTTGCCGTGCTGCTTGTGCGCCATCTCCAGCATGCGCACCGTGCCGGGCACGCCGACCGAGCGGCCGCCGACCACGCCGTCGATGAAGGGCATGGGTTTGCCGTCGGCGCCGAGAAACAACTTTTCATCGGCGGCGGCTGGTGCGGTTTCGCGTCCGTCGAAAGCCTCGACCACCTTGCCATCGGAATGCAGCAAAAATGCGCCGCCGCCGATGCCGCTCGATTGCGGCTCGACCAGGGTCAGCACCATCTGCACCGCGATCGCCGCATCGACGGCCGAACCGCCTGCCTTGAGCACCTGGTAGCCAGCGTCGGTGGCCAGCGGGTTGGCCGCCGCCACCGCGAACTTGCTGGTGGCCCAGCCCGGTTTCTCGGTGTAACCCGAGGCGCCCTCGGGCTGCTGGGGCACGTTGTAGGCCAGCGGCGGCGTGCTGCTGCAGGCCGCCAGCAGTACGGCGGCCGCCAGCGCGCAGGCGGCGAGCGGGAAGCTGGATGGCCTCAGGGCAGGAACGATGTTCATGGTATCTCTCCGGTGATAAGCGGCTGTCGGCGCCTCATGGTAAACCGGGAACTTGCTGCGTAGCCGCCGCGCGGCGGCGGTGATACGGGGATTTGTAAGCACCTGCAAAGCCCGCGCGGCGATGGCACTCCGCCAGCGGCCCGTGGCGTCAGCGCTGCTCGATCAGCAGCCGATTGACCACTGAAGATACGCCGGGGGCGGACCAGGCGGCCCATTGGGCGGCCTTGCGTTCGGACCACGAATGCACCTTGCCGCGCAGCGTCACCTGGGAATCGGCCACGACGATCTCGATCTGGCGGGCCTGCTCGTCGGCCTGGCGTGCCAGCGCATCGAGGATGTTCTTGCGGATGTCGGCAGCCGCGGCGCGAGGCTGGATGGAGATCAGGTTGGTCACCCCGCGCACGCCCACCAGGTTCCGAACCGCGCGTTCAGCGGCCTTGCGCTGGTAGTTCCACTGCAACTCGCCGTTCAGCGTGATCCAGCCCCGCCCGACCGCCGGCTGCACCTTGCCACGCGGCAACTGGACATGCCACGCCAGTGCATGGTCGGCCGCCGCTGCTAGTTCAGCGTCGGTGCGCTGGGTGCCTGCTCCCAGGCGTACATCCATCTCGACGACCACGGCCCTGACGCCGTGGATGCGCTGCACGGCCCGTTCAATCACATGTTTTTCGGCGTAGCTTTCGAGATGGCCGCGCAGGGTAACCACGCTGTTCCGTACCCGCACGTCGGCGTCGCTTGCCCGGACGGCCGGGTCCCAGGCGAGTTCGCTGAGGATCTCGTTTTTGAGTTGCAGATCTGATTTCATGGCAGTGATTCCTGGATGGATGACAGGCGCAAGCGCTGCACATGCACTTTAGGACGCAGCCCGTGCGCTGCCTTGTTTTTTGTCAAGGCCCGTGTCGCCGGCTGTGCCGGCATCGCGCGCATGCGCAGCCATGGCGCTGGATCGAGAACTTTCAGCCTCACTTGCGCGGACAAAACCTGGCTGGAGCACGCCACGCTACTACCAATGCATGTACGGCTCCATCGGGGGGTATGTGCAGGTGGCTTGCGAGCAGCGCGCCGGCCCGCACAGGCGCCCACGCGGCTGATTGCGCTGTGTCAAACCGGGGCACCCCGGCTCGGGCCATGCTGCATGTTTAACAACCCGCCTGGAGACCATCATGCGCATCGCTTCCCTGCTGATTCTCATCACCTTGCTGGCCGGCACGGCCAAACTTGCTGCGCAACCGTCCGGCCAGGGACCTGCCGCCGGCCCGGCCGCGGTCAAATCCGCCGACGTGGACACGGTCAGGTCCGGACAGGACGCGGCCAGAGCCAGCCGCGGCACGGTTGCCGCGATCGAGGCTGCCGCAAAACGTGCGGAGCAGGCGGTAGGCGACGTGTCCCAGCGCGCTTCCGACCGCATCAGCAAGCTGGCTGCCAAAGGCGCCGAGGCGGCGCGCCGCAGCCAGCAAAAAATCCGCGAGACCGCTGCGAAGGTGAACGAGGAAAACCGCGAGGCCTGGCGCAAGAGCGAGGAAGCTGCCGCCAGGGCGTCAACGGCCGCGCAGGAGGCGGCCGAGCGGGCTGAGGAGGCTGCGCGCGCAGCGGCGCGATCAGCGAAGGAAGAAACGCACAAGGCGGCACAGGCTGCGCGTGAAGCCCTGCAGAAGGCGCGTGACGCTGCCCGTGAGGCGGCCCGCAGTGCTGCCGATGCGGCCAGGCGACTGGGCCGCGGCGACAGGAAGGCCTGAGGCGCCAGGCGGCCGGTCCGATCTTTTGTGAAACGGGGCTACTGGCATGCCCTGACCGTTGAAGTTGCGATCCAGACGCAAAGGGGTATTCATGTTGACGCATTCCATCGCTGAGCTGCCTGCACAGTCCCGCGCACTGCACGTTTTGCCCAAGCTGCTCTGCGCCGCGCGGCTCGCGCCGCGAGCTGGCCAACCTGGTGCTGAGCCGGGGACCGCGGCAGAAACCCATCAGATGGATCGGGAGGAGCTTGGCAAGCTGAGCTTGCCGCTGATCCGGGTCAGGGCCCGAAAGGTGCTGTTCCGGGAGGGCGAACGCCTCGACTTCGTTTATGCGGTTTACAGCGGCACCTTCAAGTCCTGCCTCAGCACAGCCGACGGTCGTGAGCAGGTCACCGATTTTCAAATGAGCGGGGACCTGCTGGGGCTGGGCGGCTTGTCCCACGGCTGGCATACCAGCAGCGCGGTGGCGCTGGAGGATGCCCAGGTGCATCCCATTCCCTATGCCGCCCTGAGCAAGCTTGATACTGCGGGCGAATCGGATGTGGCACAGGCGCTGGTTCGGCTGATGAGCCAGGAGATCGTGCGCGAGCAGGGTCTGCTGCTGCTGCTGGGCACCATGCATGCCGAGGAAAAGCTCGCTGTGTTCCTGCTCAATCTGTCCGCCTGCATGAAGGCGCGCGGCTACTCCGGGCTGGAGTTCAACCTGCGCATGTCGCGTGCCGAGATCGGCAGCTATCTGGGCATGACACTGGAAACCGTGAGCCGCACGTTTTCCGGCTTCCAGCAGGAGCGCTTGCTGGAGGTGGACAAGCGGCACATCCGTATCCTGGACCTGCCGCGCCTGGCCAGTCGCGTCAAAAGCGCCTGAAGGCGCAGGGCCTGCTCAGCGCGGTGCCAGCCGGATGGCACCGTCGAGGCGGATCACCTCGCCGTTGAGCATGTCGTTTTCAAAGATGTGCCGCGCCAGCTTGGCGTAATCCTGCGGCGTACCGAGGCGGCTGGGGAAGGGCACGGAGGCGGCCAGCGAATCCTGCACCTCTTGCGGCATGCCGAACATCATCGGTGTGCCGAAGATGCCGGGGGCGATCGTCATGTTGCGGATGCCATTGCGCGCCAGGTCGCGCGCGATCGGCAGCGTCATGCCGACAATGCCGCCCTTGGACGCGCTGTAGGCAGCCTGGCCGATCTGGCCGTCATAGGCCGCGACCGAGGCGGTGGAGATCATCACGCCGCGTTCGCCGGTGGCTTCGGGCTCGTTCTTGCACATGGCTTCGGACGCCAGGCGGATCATGTTGAAGCTGCCGATCAGGTTGACCATGATGGTCTTGCTGAACACGTCGAGCTTGTGCGCGCCGTTTTTGCCGACGGTTTTTTCCGCGGGTGCAATGCCGGCGCAGTTGACCAGGCCCATCAGTTTGCCCATGGACACGGCCTTGGCCACCACGGCCTGGCCGTCGGCTTCCTGGCTGACGTCGCACTTGACGAAGGCGCCGCCGATGTCTTTCGCAATCGCTTCGCCTTTTTCAACCTGCATGTCGGCGATGACGACCTTGCCGCCCTGGGCCGCCAGCATGCGTGCCGTGCCTTCGCCGAGGCCGGATGCGCCGCCGGTGACGATGAATACTTTGCCTGCGATGTCCATGAGAATTCCTTGGGAAGATGAAAAGAGGGGGTGTTGCGGAGTTGACGTGAACGTCAACGTCAACCCGGATTATCGGCCATAAAAAAAGCCCGGCGGACCGGGCTTTTTGCAAGCAGCGTGGCTTATTTATAACCCACCCGGTCCAGCATCTGCTGCACCTTGACCTGGTTTTTCGCGACCACGCCCAGGGGGATGTTTTCGGGCTTGAAGCCGATGCCGCCCATGGCGACGATGGCCGGGTTGCTGGCGCTCACGCCTTTGGCGGCCGGGAACTCGTTGTTGCCGTTGGCGAAGTAGTCCTGGGCAAAGGGGCTGGAGAGAAACTCGAGGAACTTGACCGCGTTGGCCGGGTTCTTGGCGTGTCTGGCAACGGCCGCTCCGGCGATGTTGACGTGGGTGCCCGACGTCGCCTGGTTCGGGAACATGACCTTGACCTTTTGCATCACCGCCTTGTCATCGGCCTTGTCGGACTTGATCAGGCGCGCGACGTAATAGCTGTTGGTGATGGCCACGCCGCATTCGCCGGAAGCCACGGCCTTGATCTGGTCGGTGTCGCCTCCCTTGGGGGCACGCGCCATGTTGGCGACCACACCCTTGAGCCATTCCTCGCCTTTGGCATCACCGAGGCGCTCGACCACGGTGGCAAACAGCGACAGGTTGTAGGGGTGGGAGCCCGAGCGGGTGCAGACCAGGCCCTTGAG